>JBJSXJ010000318.1:0-17603 GCA_046086325.1 Planctomycetota bacterium | reverse complement strand
ACTGGAATTTCGCGGGCCGCTAGTTAGCGAATAGTTGAGGGCATCCTGCCATTCGAATCGCGGCCTCGTGCCGCGAAGGTTTAGCGCGTAGGTGCCAATCCCGAAGGTGGAAGGGCGGCAGTCCACGGGTTGGCGGACTGCCGCGCGTTCGGTCTTGGCCCCTGAGTTGGCGCTCGGGTGGCTCCTCAGCGTTGCCCTATCCTACGCTCAGGCCGCAGGTGCGACTAGTTGTTGTCGGGTCGTCAGTCAACTTCTTTGGCGGCAGCGCGGTTTTGTTGCCTTCGCGCGCCGGCCTCTTCCAGCTTCTGATCGCGTTATTCGAGGATCATCGGCCCCCTGTCGTTCAGCTTGTCCGCCGGGGTGAGGTATTTGATCGCCGAGTGTAACCGCGCGTGGTTGTAGTGCTCCACGTAACCCTCCAGTGGATGACGTTCGTGGTAATCGAGGATGGCCTGCGTTCTTTTGGACGAGCTTGGCCTACTGCTGGGCGACGCGTGCCTCGAGCACCGCGATCTTCTGGTCTTGGGGAACCAGCCCAGACCGGCGGTCACCCCACAGGAAACTCGGATGGACCAAAATTCTTTCGGATTTTGTCAAATTCAGATTGCCTGGGGCGTTTACATCATTGGAGGGGAAGATAATGCGTCGAGCATTCACTGCCCTTCGCCTTTCGGCAGGGATGACGAAAGGTCTCCAAGTGTGGGAGTTGGATCGAGGGATCGCGAGATACAGGTATCTGTTTGAGGAGTTTTAGCAAGATGAGAGCGAATTCTGCTTCATTAGGTTTGTTCGCAAAACGGCGCACTGTTTCATCGGTTGCAGCTGCCGTGCCGGACTTGCTCAGTGGCAACCACGCCCGAGCGTCCGTTGGTGGGGTGATTACCATCCTCGCGCGGTCAGTTATCCGGTCAGTAACCACGCTTTTAGAACTGGGCTATCCAATGTTTCTTCGTTTCCTTCCATCTTGCTTTTTAATTTGCATCCTCACGGTCTCCACAGCACGGGCAGCAGTTGTTTTGCAGGTGGACTTAAGGACCGTAGACCAAGTGACGTTCTCCGCAACTACAGGCTTATCGAGCGCCTCGGTAAGTGGGTCTGACAATGGCTTTGGGGTGTATTTGAAAGATTTTTTGGGAGGTAGGTTCTTTACCACTAGTAGTTCACAGCGTGTTTTTGGGGCGGATCTCGTTTATTTCAATTCGACTTCGGGGGGGAGTCCTACACTCTACCGGGGTTCCTCGGATCCCGGCCTCAATATGTACGACCTGGACAACGGCACTCCAAATCCTGCTTCATTTACGGCTGGCGTTCAAGCATTCAAGGGAAGTGCAACTTGGCTTCTTACCTCCTCGGCCTATGCCGTATTTTTACAGGCTCCGACAAGCGGTGATGTATATGCGTTTGCATATCAAGTTGATCATTTAGATGGCGGTCCACAAGTCATTGGCCAGTACAGTGTCGTAACCCAGAGTGCCGTACCCGAGCCGACTTCGATGGCAATTTTTGGATTTGGCGCATTAGTCGTGGCGTATCGAGCACGTCGAAAAAGGGTCGCCGTCCACCGCTAGATACAATTTCGTGGGTCGCCGGTCCATAATATGGCATTATGGACCGGCTCTAGCGAGCCGAAGAATCTGTTAAACCGGACCGGGGCGCTTGTGCGCGACAACTGAGACTTTGACTGTTGAGTGCTTGTTGGACTTGGCCCTGCGTTCGGCGGCGTCCAGAGGCGTGACAGCCCAGAGACATCCGCCCCGAGACACCGCTCGCCACAAACCCTGGTGGGAACTGGTGGTAAAACCAAGAAGGCCGACGTGGTGAGCGTCGACCTTCTCTTTTCACCGTGGATGATTGGTACGCGAATCCC
Source organism: Planctomycetota bacterium (assembly GCA_046086325.1). Lineage (GTDB taxonomy): Bacteria > Planctomycetota > Planctomycetia > Pirellulales > Pirellulaceae > JBJSXJ01. The sequence continues at coordinate 15,736 of JBJSXJ010000318.1, read as the reverse complement.
GGCATGTGGCAGGCGTACGCCGCTTACTATCGACTTACGGTTCTAACCGATGATGCCACTCACCACGATCCCTGCCAGGGGATTGCCAAAGTCGCACTGTCTGAAGAGCCAATTTATGAGGACTGGTTCCACGGAGAAGCACTCCGCCCGAACTTTGCCTTCGACGAACACCGGCACCATTTCGGCAAGTACATCGACCGATAGTCCCTCGGAGTGAGGTATCCTCATGCGACATGCATGCGATTCATATTGGTCGATGTCGGTACCGTAGTTCTCAAAGTAATACCGAATGACCGCCGCGCAGTCCCGGTCGATTTCGGCGAGTTTGTTCACGAAGCCTTCGATGTGCTGAGCGAACAGGCCAGGCTTGAGCGTTCCTTGACAGGCTCCGTCGGCCGCGTAGTTCAATTCGAACATACGGAGGTCGAGTCGTTCGCGAACAGCGGCCTCCAAGGCTGTCGCGACGATGGCCCGCTTGGCTTTGGCTGTGAACTTGCGAACGATTCCAATTGCGTAGTAAGTACCCACGGCCGATTCCTTATCTGCTTGCCCCGCCAGACCGCCCGAGCTCGACGTCGCTCCGCCCGCAAAGAGTTGGTTCAGAGTTGTCGAGGGACGCCGGGGACGGCGTTGCCGGTGGGACGTCGCACCATGTTGTCGTGACTTAAAACTCGCGCTGTACCCACAAAATAAGAATGAAAATCTTCTACCACCAGATTGTAGGTCTGCTCGTCGTCGGCTCCGTTCTTCACTCCTTCAATGGCGACCGCGCCGCTGACTCCGTGTAGTTTCTGACCGGCTTGCAACTGTCGAGCTCGAACCCAGCCTTGGCCGATCACCCAGAACGGGTGGCCACCGCTGGCGCGGATCGTTTCCCCGCCGAGATCAATCTCCACTAGCGGAGCGGCTGGGCGTAGGGTGGTTCTAATCACCGGCTTATAGGCCAGCTCGCCCGTCTCTGGATGCTGCGCGAGGACCAAGTCGCCGATTCGAAGTTTATCGACCGGAGCGGGACCGGATGTCGTCCAAATCAAGGTACCGGCGGCGAGGCAGTCCAGTTTGCGATTGCTGGAACTGCTCGAATCGGGCCGACTGGGGCCGTAACCGACAACTCGGTAGAGCGGCGGTGGTGGTGGCGGAGCAATGACCACATACGACTCCTGCTGAACTTTGCGCACCGTCGGCTTTTGATTTATCAGAAAGACTTCGTTCTCTTCATTCCACCAGTTCCACCACTCCTCATGGAAGGTCGAAAAAGGTAAGTCGGTCACGGCGCGCAGCACATCGGTAACGCGCAGATTACGGTGCAGGATCGAAACGTTTTGTTGACGCAGAATCTGATCCGCAGCCACGATCTTGCTCACCGCCAACTGTCCCGATAACGCCCGCGAACGTGCTTTGCCGACCGGATTAGTGGCCGCAGCGTTCAGCTTGGTACGACTTTCCAGCCCTTCCACTCGGCTTTCCGTCTCGCGCTGATAGAAGAGTCGTACGACCACGTCACCATCCCGCTCCCGAAACGCGTTGTACTGACCTTGAATGGGAGAAGTCAGTCCCGACAGCAGATAGGGAACGAACGCATCGCGGGGCTGCTTCTTCAGCTGCGCGATCGCCTCGCGGTAGACTGCCGCCAGCTCGCGCGACAGCCGCTCCGCGACGGGCGTGGACTTCGCTAGCTCCTCGGCCGTCGGATAACGCGGACCCTCTTTTTCTAGTACGTAGGCCTCGGCCACTTCCATGGGCACCAGTAAGGCGATCGAGGTTGCTAGCCGAGCTAACGACTCGGCCGCCTCCGGATGCGGCACGCGCCCAATTGTGCTCACGATCGGCACCAGCACATCTGCGATCTTATGTTCGATCGAACCGGGTTGCTGGTCAATTTTATCCAGGTAGAGCAGCAGTTCGGTTTCCAGTGCGGAAACCGCTCCGGGATCAGCCAGGGCGGATAAACGTCGCAGCAGCTTGGTGCGTTCCTGCGCGTCGACAGCCTTCCCACCCGTTTTGTTCGACAGACCGGTTACCAGCTCGCGAATCTGAGGACGATACTTGCGGGCCGCCTCTTCACGAGCGTCCAGGTGCGTATCTGCCGCAGTGCGTTCCCGGCGGCTTACCCATTCGCCCTGCAGCTTTTCGTAGCCCAGCCGCGTGCGCGCCGCAGCATGGTCAGGATCGAATTCCAGCATGCCACGTAGATGAGCGATTTCTTGACTGGGCAGCCCCTGTTTCTGACACCAATTAGCCAGCTCCAGATGTCCCTCTACCGACGCCACCATATTGCGTCTTAGTTCCTGATACTGCTCCCTTTTTTCGCGTTCGGCGGCTGGCTGGCCGGCATCCTCGAATTTGACCCAGGCCCCGCCCTGGCGGACGAAGCCGGCATGTCCGCGCGCGACCAGCAAATCGGGCTGACTGGCCAGCAGGGCGGTGAGCCGAGTTTGCTGTTCGGCCAGATTACCTTCCCAGCCGGGTCGCAGCGCTTCCCGTACTCGGGCCGCTGTCGCCAGCGGTTCGGCGGCCGAGATCATCGCTCCACTCGCCCAGCAGCAGCACCAGCAAACGAATAAGAGTCGTCCCAGCGTCGGAAGATGGTTCATGATTGAGACTCCCGCAATAGCCCGTTTCCGCCGTCCACTCGCCAGGGCGGACCGCAAACCTCGTCCACCTTCCGGCTGGCATCAAGGTAAAGATCGAATTCCACTCGAGCTTCCGGACAGATGCCGATTATTTTTTGGGCCCTGCGGGTTTTCCGGGGGCTGGCCGCCGGTGAGGCTACTGGATTTTTGGAGGCATCGCGCGGGTGTCCATGGGATGGTGTCAAAAAACGGCTGTCATTTGAGCCCCTCTCCCTAGCCCTCTCCCCGGCGGCTGGGGAGAGGGGACGGGCTGCGGGCCTCCCACCTGCCCTCGACACGCCACGCTACTCCCTCGACACACCACGCCGAACTCCCGGTGGCGCGCTGTTCTGTTTCATTTGTCCCGAACCTCGCACCCTTTACGATCTCCTTCTAAATGAGTCGGTTCCGTTGCGCGCTTAAGCTCGCTGCCGACGTACCCCCACGAACATCGACTCGAAACCATTTTTTGTGTGGAGCACTTCCCATGTTGGTGTTCGTGCGAACGACTCGGAGGTCCAGCGGATCACTGGTTCTGATATTCCTGGCAGTTAGTGGTCTGCTGTTCGGGGCTGGGGTGAGCGGTGCTCAGGAGCGACCGCCAGCGCGGAATGAAGCTCAAGTGCTGGATGCTTACGAGCGGGAATTGCGACAAGCGTTTCAGCAGCGACAGAAAATTGTCGCGGGACTCAAAGCGCTCATCCTGCAAGATCAAACCTTGCGCAATCGCATCGTGATGACAGCTCGGGCAGCAGAGCAGCAAATGGTGGCGTCTGACCGGATGGCAGAGCTGCGGGTGCAGGAATCGCGTGCATCGAAAAGCTCGAAATCCTCCAGTCGCGATCACAACGAAAAACGGAGCGTGATCGTGGATCAATCCGGTGCCAAAGCGGCCTTGGCGGCCAACGCCATGCAGCTCGCATCGATGCTCCCCATGCTCAATCAGGCACTCGGACAGACCAATGCCGAGTTCACTCGATTGGTAGAAGCGGGGGAGAAGAACCAGCGGTTGTATCGTGGTCTGGCCGATCCCTTTGGTCGCCGCAGCACCCTCGAAGCCGCTCGCGCGCGGGAAGTCGCCAGCGATGCGTTACTAGCCGATCCCGAAGATGATGACGCACGACTCGTACTGGGATTCGCGCTCTTGCGTTTGGGGCTGGCCGTCGAAGCCGAGCGGCAATTGTCGCAGCTTGCCGACCGATTTGGGCCCTGTCAAACGCTGGCGCTGGGGGGCCGAGGTCATTTGCGCAGTGTGGGTTGGGCTGGATCAGCGCCGAACTTGCGCAAACAGGGAGGCCAGGATCTCAAACGCGTCTTGGATTACAAACCTCGACCGGCGGAAGCGCTGATATTTCGAGCGCTGGTGCATTGGCAGGAGGGAAAGTGGGACTTCGCCGAAAATGATTTACAGGCTGCGAACAAGCTGAAACCGGATGATGTGGACGGCTTGCGGTTGTTGGCCATGTTCTATGCGGTGAGTCCCGGCTCGGAAAAAAAACTGGTGGATGCTCAAGCGATCGCCGAACGTGCCTGCACGCTGACGAACCGGCAAGATCCAACGAGCCTGGAAGCGCTCGCAGCCGTCCTGGCTCGACGTGGCAATTGGGACTTGGCGGAGGCGACGCAGCAGGAGGCGGTGGCACAAGCCATCGGTGAACGTGCTGCCCGTGCCGAACAGCGGCTAGCAGATATTTGCGCGAAGAAGCCGCTTCCCAAAACTCCGCCGCTGGAATTGCCGAACGCCAAGGGTCTGCCAGTCGAACGCGACAAGAAACTGGACAAGAAACAGCTCCAGGAAGAGGCCCAGGATCTGCAGCCGCTGCTCGACGCACCCGGCCCAGATATCGTGCCGAATTGGCGTGCGCGGGCACAAGTGATGATCCGGCATCGCAAGTGGAGTCCCGCCGCCGTCAACCTCGCCCATCTGCTCAACCCGCAGAGCGTCAACGAGGATTGGTTTCAGTATGGCTGCTTGCTCTGGCTGGCCGGCGATAAGGCCGCGTTCGAAACGCATGTTCAGCGAACGGTGAAAACGCAGGCTGAAATTGGCTTTCAACTGGCCAACTTGACACCGGAGTTTGATCGTTTCCGAGCACCGGCGCCACCACCCGAGAATCGGCCACCCGAGAATCGGCCGCCGCAGAATCGTCCACCCCAGAATCGTCCGCCGCAGAATATTGGTGCGGGCCGCGCCGTCACGCCGGCCGGCTGGCATGGCCTGTGCATGGCTCAATATCGGGCGGGCGAGTATGAAGCGGCCCGAAAGCTGATCGGCGAGCCGCAGATGGTCGTGCCACCCGACGAAAAAAATCGGGCCGTGTTTGGAGTCGATGCGTTGCGCTGGCAGATGATCGCGCTGACGTTTGCCAAGGAAGGTAAGCGGGAGCAAGCGGAAGAAACCGCGAAACGAGCGCGAGCGCTAGTGCCCAGTCCGCTGCCGCGCGACTTTCCCGCCTCCGACCAGCTCACGCTCTGGCTGGCCTACCAAGTGCAAGAGGTCGAATTAACAGCGCTGCTGGCGCGCGGCGCGGATGCCAAATAAGCGTGCCGTGAGCCGCCGCGCGAGGCCATTCCCTACGGCTCACCGACCGGCAAACTCAACAGCCGACCGCCGTCGCGGCCGCTGTTGGTGCGGAGGATTAATTGGCCACGGGCGAGTGCCGGGAGAGCGCGAGTGACTTCACCGGGCTTGGTGACCGTTGCCGATGACAGCTTTTCCAATCGTTCGGGCGACGCCTTGGCGAGCAGCACGGAGCCTCGCACTTGCACCACCAGCAAATAATTGTCCGCTTGAATCACATGAGCCACTCCAAAATCTGGCACGGACCAGCGCACCGCTCCGCTCTCCGCCGCCACACATCGTAGTTCTGCCGCTCGTCCCTCGGCCGCCGCATCTTCACGACCATGCGTGCCATACAGGTGCCCGCGATGCCAGACCGCCGTCGCATACTGACTCGATAAGGTCTCGTCGTTTCCCCAGATCTGCCGGGGCTTGGGCTGATCGAGCTGATAAAGCTGCGCACCGATCCCATAGCTGGCACTCAGGAACAAGCGCTGCTCGTCGACGAGCGGCGTGGCGGCATTCACGGTTGGTCCGCGTTTGCCGAAGGGGATCCGGAAGAGGACGGTGCCAGAGTCGGCGGCTACGGCGACGCAATTCAGTCGCGTGACAAAAATAGCGGCCTGTTTCCCTTGCACTCGGGCGCTGGTTGGTGCCGAGTAGCTAGCGCCTTCATCCGTCGCTTGCCAAAGCGTTTTACCCGACTGCGGATCAACGGCCACAATGCCACCTTCGTTCTTGCCGCCGACATTAACCAGCAGTTTATCGGCCACGATGAGCGGCGTACTGCCTGCTCCAAAATAGCCCTCTTCCGCACGCAGCTCTCGCCCCAACGAACGACTCCAGCGGAGCTTGCCATCGGCCAATGCGACGCTGCGCAGTTCGCCCTCTACGCCCCACACATAGACTTGGTCGTCGTGTACGAGTGGCACCGCGCGGGGTCCCGAGTCGGGATCGATACCGCTGCGATAGTTCGTGGCGAAGTCGGTTTTCCAGAGCGGCTTGCCGGTGACGCGATCGAGCGCCTCCAGTCGCTCGACACCTTCCACTCGATGAAACACGAGCACCCGATTCCCAGCGACGGCTGGTCCGGCGTAGCCTTGTCCCAAGGGATAGGTCCAGGTCGGCGTTAAGCCTTCTCGTGGCCAAGATATCGCCAGTCGCTCATCGCGCGCCACACCGCGTCGCTCGGGGCCCAAGATTTGCGGCCAGTCACCAGCACCAACCGTCGTTCGCTCCAGTAGCAAATGCCAGGTAAAGGCGAGCAGAGCCACGCGGGCAACCGCTCTCCAGCGGCGAACGAAGAGCGAGCAACAACAGTGCATGGCGGGAACCTCCAGAGAACTCACTTGGCGTAGTTTTTCCGACCGGTTCGAGTAGAATAGCGGCTCAGCGTGAGAAAGACAGCCTAGGCAAAGGGCTGAGCGGAGCAGTTCGGCGCTCAGTGCGCCACTTCAACACGGGGGACGACGGCGGTGCGACGGCGTTTTCGTTGGTGGCGAAAAAAACGCGGAAAGCGTCGAACGGGCTCTCCACTGCTGGGGAGCCTGAGCGAGGCGATGTTCTATGGAGTGCTGCTGATCCTCGGCACCCTCTCGCTCACCTTCTTCCTGCTCGCCGCGATCTTCGGCTATCCGCTGTCGGTACTGCAGTCGGGCTTCGGTTTCTGGCTGCTAGTCCTGGTCGAAGTTTCCTTTGTACTCATCGGTGGCGGCGGTCTGATCTACACGATTCTGCGAGTGGGCACGTCGGTGGAGCGCCGCTCGTCGCTGGCTCGTCGCGCCGCTAACCTCGAACTCATCAGTGAAGCGATTGTCACTCCGCGCGATTACCCGACGCTTCCCAGTGACGCAAATTTGACGAACAGTCCCGGCATTAAACTGGCCTACCGACTGCCGACCGAACAGTCACCGCTCTGGCATTTCACGGCGGCGGCGGTCTTTGGAGTGCTCTGGAATGGACTCTCGATTGGCCTCTTGCTGCTCGCGATCAATCGTCATCTGCAGCAGCGGCCCGATTGGCTGCTGACGTTCATGTGCGTGCCGCTGGCGATCGTCGCCTTTTGGTCGGTGCGCTATCTTTACCAACAAATCGTGCTCCTCACGGTGGTCGGTCCCACGATTGTCGAAATCGGCGAACATCCGCTGCGGCCCGGACAATACTGTCCGCTCTTCCTGTCCCAAGGCGGACAGGACACCTTCGAGTCGTTGCGGCTGGCACTCGTCTGTGAAGAAGAGGCGACCTTTCGACAAGGGACCGATGTGCGCGTGGAGCATTGTCGGCTGGCCGACATTCCGATCTGCTCCCAGGCGATGATCAAGGTGGAATCGGGCAAGCCGTATGAACATGAAGATGATTTTTGTGTACCGCGGTATGCGATGCATTCGTTCCAGTCACCCCACAATCGAGTGCTCTGGTACTTGGAGGTGATTGGTAAGCCAGCGGGCCGCGCCGAGTTTATTCGCCGCTTCCCGTTGGTCGTCTACCCGCTGCAGACCACTGAGCCGCCGCGTCGCGGGCAGCTCACCGACGGTCAACTCTCGCAGCAGGCGAGTGCCACATGAAACCGCTCATCACCATCCAGACGCTGGGCCCGGATCGCGTCTATTGGCCGGGCGAAGATTTTGTGTGTGAGTATCGCGTGGATGCGGTACCGGCCAGTGAGATCACGGCGGTCGAATCGTCGGTGCTGTGGTACACCGAGGGGAAAGGCGAAGAGGATATGGCGGTGCATGCGTTTCAGCGCCGTTTGCCTGCCAACGTTCCGCATGGCGACCTGCGGCAACTGGATAGTATCCGCACCAAGTTACCCAACAGCCCGCTCTCCTACGCCGGTCGCATCGTCAAGATTCACTGGGTAGTGCGAGTCCGAGTTTTTCTGAGTCGCAATCGTGAAGCGGTGGCGGAACGCGAATTCACGCTCGGGGCCGTCCCGGCCGCGCGCTTGCCGGAGTCGGTGGAGGCGGGCGCTCCGCGCGCTGCCGCCGATGCACTCGCCGATCTGCCCTCGGCAACCGAGACCAGCAGCGAGGATTGACACCGTGCCAGACGCTCTGCCCGCAGATCCGCAGGATGGACAGGTCGCCTCGGCGCGAGCGGATGGTCCGGCGGAAAGCGACAGGGAGCAAGCTGTTGGCAGCGAGCGAGCTGGCGAAGGTGAGCGAGCCGGTGCCGAAACGTCCAGCAATCCGTTTGCTACTCGGTGGACGCGGCCTGGCGCGCTCGATTACATCTATCCTGCCGGTGAGACGCCGCTCAGTCTGATCACGCGTCTGGTGTCGAGCGGTGGGCGCGGGCAGATTATGGGGCCGCACGGAACTGGCAAAACGTCGCTCCTGCGTAGCTTGCGTCCGCATCTGGAGGCGGCGGGTTATCAGCTGGAGTGGCATGATCCGCAGACGGTCATCAAGGCCGGTAGGCGGACGAGCAACACACTGGTGGTAATCGACGGCTATGAACAGCTCGGCCGCTGGTCGCGGCTGCGACTTTGGTGTTCCTGCTGGTGGCACGGCTGCGGACTGCTGGTCACCACCCACGAGGACCTTGGCCTTCCGGTGCTGGTCGAAACCAGTCCATCGCTGGATCTGGCCCAGCAGTTGGCAGAGCGACTGCTGGCCGATCGGCTGCTGGGGGGACGTCGGGAGCTGCTGGGTGACGAGGAATGGGACGGTTTATGGCGGGAAAAGCGGGGGAATCTGCGGGAGGTCTGGTTTGCGCTGTATGACCGCTACGAATCCCGCCGTCGGCTCGGCGCGTCGCGCACTTAAATTTTCTTGGAAATTTTTTCTTGCGCAGCCATTTCGGTTTATTCCACTTGGTTTAGGATGGGGAAGCTCGGGCGCGGAGTGTGTCCGGCGAGTGGGCAGGCGATTGCCAGTGGGATTAGCTGCGGACTGTGGCGGGGAGTTACGACGATGCGCGTGCGACGAGGCGGATGGCGAATAGTGCTGGCAACTTGGGGCGTGGCGTGCGGGGTTGCGAGCCGGGAAGCTGAAGCTGGTCCGCTGGCGGATTGCTTCAACAATCTCTTTGGGACGAACAAACCCGCTTCTTCTTGCGCGTCGGGCAACTGCGCCACTCCAGCCGCCGCGGGATGTGCTCCCGCCCCTGGCACAGCCGGTTACTACCCGCAAGGTGGAGCCCCGGTTTATGGTCAGCCGGTTTATGGACAGCCCGTCTATGGACAGCCCGGTACCGCTTTGCCCAGCATTCCACCCAATGCGATGCAGCCGAGCACCATCAGTCCGGGCACCGTACCGCCGGGCGCTACCGTGCCGCGCACGACTCAGTATGCGCCGGCTCAATATGCGTCCACACCGTATGCTGCGACGCCGTATGCTGCGACGCCGTATGCTGCCAATCAGTCGGCTCCGACGACGACCTATCGGCCGTCGATCGCTCCGTCGACCTACCAGCAGCCCACCTCCGCTGCCCCGATCTACCAGCAGCCTGTTTACCAGCAGCCTGTTTACCAGCAGCCCGTTTATCAGCAGCCCGTTTACCAGCAGCCAATTTATCAGCAGCCCGGGTATCAGCAGCCGAATACAGTCTGGTATGCACCGCAAGTGATGCCGGCGGGAGCCATGGCGGCAACGCCTGCTGCACCGGCCGCACCCGCCATGCAGCCACCGCAGCCGCCGGCCGCCATCAACTATGCTCCTTACCAAACCTACCGCAGCGTCTGGATGCCGGTTCCCGCGACGGTCTATCGTCCCTTCACCGCCATTGATCCTGCGACGGGCCGCACTGTGAATCTGGTACAGCCTTACAGTGCGACCACCTGGCAAGTGCAGCGAGTGCCGGTGGGTCAGCCCTGGGCCAGCTTTTACCAGCCCCAACCGGGGGCCGGGATGGGTCAGCCCATGATGGCCGCTCCCCCCACTGCCCTGCCCGGCAGCTGTGCCCCTGGAGCGACCGCTTGTCCGCCGGCTGCCGGCACCGTGATGCCGACGGCACCGGGCTCGGTCATGCCAGCCGCTCCCGCGACCATCATGCCGTCGCCACCCACCACGATCATGCCCGCCACGCCGTCGACCGTGATCCCGGCCACGCCGCCCTCGACCGTCATCCCCTCGGTTCCGCCCTCTGGCTTTGCACCTCCCGCTGGGACATCACGCTCCGGTAGCGGGCTGGAACCCGCTGACATGCGGCCTAGCTTGACGACTCCTCCCCCAGGTCAAGGAGCTCAGGCGCCGCCGACGATGCGAGTGCCCGGCGCGCTGATCCGCCGCCCACCCGCCGCCACGGTCACGGGCCCCACGGAAGCCGCTAAGAGCGTCGTCGATACAGAATCGACCAGCCCCGCAAGCTCCAGCCCCGCACTCACGGGTCCCCAACTATCCGCTCCGCAGCTCAATCCGCCCGCGGCCACTTCTGCACCGGCCACTTCTGCACCGGCCACTTCTGCACCGGCCACTTCTGCACCGGCCACTTCTGCACCGGCCGCCACCAACAGCGTGCCCGTACGCCCGCTGCCCGTCCAACCGCTGCCGGATCCCGAAGCGACGGGCTCTGCGCCGAGCCGATTGAACCTGGGTGATCCGCCGCCGCTGCCCCCGCCTCAACTGATCACACCGCGGCCCCGCACCGCGTAAGCTTGATCAGGCCTTGAAAGACGGCGGTAATACGGCATGATGGGCCGTCATGCCAGCCAACCTCACTCCCCAGTACCACAAGGCCGAAGCTGAGTATCGTCGCGCACTGACTCCCGATGAGGAGCTGCGCTGCCTGGAACTCATGCTGCGCGAGATTCCCAAACACAAAGGCACCGACAAACTGCAGGCCGAGCTGAAGCAAAAAATCAGCAAGGCGAAGCTGGAAGTCGAACAGCATCGCAAAAGTCCCAAGAAGAGCGGTGCGGCGGGTATCAAAATCCCGCGACAGGGCGGCGGGCGTGCGGTCGTCATTGGCGGGCCGAATGCGGGCAAGAGTCAATTACTTCGCAGCCTGACTCGCGCTCAACCCGAAGTTGCCCCCTACCCTTTCACCACTCGGGAATCATCCCCGGGCATGATGAACTGGGAAGATGTCTCCGTTCAGCTCATTGATACTCCGCCGATCACCAGCGACATTTTCGACCCTGAAGTGCTGGGGCTGGTGCGCGGTGCCGACCTGGCCGTTCTGCTGGTCGATCTCGGAGATGACGAAGGATTGGAACAGGTGCAGCACGTATTCGACCAGTTCAATCGTTCCAAGACGCGGCTCGCTCGCACCTCTTCGCTGGATGAAGAGGACCTGGGTGTTTCCTACACGCAGACGATCCTGGTCCCGAACAAAATTGATCTGCCCGAGGCGGCCGATCGACTTGCCTTCTTGCATGAAATCTATCCGATTGATTTGCCGGAAATCGTCATCTCGGCCACCGAGTTGACGAATCTGGAAACCTTGCGAAATGCGATTTATTCATCGCTTGATGTCGTCCGTGTCTACACGAAGGCGCCGAACAAGAAGGAACCCGATTACGACCGGCCCTTTACCGTTCGTCGCGGTGGCACGCTACTCGACATCGCCGAACTGGTCCACAAAGACCTCGCGAAGAACCTGAAAGGTGCGCGCGTTTGGGGAACCGCTGTCCACGAGGGCTCGACCGTTCGGCCCGACTACGAGGTTCATGACAAAGACGTTGTCGAACTACATGTCTAAGCCAACGGGCCGAACGCCGCACGTCTCGCGCGCTCTTTCCTCCCTTTAACTTTCTCCTTGAATCAGTCTCCATGAACAACGCCGACATCGCGGACACCTTCGAGCAACTGGCGGATTTGCTGGAGATTCAAAATGCGAATCCGTTTCGAGTGCGTGCGTATCGTGCGGCAGCGCGAACACTCGAAGCCTTCTCCGAGCCGCTGGCCGACTGGGTCGCAGCTGGCGAACGACCGCTCACCGATATCCCCGGCATCGGCATCGACCTGGCCGACAAAATCAAAACGCTGGTGGAGACCGGCCAGTTGCCGCTGCTGGAGGAACTGCGTGGGCAAGTTCCGGCTGGCGTCCTTTCGCTGCTGCGGATTCCCGGACTAGGGCCCAAGAAAGTTTCGCTGCTCTATCATCAACTTGGCATTCAAGATCTCGATCAACTGCGTGCCGCCTGCGAAGCGGGAACGGTCGCTCAGCTCAAGGGCTTTGGTGCGAAGACGCAGCAATCCATCCTGCAGGGCATCGATTTAGCAAAGACTGCCAGCCAGCGACTCTACTGGTCGAAAGCTCATGAACTGGCGGAGTCGCTGCGCAGTTACATGCAGGCGTGCGAAGGCATTGAGCAGTTGGAGTTGGCGGGCAGTTATCGCCGCGGCAAAGAGACGGTCGGCGATCTCGACTTGCTCGTGGTGTCGCCCGCTGTCACGGCCGTCATGGATCACTTTGGTCGCTTTCCTACGGCGGCTCAAATCATCGCTCGCGGCGACACCAAAATGTCGCTGCGAACCGAAGCTGGTTTTCAGATTGATTTGCGAGTTGTCCCGCGCGAGTCGTTTGGAGCGGCGCTGCAATATTTCACGGGCTCGAAAGAACACAATGTGGTCCTGCGAGGCCGCGCCAAGCAGTTGGGGCTCAAGATCAACGAGTATGGTGTGTTTCGCGTGCAGGGTGAGCAGGAAGAGTATGTGGCGGGGGCCACCGAGCGTGATGTTTACGCCGCCGTGGGCCTGCCCGAGTTCCCGCCGGAATTACGCGAGGGGCGTCAGGAGTTTGAATGGGCCGAGGCGCGGCAGTTACCAGACTTGATTACCGTCGCCGATATTCAGGGTGACCTGCACATGCATACGACGGAGTCGGATGGACGAGCGACGCTGGTGGAAATGGTCACGGCCGCTCAAGCACGCGGCTTGCGATATATCGCCATCACGGATCATTCGCAGCGAGTCACGATGGCCCGCGGACTCAATCCCGAGCGACTGCTGGCGCAGTGGCAAGAGATCGACCAGCTCAACCGCCAGCTCGATGGCCAATTTCTGGTGCTGAAGGGGATCGAATGTGACATTTTGGAAGAGGGCGGAATGGATCTGCCCGACGAGGTGTTAGCACAAGCGGACTGGGTGCTGGCCAGTGTGCACTACGGACAGCAGCAGTCGCGAGCGCAAATCACCGAGCGTATTCTGGGGGCGATTGAGAATCCGCATGTCAGTGCCATTGCGCATCCGACGGGTCGAGTGATCAATCGACGCGAATCCTATGCGGTGGATTTAGAAGCTGTTTACGAAGCTGCGCGCCGTCATCGCAAACTCTTGGAACTCAACGCCAGCCCGCAGCGTTTGGACTTGGATGACCTGCACTGCGCCGCCGCCAAGCAGCGCGGTATCCCGATTGTGATCAACACCGATGCGCACCAAGTCGCCAGCCTCGATTCACTGCGTTACGGAATTCTGCAAGCGCGGCGTGCCGGCCTGACCAAGGCCGATGTCGCCAACACTCGCCCCTGGCCTGAACTAAAAAAACTGATCGGCCAGTAAGGGACCGCGCCGCGGCTGGGATGAAACTCACGCGAATGTCGCCTCGGAGAGGTGACCGACGTTGTATCTCGCCCCCGGGGGCACGATCCGCCAGCTTCGCTGGGGGAAAAATAAAGCCGCTGGTGAACTGTAATCACCAGCGGCTTATTGAACTTGCTCCCGCCCGCTCCTGGAGAACGTTGCGAAGCGTGCCCGTAGCCCCTCGGGCTCCATGGCTTACGCGATGGTTGTTACCCGTAATCGGCTACCAGCCGTATCATTGCTGAGCGTGTACTTGGCGAGAGTCGTTGCGGCGCCGCCCGGAGCCAGAATGGTATTCGGGGCATTCGAGCTGGTATAAGTATAGGTTCCCGCCGTCGTCACCACGTCAATGGGCCCCGCGTTCGTTGTCGTTCCGTAACCGTTAATCTGGATTCTTGAAGTGCCGGCGAACGAGAGGTTACCACTGCCGGTCTGAGCGAAACGGCCGGCGTTACCAGCCGCACTCGCTGCGTTGAACAACACGTGACAGATGGCGCTGCCTGCGAAGGCTACGTCGCCACCACCACTAATCACATACTTGGACGCTCGAATGGACGAGTTGAAGGTGGCCGTGCCAGAATTCACTAAGGTCAACTGCCCCATGCGGCTTGTGGAGTCATATAAGGCCATGAACCCGTTCACGCTCATCGCTCCGCTGGTGATCGAGAGACCTCCACCGAAGGTGCGAATAATATTACCCGTTACCGGCGATCCGGACTTGAGGGTCACGCTATTCGACCCAGCATTAATCGACGAGCCGCTCTGAGTCGCGCTACGCAGGTTGGTCCACACCAAATCGCCGATCAGTACAGCCCCGCCCGCGGTCAGCGACAATCCGCCGTTGGTGAAGCCCATCGCGGCGTTTGCTCCCATCACAGTGCTGATGGTAGTTGGAGCCTGGGTGGTAAACGTGGTGCCAGCAGTAATCGAACCGACGGACGCTCCCACCGGTCCGTTGATCAGAATCGATCCGCCGAAGTTCATCGTCAAGCTGCCGACGGTCCCAGATCCAGAGGTGCTCGTGACGGCCGTGGTTGTCGTACTGCCGCGAATCCATTTACCAGCGGTATTGGTGCGATAGGAGGCACCCGAGAGCGAGATACCACCACCATTCGTGTAAATATCAGAACTTGGAGCCAGTTCGCCGTTGGCAGCGTTGATCGACAAGGTGTGACTGGCGAGTGCGGTGGTGTTGGTGAAAACGTTGCCTTGCAGGCTGATGTTTCCGCTGGACGTCAAACTGACGTTGCCGTAGTCACCGCAAATCGTCGAGGTACCACCTTGAGTGGTAATCGTGGAGCCGGACGTTACGGTGACACTGCCACCACGAATCGATGCCGCCAAGTTAACGGTGGAACTTGCGTCGATCAGCAGCGTGCCGCTGGACGACACCGTCGTCAGGTTGGTGGCACTGATGGTAGCGCCTGATTGCGAGCTGATGGCGGCACCCTTGAGCGTGATGTCTCCACCAGTTGATGCGAGTGTACCCGTGACCGAGATGTTGCTGAATCCGAGGGTCGCGTTGCCCGCATTCACCGCAATGGTGGCGGCACCGCCAGCGTTGGCTGCCGAAATTTGTCCAACTGTGGCCGAACCATCACTCGTGATCGCCACTGCCCCCTGCGTGGTCGTGATGGCACCCGTACCCGTGTAGGTCCCGGTGGTCGTGATCGTGACACTACCAGCCGTGAGCGTGCCGGTGATCATATTCCCCGTGTGGTTCATCACCAGCGGTGCGGACGATGTGTTAATCGTACCGGCACCACCACTGAACCCAACACCTGAGGTGGAGATCTGCCCACCATCGGTTGACCAGTTTCCGACCTGATCGAGGGACTGGCCGCCGGAGCTGATGGTGATCGTGGCGGCACCGCCATTGGTGGCCGACAAGTCACTGATTGTCGCCGATCCAGTGCTGGTAATGTTGATGTTGCCTGCAGTCGTGGAGAGGGAACCTTGGAGCGTAAAGGCACTAGCTCCGGTGACCATAAAGGACTTCACTTGTCCACCGCCGATGCTCACATCGCCGGTTTGGCCAATCGAAACCGCACCGGTGCCTGTGCCGCCCGTGGTGTCCAACGAGTTCGTAGCGACGCTGG
>JBJSXJ010000317.1:0-7009 GCA_046086325.1 Planctomycetota bacterium | reverse complement strand
GCTAAAAAACAACGGCACGGCGTAAAAAGTTAACGGCACGGCGTCAGCCGTCCGGCCTCGGAGAAGTAGCGGCACGGCGTCAGCCGTCCGGCCCTCGGTGCTCTCGACCGTTCTCCGAGCGCCGAGCGTCTCGGAACGCTGCCGGAGGGCTTACGCCCATACCGCTAAAAAACAACGGCACGGCTCAAAAAGTTAACGGCACGGCGTCAGCCGTCCGGCCTCGGAGCTCTCGACCGTTCTCCGAGCGCTGAGCCTCTCGGAACGCTGCCGGAGGGCTTACGCCCATACCGCTAAAAAACAACGGCACGGCGTAAAAGTTAACGCCACGGCCGACCAGCCTTAATACTGGAACGTCGCATCGACGAACAGCTGTACCAGCGTGTTGGCATTGCCATCCATCTGACGGTAGATGTTGTCGAATCCTTGGCCGGGAATGAGGGCGGCGATACCACCCAGGAAGATCACGTTGTTATTCAGCAGCGGTCGATACTCCGTGCCTAAACTCACGTCGACACCGATGAATGGGTTGATCGACGATTGAAACAAAAACGTTTCCAGCGTCTCGGTTTGGTTGAACCACAGGAAATTGACGTTGTGAATCAACCGCGCTTTCGGCGTAATGTCGGCGTCGATACCAAAGTTCACCAGCTGCAGACCCGGATTTACAAAGTTGGTTTGCCCCTGAGTTTTACTGGAGCGGAGGTCGACGAGCAGGCTGTTGCGCTGCGTCAAATTGACGCCCTGCAAGCCGATCTGTTGTCGCTGCCAATAGCTGAATGGACCACCAGCGAAAGCAGGACTGTCGAGGATCGATTCAAAACCACGTCCGCGCCCGTCGGTCGGATTACCATCCCCCGAAGCGAAGAAATAGGAGGTCCGAAATCGCATCCAATCGCGATCGTACGACAATTCGCAAGCGCCCATGAAGGCATCGATCGTCAGGTCACGGCCAGCGATCGGATTGAGCGTGTCGCTACCCAGCACATAGTAAGCGGCATGTGAGATATTAAAGCGATTAATGTGCCCGTCGCCCGCAAAGCCCAAGTAATGAGCCTGCACTTCATGCGGAGCAAAGACACCTGCCGGGTCGGGGCGCACCAGAAAGTTATTGTCGTTGAATTTGAAACTGGGATGATCAACGTTGTAGTGATAACTGGCTTCGACCGTATATCCGGGGAAGACAAAATCTTGCCGGTAGTAGTTCATGATCACCGTATTCTGATGGCGATCATCAAACGTGTTCAGAGAACTATTCGTGTCTTTTTCCTGCTGATCAAACCAGATCACATTGAACTGATCACGGTTGGCATTGCGAGTTCCAAAGAGTCGTACGGCACGATTGGTGTCGGCAAATACAAAGCCTCGGAAATCACTCACAAACGGCTGCGAACCCGCTCGTACCGAAGCAAAATCATAGTCCGGGCTGAGATCCGCCAGCTTGTACTCGAAGAACCATTCCTCCAAGGCATAGTCGCCCTGGAGACGTGTTTTCCCCTTGCGAACATCGGGGTTTACAACCGCCAGCTCACCCACCGAGAGATAGTTCGAGTTGAAAAAACTGGTCGCTTTCAAACGCCAATCGGGCGGCTTGAACGCACCATTGCCGTGCGTCAGGTCGAAGCCGACGGACAAATTCTGATTGAGAAAGAACTGATTGGGGTCACCGAAGTTCTCAGACTGCCCCTGGCCGCCAGTACTTTCAAACGGCGTTGTCGGAGTCGGAATCTGCCGGTACTCCAACAGCAGGTTCTCGACGACATTAATCGATAAAAACGTGTGCTGGCCGAGGATCGGGTAATCCCCCTTGAGCACGTTTTGATGATAAGGATCCCACCACGCACCTGGCCGATTCGGATACTCGAAAACCCACGGGAAGCCTTTCCCGTAACGATCGTAATCGGCAAAGCCAATTCGCCACCGGTCTTCAATCGGTAGAAAGTGAGAACTCGTCGCTCGCTCGCGCGGCAGAATGCCCGACGGGCCGGTAAAGCCCAGCGGCGGATCAACGGGCCACTGAATCCACGGATCATCCTCCTCCACGTAGCCCGTCCACGGCACGAAATGCTCTTCCAAAGGACTGCTCAGCACCGGAGGACCTGGTGGCTGCACGGGCGCATCTTCGATCGGTGCGAGGCGATTCACGAGACGGGCGGGGGTGGTCACGATCGGTGCGATGTTCTCCACGACCGGTGCCAAGCCCTCGACGATCGGCGCGACATTCGGCGCGGTGATATTCGGTGCGGTGATATTCGGTGCGGTCACGATGGGCGCGAGGCGCGGTGCCAGCGGCTCTTCCGCTCGTAGCCATCTCGGGCCCAGCACGCCCCCCTGAGCGCCGCTCACGTAGAGCCCTGATGCTGTGACGAGCGCCGCTACGGAACGCCACCAACGCCGTCGGCTTGCTGGCCGGCGCTCACTAAAGCGGCGATTTCGATCGTGGTGGTTTGCTAGCGTCACAGGAAGCTCTTCCAACGCCTGAAATGGTCACGTAACGAGCGGCAGCGGCAAGCGAATCAATCCGTATGTACTGTCTGTAACGGTCGTATCGGCTATGCGGAGGATCAAGGTTAGGCCGATGTGTTGAAAAAAAACGTCCGAAGGAACAAATAAGCGATTTTGGCGACAAATCCGCCATTTCTGCGAGAATACGCCGGTGATCTAGCGTAACTGGGGAGTTTGGAGCGACCGTGATGAACGGGAATTCGAAATTGAGTCACACGGCACGACGACTGGTGCTGGGCGTCGAACGACTGGAGCGACGCGAGTGTCGGGCGAGCGACATTGCTCCCGGACTAGGACTCCAGGAGTCCCCCTACGCCGCCGCTTGGTGCTTTCCCGTCGCTCCCGGCGGCACCGCCGCAGCCGAAGCTGAAATGCCACCGGCCCCGGCCGTCGACCCCACCATGAATGTCCTCACCGATGGCGAAGTCAAGATTCTGCTCGATCGAGCTGCCGCCGCATCGGCTCGCCAAGATGCCATCATCGCGGTCCTGGACCGCAGCGGTCGTATTCTGGGAGTGCGTGTGGAGCAGGATGTTGCCGATCGCTTTGCCGGTGACATTCACAAAATGACCTTCGCCATCGACGGCGCCGTGGCAGTCGCGCGCACCGCCGCTCAGTTCGCTCACAATCAAGCACCACTCACCTCGCGCACGATCCGCAACCTCAGCCTCTCGGATGTAACCGAGCGGGAAGTGGAATCCAACCCCACGCTTCCCAATCCCGTTGACCCCGCCAATAACAACCCGTGGGATAATTCGCAGCCCGTGGCCAAAACCTATGGCCCCGGTTTCGTCGCTCCGATTGGCGTCAACGGTCACTTCCCCCAAGGCATCAACTTCACTCCCCCCGTCGATCTGTTTGGGATTGAGCGTCAGAGCCGCGACAGCTTGGTGCATCCCGGTGCGGATGATCTGAAGGGCACCGCCGACGATATCCCGCTTGCCGGCCGCTTCAATATCCCGCAGACGGCCTACGCGCCGGGAAAAACGCTCTTCGCTCCGGAAT
Source organism: Planctomycetota bacterium (assembly GCA_046086325.1). Classification (GTDB taxonomy): domain Bacteria; phylum Planctomycetota; class Planctomycetia; order Pirellulales; family Pirellulaceae; genus JBJSXJ01. The sequence continues at coordinate 3,502 of JBJSXJ010000317.1, read as the reverse complement.
CCTACGGAGTGGTCTCGGGCTTGCTGCCTTACTCCCAAGCACGCGGCTTTGGTACTCTCCCGGGCGGCATACCGATCTTTAAATTCGTGCAAGACAAAGTCACCGGTAAGTTCGGTGCACTTCCAGAAATGGTGGGCGGTATCGGCGTGTTCTTCCCCGGTCCCGATGGCTATGCCACCTTCGAACAGAACTTTCAGTCCGCCTTGACGCTGCCGGGCGGCGAGCCCCAATCGGATTACGATCGCACCAACGCCCCCCTGGAACTGGAAGCCGAATGGATGGCATTCTCCGCCGTGGGTGGCATCCGAGTGTTTAATCCCGTCGGCTCGCGCTACGGAGATGGTTCCGTAGGGACTATCGGTGGCATTGATGCGCTTCCCAACTTTGGCTTGCCCTTCGGACGCATCGACCTCGCCGGCATCACGCTGGAAGTCTACGGCCCTAATCCCACTCAGCAAAACCCACTCCGCGGTTTCGAAACGCTGATACTCAAAGGACGCACCGTCGGTCAGGAAAATGTGCGGGATGGCAATCGCGACGGAGTGAACGCGCTGCTCGACCCACTCGCCCCTAATCCCTATCTGCGTTTTGGCATCACTCCGCCCGATGGCTGGATCGTGCCGCCACGCGTCTCCCCGGATGGGTCGAGCGATTTAACGGTTGCGGATATTGAGAAGATCGTGATGGACGGTGTCGCGAAGGCCGATCAAACGCGCGCGGCCATTCGCTTGGACCTCGTCAATCTGGTCAATGGCCTGCCTGGCCCCGGTCCTCGCACTCGCATGGTACTGGCCGTGGGTGATCGCAGCGGCAACATCCTCGGACTTTTTCGCATGCCCGATGCGACGATGTTCTCGATCGATGTCGCCGTCGCGAAGGCTCGTAATACCGCCTACTACGCGAACCCCGATCTCCTGCAGGATCTCGATAAAGTCGACGACGACTTGCTGGTCGCCGCTAATCAAGCGACGGTCGACGAACTGCTGCAAAGCAACGCGTTCCTCGACGGACTCAACAATCACGAAGCGGATCTGTTCTTGGACGCGAATGGCCAAGTGCCAGCCACACCTCCAGCCGGGATGGCCTTCACGAACCGCACCTTCCGCTTCCTGGCCGAACCGCACTATCCAGCGGGCATCGAAGAGTTGCCACCGGTATTCTCCAGCCTGTTCACGATCGGTGTGGATGAGAAAACCGGCGAGAATGAGTCGCTGAATCCAGCGCTCGTCCCCAACGCGTCCGATTTCAGCAACGTGTTTGGCTGGACGGCGTTCCGCAATGGCCGAAATTTCCGCAATCCGTCGAACCTGGCGAATCAAAATGGAGTGGTCTATTTCCCGGGAAGTACGGCCCTCTATAAAGGCAACTCGCTCATCGGCGGATTTGGGGTGAGCGGTGATGGCGTCGATCAAGATGATGTCGTGACCGCCGCCGGCCAGGGTAATTTTGCTCCACCACTTACACTGCGAGCGGATGCTGTGTTTTACCGTGGAGTGCGCTTGCCCTTTCAGAAATTCAATCGTAACCCGCTGGGATAAGCGGGCTGGTTTGCAGGAGGAACAAGGATGTTCACGCTCGTTACGCTGATGGCCGGCCTACTGGCCGCCGATGCCACGTTGTCCGATGCTCCCGTCACCAAGCCGCGGTCGCCCTACATGGAATGGCCGGAGCAGGGAATGCGTCCTGTGCGCGACAAACAGGCTGACATGGAAGAGCTCACCGCGCTGCAAGCCGCGATGATCAGTACCGCCTACGGGCAGCAGCCGTGGCGTGAACAAGAGCATGTTTGCGCGGGCCATCCGACGCATGTTCGCCCCCGAGCCGCTCCGTCGAATTCCTGCCGCTACATCGGCTACGCCGTAGGTGGTGGAGCGATCGGACAAGGAGATCGATGGCACGATGAAGATCCTTCGTCCCAACAGCGTCTCCTGGACGACGGCACCTTCGGCTGGGATTATCTCGGTTACCTCGGTCGCAAACGCATCGCTCTCTCCTGGTCCCACCGACGCCTGCAAAGCGGTACCGGTGCCTACGCTACGGACGGCCCGAAGCTGATCCACCATGAGTAATACATGAGAATCGCGCTGTGCGTGGGCGTTGGACGGGTGCCCATCCCCCGCATTCTCCAGGTGATCGGCTGGGTTGTCTGCTGGAGTTGGTTCATTCTCACGGCGTGCTTGAGTGACGCGCACGCCGGTGATGCTCAGAACTCCAGTCGCCGCATTCTGACACTCGATCAAGATGACTCGGGACGCCCCGTGGCGCTGGCCGGGTACGCCAAGCTGCGACAAGTGCTGCTCGATGAGCTCCAGGGACGCGTCGTGATTTCCAGCGAAGCGCTCGACATGGCTCGATTCAATCGAGCTGGCTACCTCGACGAACTGCGCGGTTGGATCAAAACGAAGTATCGCGGTTTTGAGCCCGAGGTGATTGTGGCTTTGGGCGAAGCCAGTCTCGACTTTGCCGTGAGCTTGAGGACCGAGCTGTGGCCGGATGTCGAGATTGTCTTTGGAGCGATTCCCGAGTCGGTGGTGGAGCGCCGCGTGATTCCGCCCAAGTGCACGGGTGTCGTTCACTACGACTTTCGTATGGCCGAAACAATCCGCGTGGCTCAGCAACTCTTTCCCACCACCAAACGGCTGGCATTCATTGCGGGAGATGTACAGCGAGAGCCATTCAATCAGGCGGTATATGAGGAGTTCCGCAAATTATCCCCGCGTTATGAGACGATCGATTTGACCAATTTGTCCATGGACGAATTGACGTCGCGAATCAGCAGCTTGCCGGACGACACGATTATTTTTTACTCGGCTATTTTTATTGATGGAGCGGGCACGATTTGGGGCGGTCCTCAGGCGCTGCGTCAATTCGCCCCGTTCGCCAATCGTCCGATCGTAGCCAACAGTGAATCGTATGTCGGTTTGGGAGTCGTGGGGGGCAAGCACTGCGCATTGAGCTGTTGGCGGAGGATCTTGCACGGCAAACGCTGCGAGTATTGCGGGGTGAGGCGGCGGACGAGATCCCGGTTGCGCGCCGCACGTTCACTTCGCCGCTGTTTGACGATCGGGAATTGCGCCGCTGGCACGTTTCCGCGGATCGTTTACCGGTGGACAGCATTCGGCGATTTCAGCACTATTCGCTGTGGGAATTGCATCGAGGAAAAATCCTGGCGGTCGTCGCGCTGCTGACCCTGCAATCGACGCTTCTGATCGGTTTCTTTGGGCAACGCTGGCGGCGGCGGCGGGCCGAACGCAGCTTACGTGAGACTCAGGATTTTTTGAAGTTGGCGGGCGAGTCGGCTGAGCTGGGGATTTGGAGTTGGGATTTGCTCGCCGATCAAATGGCCTTCAATGTGAAATGCGCCGAACTGTTGCGATTGGGGCCATTCCGTCAGCTGCCGCGACGCGAATACGAAGCGCTTATTTATCCCGAGGACCGTTCGTCCCGGGAACTCGCCGTGCGTGGCGCCTTGGAGCGCCGCCAGGAATATGAGCTGGAGTAT
>JBJSXJ010000316.1:0-16082 GCA_046086325.1 Planctomycetota bacterium | reverse complement strand
GCTGGGATACTTCCGTCCCGGCAGCCCGACTCCACCGGTTCGCCAATCAGCCCTGTCTCCACGTTTCGCTTGGTAATAAGGGCTTGCCTATCGGCGACTCACGTTGCCTCGCTTTCCCCGGCAAATCGCCATGTGCTGTTGGCAATTTGGGTAGCTTGCGGGAAGTCTGTCGATCTTTCCAGTGATTCTGGCTGGGTCAGGGCTGACGCGCCGATAACACCCGGCAGCGAGTTTGTGCAGACTCTCTGAACGCTCGCTCTGGCCACTCGGTAGGGATTCGTCGGCATGTTTTTACGTCGGCTCACTTTGGCTCTGACTTTCCTCGTTATCGCGGTTGCGGTAGCGGGCTGTCGTAGCAGCCACTCGCGACCCTTCGAGTCCTCGATTGGTCACTATGAGTCGTTGGCGGAACGCATTGATTATCCCGACGTCGAAGTGGCCGCCGATTTGAATGACTCGCAGATCGCTCAGGGACCACCTCCCACCGTGCGCGATTTTGAGGCGATCGAATATCGATCTTTGACACTGGAAGAAGCGGTGCAGTTGGCGATTGAAAACAATGAGACGGTCCGGCAGATGGGCGGCGTCATTCTCCGCTCGACCGCTCAGACGAGCACCATTTACGATCCGGCCATTCAAGAGACGGACCCTCGATTCGGCACCGAAGCGGCACTCGCCGCCTTCGACGCTCAGGCCAATGCTGGTCTGACGATGGGGCGGCGTGAACGTCAGATCAACCTGATCAATCCGCTGCTGCGCTATCGCACCGACAATGTCGGCGGCTTCAACGCTGGTATCGGTAAAGTATCCGCCGCTGGCACCGAATTCCGAGTCGACACGCAAACAACATATTTGCGGAACGATTGGCGACTCAACCGCGTACCGAGCGTTTTTGAATCGGAGATCACGACGACGGTCCGACATCCACTGCTGCAGGGAGGCGGAGTCGAGTTCAATCGTATCGCGGGCCCTGGCTCAGCACCGGGTGTTTATCGCGGCGTGATGATTGCACGTGTCAACAACGACGTAGCCCTCGTCGACTTTCAAACCTCCGTGCGGAATTTACTACGTGACGTTGAACGCCAGTACTGGGAACTCTATTTCTCCTATCGTGACCTCGATGCCAAACTCGAAGGTCGACGTTACGCCCTGGAAAGCTGGGAGCTCGAGAAGAAACGAGTGGACGCCAAACTGCGTCCGGCCGACCAAGAAGCGTACGCGCGCGAACAATATTACTTTGCTCAGTCTTTGGTGGAGAATGCCATCAGTGGCGAGCGTGGACAGAACGGCGTGCTAAGTGCTGAGCGGGAACTGCGGTCGCTGATTGGACTGCCGGCGACCGACGGTAAACTCTTGCGCCCGGTTACTCCACCACTCACGGCCGACATTCGTTTTGATTGGTGGGATTCGCTGGGGGACGCCTTGGTGCGACGCGAGGAGCTGCGGCGGCAACGCTGGAAAGTGAAACAGCGCGAATTGGAACTGCTCGCCTCGCGCAATTTCACTCTGCCGCGACTCAACGTCATCGGGCAATATGCTCTGCGTGGATTCGGCGATGATTTAGTGGGTCAATCGGACGCGGCTCTAGACGATCTTTTCGCCGGTCACATGCCTGGGTTTCTGGTGGGCATGGAATACCAGTCACCGATTGGTCGTCGAGTGGGACATGCTGCGGTGCGGAATGCTGAATTGCTGCTGCGACGCGAGAAAGCGCTGCTGAGTGAACAGGAGCGTCAAATTGGGTTGGAGCTGCGAGGTGCCTTCACCGAACTTGATCGAGCTTACGTGGTGACGCGCTCGAACTACAACCGGCATATTGCGGCTCAGATTCAGCTCGAAGCACAGCGAAAACGGAACGCGGCAGGTGACGCTCGTTTGGACCTGGTTCTAGAAGTACAGCGGCAGGCGGTGGTAGCCGAAGTCGCTTATCACCGGTCGGTCGTCGACTTCAATCAAGCGGTGATGCAGGTCAATTTAGCGCGTGGTTCGCTGCTGGGCAGTTTGAATGTGGAGTTGGCAGAAGGACCGTGGTCGGCGGAGTCGCATGCCAGTGCGGCCGCCGCTGCACGTCGTTTCCGAGAGCGATCGACCGAAGCGACGCGGGTGGTGCCGGAGCCTGTCAGTGTGGGGCCGTATGCGGAAGACTATCCGTCTGACGGTCGGCCACTCTTCACGCCGCGAGCTTCAGGATCCTTCGACGACGCGCCGCCTGTCCGTTGACGTGGTCTCACGAAGCACTGGCTGACCGGTTTTCAATACCTGTTCCACCAGGTCCGCTGCCCGATGGACTCCGCCGGCTTGCCAGAGTGATCGTTGCAGCCGGACAGCTCGCTCGCGAAACTGTGACTCGCTCAGCACACGCTCGATTTGCTGTCGCAGCTGCGTGACGTTGGGCCGGTGATACGAAGATCGCAGACCAACACCGGCATGTTCGACGCGTGCTGCGATGCCCGGCTGGTCGGCATTGCAAGGTAGCGCGACCATGGGGACTCCTAAGCTCAGTGCTTCCAGGACCGTATTCATCCCGGCGTGGGTTACGAGCAACCGGGCGTGCTGCAGCAGCTCTAGCTGCGGTGCGAATTCCACCAGTAGTGGTTGGCCCGGTAAGTCGCGCAGCAGGCCGCGCGGATCGCAGTCGTCCTCTTTCCATTGGCCTTTGGTGAGCACGAGTTGCACATTGAGTGGTGCGCAAGCTGCGGCAATCGTGCGCAGCACCGCTGGATTCTTCGGCTTGTAAACGTTACCGACCGAGGCGTAGATGAGCGGCCGACCATCCAGTTGTTCCCATGGGAATGATGCCCCCGAGCTGCAGGCTTGCGGCGTTAGTTTTGCTTGCGGCGCTGGTTTTATTTGTGGCACCAGTTTCGTTTGCTGCGCAAGCTTGGTCGCCGATTTCTCTGCCTCGGCACGTAGATGGTCGAGTGCTGAAACTAAGGCCGAATTCGCTCGGTCTCGATGGCTATCCGCGATCTTCGGTCCCAGTAAATCGGCCATTCGCTGCGACGAGAGTGCCCCGACATAATGCACCGTGGAGGGCAATTGTTGGCGAGGAAAATCCAGGTCGGGAGTCAGCTGCACCAGATGAGCCAGGGGTGAAAATAATTGCTCGATCGTTGTGATTGTCGGCAGTTTCCAAATCCGGCGCTGGTGATTGATGCGCGCCAGCCAGGGCCGCATGTAGACAGTCCATAGCTGCTGGGAAACGTTATTTCTTAGTCGCGACCCATTGGAATTCGCATAGCCGTGATGCGAATAAAAAGGTGGTAGGCGACTCTCCCAGTGCCAGAATAAACTTTCACTTACGGACACATGCGGTATCTGAAGATGTTCGGCGATCGTACCGGCGGTGACGGTGAGTTGATCACTGAGGATGAGATCCGGGCTGGTTTGTTTGAGCAGTGCTGGACCTGCAGAGAACGTCGCCTCGATGCGCTGGATGTTGCGGCGTAAAAAGTTGAGTGGCTGGCGCAGGCGAGTGACGCTTGCCAAGCCATCGATGATGGAGATCCGCGACTGAATGGGCTCTGCAGGCGGCAACGTCTGCAGCGGAAAACCAAACCGTTCGCACAACGCTCGCGCCGGCTCACGAGATACGATCTGAATTTGATGTCCGCGTCGACGGAGTTCCTGGCCGAGGGAACAAAGTGGAAACAGATGTCCGGCCGCATCGGTACAAAGAAGCGAGATATTTGCCATCGACGTACGACCTTACCAGAAAACTTAGCTGCCAATTCAATCTAGCAACTTACTCGTATCGCAGCGCCTCGATTGGATTTAGTCGCGATGCTTTCCAAGCTGGGTAATAACCGAAGGTCACTCCCACGACGACGGAGACGGCCACAGCCACCACGGCCGCGAGAATCGATGGCCGAGTCGGCCAGTCCATGAGGAAACCGACAAGCGACGACGCTCCCCGCCCCGCGGCGATTCCGACGAGTCCACCCAGCAGACATAACACCACGGCTTCGACGAGAAACTGTCGGAGAATGTCGCTGGCGTTCGCACCGACAGCCATGCGCAAACCAATTTCCCGTGTACGCTCGGTGACCGATACCAGCATGATATTCATGATTCCCACACCACCGACTAAGAGAGATACAGCCGCGACCGAGAGGCCCAGACCTGACATAAGACGCACGGTGTTTTCCAGCGCCTTGGAGGCCTCGGCCATATCGCGAACGCGAAAATCGGGGTCATATTCACTGAGTCGATGTCGGTCGCGCAGCATCAACGTGATTTCATCAATCGCTTGAGGCAGAATCTCGGGCGCCGAAGCTTGGACCAGGATTTGCTCGATGCTTTCGCTGCGCATACGAAACGCGGCGCTCGGCAGGCGTTCCATGAGAGTTGGTCCCGTTACACCGCGATTGACTAGTGTGGCGCGACTGCGTGTGCCGCTGTTACCACTGGCAGCCGTGCCGCTCACGCTGCCAGCCGCTGCTCCACCAGCACCACCTGCTGCACCACCGCCACTGATGCGATATTTCATGGTGGTCCAAGGGGCCAATAAAATATCATCTTGATCGACACCCATCAGATTGGCTCCTTTGGGTGAGAGCACACCGACCACGGTGAAAGGTTCGTTTTGCACACGAATCTCGCGGCCGATCGGATATTGATCCCCGAACAGTTCGCGTACGACGGTCTGACCGATCAGGCAAACTTTGGCTCCCACGGCGACTTCCCGTTCCGTGAATGCTCGGCCCAATTCCAAATCACTCCAATTCCGTGCCGTCAGAAAGGCTGGAGTGGTTCCCATCATGTAGTTGGGACGCCAATCGCGATTCCCATGCACGACGGAAGCTCGCGCGCGCACGATCGGCGCAGCACACAGTACATGCGGGCAGTCGCGCACAATCGCTTCGGCATCGTCCGGTGACAGCGTCGCGACACTTTCCACGACGCCGCTGGTTCCGGCCCGTGGTGCGCCGGGAGTTACCAAAAGCGTATTTGCGCCCATGTTGGAAACCGTCACTTCAATTGCCGACGATGCGCCTTGGCTGATCTCCATCATCGCGATGACTGCTGCGACGCCAATGATGACGCCCAGCATGGTGAGTGCCGTGCGCAGCGGATTGCGCCGCTGCGCTTGCATCGCAATGGCGACAGCGCCGAAGAGAATGCGCAGCAGTCCACGATGTCCGCCGAGTCGCTGCGCTCGACTGGCTTTGGTCGCCACTTGGGCAGTTTCTACTGGGTGTTGTTCGTCACGAAGAGCAGCCGCGAATGGATTCGCAGCCTGAACAGAGCCCTCTGCTGGACTGTCATCCACAATCCGCCCATCTCGCATGCGAATCACGCGATCGGCGTGGCGAGCAACTTCGGGATCGTGCGTAACGAGTAGCAGGGTGATCCCCTGCTCTGTGTTCAGTCTTCGAAACAGAGCGAGGATTTCCTTACCAGTTTTCGAGTCCAGGTTTCCGGTTGGCTCGTCCGCCAATAGCAGCCTGGGTTCATTAATCAACGACCGAGCAATCGCCACTCGCTGCTGTTCACCACCCGACATCTGACCAGGGGAGTGATCGGTGCGATGATTCAATCCGACAGAATGCAATAGCTCGGTGGCCCGTGAACGAATCAGTCGTCCACTACGACGAGCTGCGTTGTACGACGTGGGCATGCGAACATTATCCACAGCCGTTGTTCTTGTAAGCAGATTGAAGCTTTGAAACACAAAGCCGATGCGACTGCCACGTAGCTGTGCCAGCTCGCTACGCGAGAGTCGCATGATCTCGACACCATCTAGTTGATACGAACCGGATGTAGGACGATCCAGGCAGCCGAGCAAATTCATGAGCGTGGTCTTGCCTGAACCGGATGCTCCCATCAGTGCTACGAATTCGCCTTGACGGATGGTGAGCGATACATCCTTGAGTACGGGAACATCCACTTCACCGAGATGATAGGTTTTGTGGACGTTGCGCAGCTCAATCAGTGGCGTGCTGTCAATCAGTGGCGTGCTGTTTGTCATGATGCCGGTCACTCCCGCACTTCCTTCGATCTTCGTCGAAAGCTGTGCTACTCTTCCTTCGCTTTGCCCGTGACTCGTGAGACGAAGCTCGACACAAAATCACGCTTTGGTTTCCGCGCTCGACCCACGATCAAGCGATCGTCTTCGGTGAGGTCACCGCCGGTAACTTCGGTACTCATGCCATCGGTAAGTCCCGTCGTGACGGCGATCGGCTTAGCGAGTCCGTCGTGGGAGACAACCCAAACCGTGGGAGTTTTGGTTTCGACGAGTGGCAGATCACCCGCACCACTGCCGTCGAGAGCCGCGGTAGCGCTCGTCGTAACTCGGTATTCATCCCGAAACTCGGGTGAAATCTGATTCAGTGTGGGACGCCAGCGCAATGCCTGATTCGGTATCAGGAGGGCGTCTGAGCGCCGAGCGACTTCAAATTGCAGATTAGCGGTCATGTAGGGCTTGAGCGCGCCATCGTGATTGTCAATCGCCACGATCACTCCATAGGCCACGACGTTGTTGGACATGCCGGCGTTGAGTCGAATCTGGGTGACGGTGCCGGCAAAGGTGCGATCGCGATGAGCATCGACTTTGAACGACACGGATTGTCCCAGATGAATTTCGCCGATGTCGGCTTCATTCACGGCTGCCCACACCTGCATGCGATCGAGGTCACGGGCGAGTAAAAACAGGCTGGGAGCATTCAAGCCAGCCACGACCGTTTGACCGACATTAACTTTGCGATCAATCACCACGCCATCAATGGGTGCGCTAATGCGGGTATAACCCAGATTGATCTCCGCCTGCTTCAGCGCGAGTTCCGCCTGCTCCACGCGCGCTTCCGACACCAGTACTTCGGCCTTCGCCATTTCAGCCGCTGCGAGTGCTCGGTCGAAATCGCTCTCGGCATTCGTATCGCGTAGCGATTCTGCTCGCTTAAAGTCACCTTGAGCATGGGTCTGCTGCGCCTGTGATCGTTTCAGGTCCGCTTTGGCCAGGCGAAGATTCGCTTGCGCTTTGTCACGTTCGGCTAAGTAGGTCGAGTCATCGATTTGGCTGAGAATGTCACCCGCTTTCACTTTCGAGCCGAAGTCGATCGTTTTTCCTTCCTCACTGCGATCGGGGCCAAATTCCTTCACTCGTCCGACAATCTGTGCACCGACGTCGACCACCTCGACGGGCTCCACGGTTCCCGTCGCACTCACGGCAATCAGCAATTCACCGCGACTGGGCGAGAGGCTACGAAACTTGGGCAGCGGCTCTGGTTGATTATTCAGCCACCAAAAAGCACCACTCGCGCTGGCCCCGATCAACAAACAGATTGCAAGAAATGTTTTCATGAAGATGCTCCTGGCAATCACACGACGATACGAGGGGCGCCGGTATGCGACGCTAAGGTTGGAAGGGATAGGTCGGGAGCGAACGGATTGAGCGTTCGGTCTGCTTGTTCGACGACCTGTCCGTCTGTCACTTTGATAATACGATCGGCGACGGCAAAGTAGCGATCATCGTGGGTAATTGCGATCACCGTACGACCGCGCTGCTTTAAATCCGGCAGTAGCTGTTCGTAAAAAATGCGTTTGAAGTGCGGATCTTGATCGGCTGCCCATTCGTCAAACAGATAGATCGATCGATCTTCGATGTAGGCGGTTAACAGCGCCAGCCGCTTACGCTGACCGCGTGACAATTCGGTGGTTGAAAAACGTCGATCGATGATTTGGACCGCATGATCGAGTTGCAGGTCGGTAAGCAGCTGGTGGGCTTGTTCATGGACGGCTGCTGGGCTCAGTCCCCATAGTCCATCGAAAACCATGCCGTCATCGAACACAGCAGTGAATAGCTGGCGATAGGATTCCTGATCAGCGGCGGTTACATCGCGTCCATCGATCCGGATGGCACCGGCGGCCGGTTGGTAGAGCCCGGTGAGGAGTTTGATAAGCGTTGTTTTGCCACAGCCGTTGCCACCCACAAGAAAGACGATCTCGCCACGCGTAATCTGGAGATTAACGGGGCCCAGTTCAAAACCATGTTCACGACCAGCTACCTGATATTCGTGCGTGACCTGAGACAGTTCGAGCAATCGCCAGTCTTGAAAACGAGTTGCCAGCGCGGTGGGTGTTGAATCGGCCGCTGATCGGAGAGCGGGGCTGGGTTGATGGGCGTTTTCGGACGAGTCCGCTAGCAGCAAGCCCAATTGTTGCAGCTTCTGAACGCTGATCATGGCTCGCGAGAATGTGGGCAGGGAGCCGATAATCCGCTCGAGCGGCGTCATGAGGTAAAAGATGGCCAGGGTGTAACCGGCTAACGTGGAGCCGGGAACATCCGCCCAGCGCGGCCAGACGAAAAGCAATAGGCCGATCGCAATGAGAAACAGTAAGCGACCCCAGACGACGGCCGTGTCCTGAATCATGGTGCTTTTCAGGTTGAGCTGTCGCAGCTGATGATCGGCCGGTTCCAAGATGCTGTTCATATACTCATGACGTCTCGGCTGATGCATTTGCAATTCTTTGATACCGCGAATCAAGTTGCGCAGTTGTTGCATGACGCCATCTTGAGCCTCGCGACTGTCACGAAGAAAACGACCGGCGAATCGCGCGGTAGTCCAGTAGCTTAAAAAACCGAGGGTGGCAAATACGATGGCAAAAAAGAGGAGTGGTAACGAAAGCCAGCCTAAGTAGGCAGAGCCACAGACCAGGATGATGAGATTAACGATGAGCGTAGGGAGACTATTAAAAGCAGCGGCTAGAGTCTGAACATCATTGGTCAGGGCATTCATGAGACGATGGGCGCCCATCTCCTCGAGTGTTCGCAGGGGCGCGCCGAGGATGCGATGACTGAGGTTCAGCCGCAGTCGCGACAGAGATTGCTGCGACATTCGCACCAAAAAAAGCTGCGATGCGATGCGAGTGATGAGGGCTACGAGACAAGCAGCGGCGAATAGCAGACAAAGCGTACTGCTGGCACTTGAGCCAGCCGAGTTGGCGTTGAGAGCTCGGTGAATGAGTGCCAAGAGAACGACATTAGCGACTCCGCTGGCTGCTCCCAGAAGACTCGCAAACGTCAAGGTAGGCCAATCAGCCTGAATGATTCGCCAGAGATAGCTCATCGCAGTGCTCCCTCAGCTTTGGCGGCTGGCGCACGGGCGTGGCCGGCTTGTTCCAAGAACGTTGCCAGGCGCGACGCGAGCTGAGCGACCGCTGGCTGTTGCAGCATGCTGTAATGGTCACCGGGGGTGGAGATGATCGTCATGTTGGGACAGAGACTTGCCCAGCGCTGGTCCAGAGTTGTTCGAGCTTGTTCTTGACGCAGCATGACCACTGGGCCGAGATAGGGCTGTACGTGATGTTCTCGCAGTGCGGCAAATTGTGCTCGACATACTTCGGCCAGTTGGCCGATTTCCGCCACACCTACGCCCGCATTGCTGGCGGCTTCGGCGGCGATCAGATCCCACTGCTGCTCGGGAGGCTGACCAATCAAGCGATCCGGTGCGATGTTGAGCTGGCGAGCGATCCGTCGCAGCATCGTGGTGTCACCCATCTCCGGTATGTCGCTCTGGGTTACTCGTAAATGCGTATCCAGAAGAGCGACCAGGGCGACCTGCTGCTGGCGGTCCTGCAACTGGCGTGCAGCATCCAGGGCAATTAGGCCTCCCAAGGACCAGCCGGCGAGGAAATAAGGACCTTCCGGCTGCACCGCGAGTAGTTCGGTCAAGTAGCTGCTAGCCATGTCGGAGAGGCTGCGGTGCGGTTGCTCTCGGCCATCGAGTCCTTGCGCTTGGAAGGCGTAGATTGGGCGACCGGCAGGCAGTGCTCTCGATAGCGGGAGAAAGCTGATGGCATGACCACCCAGTCCAGGAAAACAGAACAGCGGAGTGTCGGAGCCTTGGGTTCGCAGCGGGGCGAGCCAGCGACGCGAGTGAGCGCTTGAGAGAACACCGCCGGTCGATGTCGTTCGTGGTAATGCAAGCGACTGGGACGCCGCGGCGGAACTTACTTGTGAGGGTTCGTTGGTTCGAGCGACGAACTCATGCGGTCGATCACTTGTCGCATCACGCAGCGTGCAGGTTGAACGATAGGAGTCTGATTGTTCCGCCGGAGTCGCTCGCGTGATGGGCAATGACGATAGACGCAGCGTTGGGTCTTGTGTCACGGCGCGGGTGATCGCCGCGAGATCGGTAGCCAAGTCGGTAACGAAGTCGCGATCAAACAGCGCCTCGTCGTAATGCAGGAAACAGCGCCAATCGGTGTCCGATTCCGACAGCGACCAAGTGAGATCGAGTCGCGTGGAAACAGGATTGTGTTCGTTGAGCTCTCGCTGAATCTGCAGGGCATCGGGGCGACGCGGGCGTTTGGTCGAGATCCGCTGTAGGTAATTGAACATCACCTGTACGAGTGGAAATCGCTGGGTATTTAGATTGGGCTGAAGATCGAGTGCGAGCGTACCAAAGGGCATTTGCTCATGCTGAGCGGCTTCGGCGGCTGTCTGGTGCACTCGTGCCAGTACCTCCAGAAACGTTGGATCGCCGGACAAATCGTTGCGATGTACAACGGTGTTGATGAACAGCCCGAGCATCTGCTGGGTTTCCACGAAGCGGCGATTGGCCACGGGTATGGCGATGGCGACATCCGTGTTATTCGCATAGCGGCTGAGTGCGGCGTGATAGACCGCGAGCATGACGCAAAAGCGAGTGGTGTTGGCACGCCGAGCGAGCTGCGTGGCTGCTGCTCGAAGTTCTTCATCAATCGTGAATGAATAGTGGTTTTCGACATGACGCAGCTTCGTGTCTCGTGGCCGCTGAGTCGGCAACTCGAGATTTCGCACGCCCGTTAGCTTGCGCCGCCAATAGGCTAATAGTTCGTCAAAATACGAGCCGCTCAAATGCTGACGTTCCCAGGCGGCGTAATCGGCGAACTGAACTTTCAAGGGAGACAAAGAAGATGGTTTGCCGGACTGCAGCGCTTCGTAGACCTCACTTAATTCGCGAATCAGAATCTGCATTGACCAGCCATCGAAAATCAGATGGGTGGTGGTGACGACAAGGCAATGGGCGCTAGCGCTGCGTTTGAGTAAGTCGATCCGAAAAAGCGGCAGCCGACTGAAATCAAACTGTTCCTGACGATGCCGTTTGACGACTTGCTGAATGAACTCTTCCTGTTGAGCCTCAGGTAGCTCGCTGATGTCGGTTACGGGCAATTCCATTTGCCAATCGGCATGTACGACTTGCTGGGGAACCCCATCGGCGTCGGTTGTAAAACTGGTACGCAGCGGTTCATGTCGAAGAATCAGCTCTTTGAATGCTGCTTCAAAGGCGGACAGGTCTAGCTTCCCGATGACGGGCAGCGTCGCGTGCATGAGCGAAAACGGCTGCTTGGGGAAGAGGTGAATGACCTGCCAGAAATGTTCTTGAGCGTAAGTGATCGGCTGTGGTGAACCGGCAGGAACTTGCCGCATGGCGGGCAGCTGCGCCGTAAAACTTTGACCTTGCAGTTGGTCAATCTCGCGCGCCAGCTCCGCGAGGGTCGGGGCGGCGAAAAGTTGTACTAGTGGTAGCTCAACCGACATTTCTCGTCGGATGGCAGCGGTGAGTCGCAAGGCCAGCAGTGAGTTGCCGCCCAGATCGAAGAAATGATCTTGCAGGCCAACTTGAGGACGACTGAGTACTTCTTGCCAAATGCAACCGAGTGCCTGTTCGGTGGCGGTAACCGGGGCGACGTATGCTGGACCAGTCGCAGCGCCCGTCCAATCCGGAGCGGGTAATGATTTGCGATCGATCTTGTCGCTGCTGGTCAGCGGCATGTTCGGCAGTGGCACCAGCAACTCCGGAATCATGTAGTCGGGCAGACGTTCTTGCAGGAAGCGTCGCATTTCGACCGCGTCGGGCGCGCTGGCTGCATCCGAACCGGAGTAATAGGCGACAAGGGCGGGTTGGCCGGACTCTTTTTGGGCAATGAGCACGGCAGCGCGGCTGATTCGATGGTGACTAGCAAGAACCTGTTCCACCTCACCGGACTCGATGCGAAAACCACGGATTTTCACTTGGCCATCGCGTCGGCCGATGAATTCCAGCTGGCCGTCAGTCCGCCAACGCACGAGGTCCCCCGTGCGATAGAGACGATGGTCGCCGAAAGAGCTTAGGCTGGCTGACGAAGAGAGCTCGGACAAGAACGGATGGTCGATGAATTTGGTCGCGGTTAGTTCCGGCTGACGCAGGTAGCCTCGAGCAACACTGCGGCCACCCAGGAAGAGCTCGCCCGCTACGCCACTGGGAACGGGGCGTAAATGTTCGTCGAGTATGTAGGCCGTTGTGTTTGGCAGGGGGCGGCCAATCGATATGCGATCGGAGTGGCTATCGGCGATGGTGAGTTCAGCGGCGGTCGCGACGACTGTCGTTTCGGTTGGCCCATAAGTATTGAGCAGTCGCACGCGCGAACCGATGACTCGGAACCAGGTGGCGACCGTCTCCGGACGAGCGGCCTCACCGCCAATGATCAAGAGCCGCAGGGAGCTGGGAAGCTGCAGGGAATCCCGATCGAGTGCCGAGGTCAATTCACCCCAAAATCCAGTCGGTAAACTCAGCACCGTGATCGCTTGCTGCTGGCAGACCTGCAAGAATTGCGCGATGGAATCGAGCATGTACGGTGTGCGAATGACAAGTGTGCCACCTTGGGTCAGCACAGGATAGAGCTCTTCCACATGAGCGTCGAAACTAAGTGAGGCGAATTGCAGCACGCGATCACGATCGCTAATTCCATATTCATGAATGGCCGCTTGTGAATAGTGCGTCAACGCTCGATGGTCGATCACGACGCCCTTCGGGGTGCCGGTGGACCCAGAGGTATAAATGACATAGGCCAGTTGATCCAAGTCATCGACTTGATTTGCGGGCGCGTTGTCGGGTTCGGCTTCTTCCAGAATTCGATCCACCAGCAACGTGTGGGTTACATCCAGAGGGGATATCCTGTAGCTGCTGGCTGGTGATCAGCGTCTGTGCACCGGCATCTTGCAAAATGAATTTGGCTCGGCTGACTGGCAGTGCCGGATCGAGCGGCAGGTAAGCAGCTCCGGCTTTAAAAACTCCCAGCATCGCCGCCACTGCAGCCGCGGAACGCTCCAGGCGCAGTGCGATGGGCGCGCTCGTTGAAGCCGGTTGTCCTTGGATGGCCCGGGCGATACGCGTGGCAAACTGATCGAGTTCCGCGTAGCTCCAGATGCGATCGCCATCCACAACTGCCATCGCCTGAGGATTCCGCAACACCTGCTCGCTGAATTGCGTATGTACACAGCGGCTGTCGACGTACGGAGAGAGTCGTGAGTGGCCGCTCCAGTGGTGCACAAGATCATGATGCTGGGATCGGCTGACGAGCGGTAGCTGCGACAGTGGCAAATCGGGTGCTGCGATCGCCTCGGCGAGCAGATGTTCGTATTGCTGCGCCAGTTGCTCGATGGACGACTGCGCGAACAGATCGGTGTTGAAATTGATTTTGCCCGTCAGTCCCTCGGGGGTGATACGGAGTGGGACGGTGAGTTCAAATTTAGCGGCGCGATCGCGTCGTAATTGACTTAACGATTCCACTTCCAAATCGGGAAACTTAAGTTGGGACTGACGATTGTTCTGCAGCACAAACATGACTTGAAATAGCGGATGACGACTGGGGTCACGCGCCGGCTGCACGGCATCCATGACTTTGTCGAGCGTCAAGTCTTGATGAGCAAAAGCGGAGCTGGTTGTTTGTAGGACTCGCTGCACCAGCTGAGCAAACGTTGGATCAGCACTTACATCGGCACGCAGCACGAGCATGTTGATGAAGTAACCGATTAAGGGCTCAAATTGCTTTTGTCGGCGGTTGGCAATCGGAGTTCCCACCGCGAAATCTTCTTGACCACTCCAGCGATGCAGGAGTTCCTGAAAAGCGGCCAGCAGCGTCATGAACGGGGTGACATGTTGCCGGCGACTGAAATCAACCAGGGCACGCGTCAGTTCGCTGCTGAATTTGAAATGAATCGATGCTCCGCGTGAGGTGCGAACTTTGGGACGCGGATAATCGGTGGGTGCTTCCAAGGGCGGTAAGTTCGCGAGTTGGTTGCGCCAGTAGCTCTGTAGCTCGCCCAGCTTGGCTCCGGATAATTGCTGACGCTGCCAAGTTGCGAAATCAACGTAGCGCAGTGGTAATGCGGGCAATGACGAGGGCTTACCGGCGCAGAACGATTGATATAGTTCCGCCATTTCACGGGTCATCACGCCCAGTGACCAGCCGTCGAAGACGATATGGTGGATCTGCATCAGGAGCACTGAGTCGTTCGGAGCAATACGAACTGCCTGAGCGTGAAAGACCGGGCCAGTCTGAAGATTAATGAGATTGCGGGAGGTTGCCAGACGCTGGGCCTCTTCCTCTCGCTGCTCCGCTGGCAAATGGGTGAGGTCAATGACCTCCAGATGAAAGGGTTGATACGGGGTGATGCGTTGTTCGGGGACACCGTCACGCGCTGGAAAAGTGGTTCGCAGGACGTCGTGTCGCCGCAGGAGTTCGCCGATGGCAGCTTCAAGTGCCGTGAGATTGAGTGGGCCTTTGACTCGCACCGCTGGGTGCAAGCTGTAGGTGGGGCGTCCCGGATCAAGTTGATCGAGGAACCAGAGTGCTTCTTGACCGAGCGACAACGGAAACGCAGGCGCGGTCTGCGTTTTTTTCTCTAGCAGTTTGCGCAGTAGCTCTCGCCGCTGCTCGGCGGCGAGTCCTTGAATCAGATCACTGGCTTGCGAGGAAGCTGATGACGCCAGCGGAAGATCCGTAGCCGACTGCTCAGCCATGACGAGCCTCGTTGGCCAGCTGCTCTTGTAATAATCGCGTTACGTCCTCATCTGATAGCTGATCGAGCTGGGACAGCAAAAGATTGCTATCGATTGCGTCGGGGAGTCGGTGTGCTAATCCAGGGCCGGGTCGGTCCGAAGTGGTAGCGCTGTGCGGGGGGGCGGTCTGGCTGGAATTCGCCATGGTTGACGGCGAGGATGCGGGTGTCTGGAATTCCTCATAGCCGAGCTGGGCGGCCAGGAGTCGGGTTGGTTCGCCGAGAATGTCGATGGATAGATGTTCGCGCCATTCATCGGCCACTTTGGGGTCAATCGCCTTGTGTTTAACCAGGAACTTTTGATCGCCTTGCATACGACCGTTGGCCACGACGCCGTCCAGCATGCGATCCTCTCGCTTTTCATACGGCTGGGCCATATCGGGGCAGTAGTCCAAGCTCAGGAAATTACACAAAGCTTGCATCGTCGAATCAGGCTGCTTCACGAGCGTCTCGAAACAGATGCGGTGCTGTCGATGTTGAGGGACCGACTTTAGGGTTTGCAGAATGTTTCGATGGCTGATGAGCCAAACGAGTTCACCGATTTGCTGCGGAGTATAGGGAAACTCCATCTCGACTTTGTAGCGCGTGCTGTACGTCAGATACATTTTGTAATCGACGTACGAGCGGATCATGCCGCAGGGGTGACGTAGTAAATGAACATATAGTGGCTCGTCGAACATTTCTTCGGCACGCTGTAGCACATGTAGTTGTCCGGCGTAGCTGGGCGTCTTGTCGACCAGTAATCGATCTCCCAGCGGGGCTTGCAGCAATTGGTAGAACTGCTGAGTCGTAGCACCTTGTTGCTCGGACTGCTGCACGATGGCGCGTGCGGTTTCTACATCACACTGCTGTGTTTCCATGACCGCTCGTACCAAGCCTTCAAGCCACAATCCAGCGACGCCTTCGTAGGCTTGCTGGCGAGCATGCATGGTGTCAAAGGCGAGCAGTTCGAGTTCGGGTGGTGCGAACAGCTGCGGATGTCCCGCCATCATCACTCGCAGCAAGGTTGTGCCGCTGCGAGGTGGCGAAAATACAAAGACGGCGCGGCGATTCTTGGCGCCCGTGACCGGCGCGAGCATTCGATTGGGCGCCAGGCTATCGGTCATCCGCTGCGAGAACTCCACATCACGCTCGGTAATATGACTGCTGGCCCGCGCTTGTTCCGCTGTCTCGTCAGCAAATGGTTCATCTGGGAAAAGCCGCGCAACGGCGGTGCGATAAGACTCTCGTAAATGTCGCGCGAGGTCGTGAATCGTTTGGAATTGAAAGAGCACCA
>JBJSXJ010000315.1:0-13629 GCA_046086325.1 Planctomycetota bacterium | reverse complement strand
CATGATGGAACCGTTCGCTGTTAAGGGGTGGTGTACTGCGCGAGAAGATGGATTTACTCGCGGGCTAGCTCGGTCAAAAACACCAAGCTACTCCTGCCGCTAATCCGGAGGGACCAAAAAACTGGTTACTTAATCTTCCTCATTTCCTTAGTCGCCTTCTTGGCATCAAAGGCTTCCGGGTCGAGCGGTCCCCACTCTTCCACCATATCTTCCAGCAGCTCTTCGTAGTCCTCGCGCTTGGTATCACGAATAATAGCGACTAAATCACCGTAGTGATAAGGCCCGCCGCAATCTTCCGGTGGACAAGCTCGCTCGCCCTCGACACACAGCGGATATTTTTCCGTCGGATCGGCGGGCGGAAATCCCTCGAACAAGACTTCATGCCGCCAGCCGTCGCCAAAGTCGTATTCGTAAATCCAGCGCGACGGTCGGCCCGACTTCGGGACCAAGTTGCTCAGCAGCACGTCCGCCTCGTCGTTGCAGTCCATGTCAAAATCGTCATCGTTCTGGGCTGATCGACTGTAGCATTCGCCGTCAATGTCGAACTGATGCAGATGGTTATCGCACCAGCCAAACGCCGCTTGAATGTACCGGTGTAGATCAGCCAAGTTGCAGTCGGGAATCTGAATTCGTCGCCAGATCGCGGGCCAAACTTCGAGCAGCGTGATCTTAAATTGGAACAATCGATCGCTTTTTATCGGATGACGGATAGCGGGATTCGAGGCGGCGCGATGGACGACTTCAGCCTGTTCTTGCTCGACAAGCTGCTCCACTTGACGGCGCACGGCGAGCAGCCGCTACTTGTGTGGGCTTTGGGCGAAAAGGGCGTATTGGCTGACTTTATCGTAGAGCGTACCGAGTTCTTTACACGTAACGCCGACGATCTGCGTGCCTTCACCGGCCTGCTTGAGCTTCTTCATGAGTCTGCCGCCCAAAAAAGAGATTTGTTCGCACAGCGTCTGGCGCTGCTCCGGCGTGAGCTTCAATGGGTAACTGTGTTTGGTATTCTTAGACCGCCTTCGGTAGAAGGAAATCGGCCCTGAATAGGTTCCCGCCCGCAGCTCGCTTAGAGCCTTTTGCATCCTTCTACTAGTTTCCTCTTTTAAGAATTGTTGATCATCGTCGGCTTTCATTTCATGTCTCCTGTCTTTAGGCAGATGCGGCGACCATGATCGTACGACAATTATGCGACGGACTTCCAGTCCGTGGTCTCTGATTTTCGACGGACTGGAAGTCCAGCGCACAGGTACAACGGACTTCCAGTCGTCGTTTCTGATTCTCGACGGACTGGAAGTCCATCGCACAGGTACGACGGACTTCCAGCCGTCCTTTCTGATTCTCGACGGACTGGAAGTCCATCGCACAGGTACGACGGACTTCCAGTCCGTCGTTTCTGATTTTCGATGGACTGGAAGTCCAGGGCACAGGTCCGACGGACTTCCAGTCCGTCGTTTCTGATTCTCGACAGACAGGAAGTCCATCGCACAGGTACGACGGACTTCCAGTCCGTCGTTTCCGATTCTCGACGGACTGGAAGTCCATCGCACCAGGTCGTGAGCCCTTCGACAGCGGCGGGCGCTACGCTATGAGCGGTGGAAAAACCCTGAAGAAAGGGTTTTGATGGCTCTAGGGGTGCTCTTAATGGTATTGCCAGTACACCCGACAGGATTCGAACCTGTAACCCTCGGTTCCGAAGACCGATGCGCTATCCAGTTGCGCCACGGGTGCTCAATCGAAGCGTCGAAGATACGCGGAAGGGCAAGTTTTTGCAACTCACCCAAATTTTTCCCCAAGTTGATGCAACGCCGACAGCCAAATTTACGTCATGAGTAGGTAGAGCAGCCAGTGTGGCGGAGTTGGTTCGCGGTGCTGAACCGGACTGAACCGTGCTGAACCGGACGCTAACGCGTTCCGGCTGAGCCTTCCGGCTGAGCCGACGAGCGTTAGCTCGCGGTTGGGCGGGGCGTTGTGGTTCTGTGGTTCGGAAACGGTATTCGTTTATTCAATTTGGAGAATCGTTATGCAACCTCTTCCTTGGCGATGGGATGGTTGGTTGATGGTCGCACTGCTACTGGGAGTCGGTTTCCGGATCATGGATGGTCCCGCGCGGCTCATGGCCGCTCCGCCAGATGCGCGCACCGTTACGACGGTTAAACTGCCGCTTCAGTGTGATCAACCAGTGGCAGCACGCTGGGAGTTTGTGCGCGCGGCAGCCGGGCCGTCCGCGGTGGCAGCGGGACCAGAACTGCTGGCAGATCCACGACTGGAACTCACGGTCGCTCCGCGCGGGATCCCGCGCTGGCGCTTCATTGGCCCCGCCATTCTCTCGCCGCAAGACACGATCACCTGCATCGAATGGATGCAGACGAAAGCCGACGCCATACTCAAAGTTCACCTCGCGGCTCAGTGGACGGAACGATCCGTGCAGCTCACCATCTCGCCCGTTCTACAGCTGGTACCCGGTGGTCCGCTTCTTCCCTGTACACCCGCCAATTGCCAACAAGCTGAACGCTGGTTGACACTCGAACGCACTCGCTGGGAACGTCGCAACCTCTGGTTGTTGCAAGCAAGCAAAGCCAAGATGAAATCCCTGCCCAGTTCCACGCTTTCGCTCCTCAAACAACAGCACGGTCGCCAACGAGCCGAATTGCAGGTGATGCAGCAGCGCCTGGAACGACTCCCCGAACTGATGAACACGCTCCGGAATGAGGATCTGCGGCTGGAGCTGAGGTTGGTGTCACCGTCGAGCGGTCAGAGCTGGGAGCTCCGGCCGGTGGATTTGCGAGGGCACGGGGAGAATTGAAGGCACGGTTTGGTTGCGCACTGAGACACGGGGGGCACGGAGATTGAGGAGGAGTTAGGGCTGGAGGTGGCGAGACATGAATTCGAAGGCGAGTTTGGGGAAGTGTTTCCCGCCAACGCCGTGGCGAGCGCGCGGGTAGATCTGCAATTCGCAGTAGCGATCGGCTGCCTGAAAGGCACCGAGCAGTTGCAGCACGTTTTGCAGGTGGACGTTGTCATCCATCGCTCCATGGACCAGCAGTAGTTTGCCATGCAGATCGCGCGCGGCTTGCACCACACTGGACGCTCGATAACCTTCCGGATTTTCCTGCGGAGTGTCCATGTAACGTTCGGTGTAGATGGCATCGTAGTTTCGCCAATCGGTTACGGGTGCACCGGCTACTCCCGCGGCAAACA
Organism: Planctomycetota bacterium; assembly: GCA_046086325.1. Lineage (GTDB taxonomy): Bacteria > Planctomycetota > Planctomycetia > Pirellulales > Pirellulaceae > JBJSXJ01. Next base: position 10,431 of record JBJSXJ010000315.1, on the reverse strand, counting down.
GCTTGCTGTGGGTGAGTGCGTAGCAGGTAAGATAGCCACCGTAGCTGTAGCCACTCAGGCCGATCCGTGCGGCATCGATATAGGGACGTTGCGACAGCCAGCGGACGGCATGTTCCAGGTCGGTCAGTTCCTGTTTGCCGAGTTGACGATAGGCGGACCAAGTGGCGATCGCTCCCTTGCCACTGGCTGGACGCGGATCGACTTGGAAGATGATGAAACCGGCGGCGGCGTGGGCCTGATCTTCAAGTCGTCCACCGATCCACGAGTCCTTGACGGTCGGTGCGTGGGGACCGCCGTAGGTTTTCACCCAAACGGGATAACGGCGCGGGCGCCCGGGATCGAAATCGGGTGGAAAGGTGAGCTGGCCTTCGAGCAGAAAGCCATCGGGCGTGGGGATTTGCACGGGTTCGATCTTGCCGAGTCGATAATCCTGCAGCATCGGCACGGGATTCAGGTCGACGGTGCGCTTGGTCGGCGCGATGGGCGCCAAGCTGCTGGGGGAGTCAGCGGCGGGTGAATCTGCTGGTGTGGTTGGCGTCGTCGCCGGTGGCTCGGGAACCGTCGCGCAATACACTCGCGTGGGCTGGGTACGGCTACTGACGGTTTGCAGGTAATAAGAGCCGCGAGGGGCGAAGCTGATTTGATGAGTGCCAGCAGGTTCGGTGAGTGCGGTGAACTGCGAACCATCGAATTTCACTCGATAGAGCTGCTGGCCAATGGCGTTGTCTTTGGTGGCGGAGAAATAGATGAACTGCGACCGCGGATCAACTCGATGCACGGAGCGAATTTCCCAGGAGCCGCTGGTGAGTTGTTTCCGGAGCTGGCCACTGGCGCTGTAGTGGTAGAGATGTTTGTAACCAGTGCGTTCGCTGAGGAATAAAAACGAACCATCCGCGAGAAACTCAGGAGCGCCATGATCGTCGACCCAGGCCTTAGTCTGTTCGCGAAAGAGCCGCTGCGTGTCGCCGCTCTGGGCATCGATCTTCACGAGGTCCATCCAGGTTTGTTGGCGATTGAGCACCTGGGCGATGACTGCTTCACTATCGGGTGTGAAAGTCGCTCGGGTGATGAGTCGATCGGTGGCCGAGTAATCGGATAGTTTGGCGAAGACCGGCTCGCCACCCGCCGCGGTAACCACACCGACATTCACCAGCGGCAAGGGGTCACCTGCTTTGGGATAGGCGGTCCATTCCACTTGCTGTCGAGGTGGGATTGGATCGATCACCGCGAAGGCGTGAACAGGTGTGTCATCCAGTCGCAGAAAGGCGAGTCGCCGCGAATCGGGGCTCCACCAGTAGCAGCGCCAGTCACGATGGAACACCTCTTCGTAGTAGACCCAGTCGGCTTTACCGTTGGAGACTTTGCTGTGGCCGTCGGTGGTGAGTTGACGTTCGGTTTGCGAGTCAACGTCGACGACAAAGAGATTGTGGGCACGGACGAAGGCGACATATTTTCCGTCGGGGCTGAATGACGCGAGTTCTTCGGCGGCAGGGGTGGCGGTGAGGCGAACGGCCGCAGAACCATCCAGGCGGGCGTGGTAGAGATCGTTGTCGTGCTGGATGAGGATGGCGGTGTGAGCGGGATTCAATTGGGTGGAACTGAACCGGGAGAGTGACGCGGCGTTTTTGGGACCGATGGGAGCGAGGGCTGCCAGCGCGCGGCGCAGCGGTTCGAGATCTGGGACGAACGGGGTGAGTCGTCCCGTGGCCGGTGACACTCGATAGAGCTTTCCTTCGCGGGAATGGAGATAAGACTGGCCGTCGGGAGCCCAGGCCATTCCGCTGGCGGGACTGCCCGAGAGGTTGATGGGGCGGCGCGGTGCGGAGGTTGTGGCAACGATACCAGCACCAGCACCAGCGGCGCTCACGCTCGTTTCGGCGGCGGTGGGTGGGTCGTAGAGGTCGGCCATGGTGATGGTGCGGGGAGCGGGCTGTTGTTCGGCTACGGCGCGCACGGGGCCGAGTAGCAGGGGAGTCCAGGTGGGCAGTCGCAGGACCGGGAAGTCACTCCCCACGGCAAGCTCCGGTTGATCACCCTGCCGGTCACTTCGTTGATCAAAAATGTTCCAGCAGGTGAAGCCGTCATCGGCTTGTGGTTCGAGCAAAACGGCGCTGAGTTGTCCCAGTGTCTGGTTGGTACGCACCACGAACCAGCCGGCTGAAATGGAGCGTGTTTCGTCGCGACGGGAGACCGTGAGTCGAGTGGTGCGGTGACCTTGGAACGGTTCGGCGGCTGACTGTCGTTCAGCCACTCGATAGATCTGCAGATCGAGTTCGATGTCTTCGCGGAGCTGCTGAACCTCAATGCCATGTCGCTGGAGGGTCTCGATGGCCAGCGGGTAACCGGGAGGAATGAGGTAGGCGGCTGGCCGTGTGACGGCGAGTTTGACTAGTGAGCCGCCCCAGAAGGTTACGGGGTATTCGCGGAGCGTTTCGGTGCGCACGAAGCGGCCATCTTCTTCTCGTTCTTCGTAGCCGAGAATTTTGAAGTTGCCGGGGAGCGGAGCGGGGCTGACTTGCAGCGGCACCTCGATGGGGCCGGAGTCACTGGCGAGTGCCGTGCGCGATTGGGAGATGGCGGAGAGAATCTCGGAGCGCCGTTCAGCGGTGACTTGCAGGAGTGCCTGGCAATAATCGCGAGTTGCAAGGACTCGATCTCGGTAGGGGGCGTGGCTGTAGGATTCAACGAGCACGGCGAGTTGTGGGCCGAGGGAAAAATAATGGGTGCCGAAGCGTGGTTCGAGTGGAAACGTTTCCCAAGCGGTGTGATCGCGATTGAAGTTGCCGTAATAGAAGCTTTTCCAGTTGCCCAGCGCGAGCAGTTGGTTGGCCGCAGTGGGTAAGAGTTTCTGGCGGGCTAGTTCGATCAGGCCACTATTTCCGGCCGGATGACGATTGGCATCGTACGTGATGGTGTGGCGGTGCCAGGAGCCGTTCGTGGTGTGGCAGTCGACGACGAGGTGCGGTTGCCAGAGGCGAACGAGTCGCACGAGCGCGCGGATTTCAGCGCTTTCGAGTTTGACGTAATCGCGATTCAGATCGAGTCCTTGTGCGTTTTCGCGAATCCCCATGCCGTCGGCGGGGCCATCTTGCTGAGGTCGGTTGGCGCGATCAAACCGTTCATTCCCGTCGGGATTGAGATTGGGAACGATGAGCAGCACGAGCTGGGAGAGGAGCGATTGGTGAGTTTGGGCGAGGAGATCGCGCGCGAGCATCAGCAGGGCTTCTTTGCCGTCGACTTCGCCGGCATGAATGTTGGCGAAGAGGAGTACGATCGGTTTGCCAGAGCGTGCGGCGGCGGCTGGGGATTGCAGGTCCGGCGGGGCGACAATCAGCAGAGGCAGTGCTCGCCCTTCGACTGATTTCCCAAACTCCACGCTTTTCACTCGTGGATCTTGTTTGCTGAGCGCTTGAGCAAAATCAAGTACCGCGGCATGCGGAGAGGTTGCGCGAAACTCGGAGCGTTCCGCGACGGTGAGAAGTTTGAGGGGAGCCGCTGGGGGTGTGGGAGCGTCGCCGGATTGGGCGGGGAGTGACGTCGCGAGCAGGGTCTGCAGGGCGAGGAGGGCGAAGAGGACTGGGAGGCGTAGGTTCGCGAGCGGGGGACGCAGCGCTCGGGGAAAACCGCCAGTCGAGAAAGGCGGGAACAACGGTGCGTGGATCATGCGAGCTCCTTTGACTCGCATGATCGTTGGCTACGTTTCAAAATGCAACGCGGAAGTGCTTAGCCGAACAGTTTTGTGATCGGAGCGGCTTTGACGAGTTCGCGTGGCTGGTTGAGGTGATTGTAGACGACGGTGTTGGGATCGATGCCGACGGCGTGATAGACCGTGGCGAGCAGTTCGATCGGGTGGACGGGCGATTCGGTGGGAGCGGAGCCCGTTTGATCAGATTTGCCGTAGACGTAGCCGCGGCGGATACCGGCACCGGCGACGACTGCGGTGTAGCAGTAGGGCCAGTGGTCGCGACCGTCGTCGGTGTTGCTGTTACCGGACGTGGAGACACCGCGCTGCGGGCTGCGACCGAATTCACCGATGGCGACGACGAGCGTGTCGTCGAGCATTCCTCGATCGTCGAGATCTTGGATGAGGGTGGAGAGGCCGTTATCGAGCATGGGACCGGACTGCTTTCGCATGCGGTCACCGAGGCCGACGTGGACGTCCCAGGAGTGGTTGTCGGAGTTGGCGACTTTCGGCCAGATGACTTCGACGACGCGGGTGCCAGCTTCAATGAGTCGTCGGGCGAGCAGGCAGCTTTGGCCGAAGGTGTTACGGCCGTATCGTTCCCGGAGCTCGGCGGATTCTTTGCTGAGGTCGAAGGCATCGCGAGCGCGGCCGGAGACGACGAGATCGATGGCCGTTTCATAGTACTTGTTGAGTTCGTACTTTTTGACGGCGGAGTCGATGTCGGGCATGCCTTGGTTGATGAGCTCGCGCAGGCGGGCTCGTCGTTCGAGGCGATTTTCGGTGACTTCGGGGCGTAATTTCAGGTCGTCGATGCGAATCTTGGACATCTTGTCCATGTCCATGTCATCGCCGGGTGGGAAAAGGTAATAAGGGTCGTATTGGCGACCGAGGAAGCCGGCGGTTCCCGCTTTGTTCACCACGTTACTCTCCTGCAGTGGGCGGGGGAGCATGACGAAGGGGAGCATCGGCACGGTGGGAGGTTTGAGGCGAATGATGTTGGAGCCGAAGGTGGGGAAGTCCTTGGGCGTGGGGGGCTCGAGTTGTCCTGACGGGCTGACCTTATCGGCGGTGTAGCCGGTGTGGATTTGATAGATGGCGGCGGTGTGATTGAAGAGTCCGACGGGGGTGTAGCTCATGGAGCGAATCATGGTGAGCTTGTCGGTGACTTGGGCGAGTCGGGGGAGGAGTTCAGTGACTTCCATGCCCGGGACTTTACTGTCGATCTTTTTAAAGGGACTGCGGACGTTGTCGGGGACGTTGTCCTTAGGATCCCAGAGGTCGAGATGGCTAGGTCCGCCTTGGAGGTAGACCATAATGACGCTTTTGGCTTTGTTCCAGCCGGGGCCGCCGATGTTACCTTCACTGGCTTGCGCCTGATTGGCCTGGAGCTGGAGGAGTTGTCCGAGGGTGGTGCCGAGGATGGCGGAGCCGCCAACACGCAGCACATCGCGGCGGGTGACGCCGAGGTGTTGATCGCAGAGATCTTTACCGGGTTGGCCAGGGATGACGAGCATGAGTGAGCTCCGGATGGGAGTTGTCGGTGTGGATCGCTGCGAGGGAATTCGCGTGGACGGGCAAGTATAGATAAGTCGAGCTTGAACCGTCAATCTTGTAGTCGGCTTTTGGCGCCGGGAAATCCATCTTGTCAGGTGGGAGGGGTTTCGGTACAAGCCGGGACGCTGCGGAGCGGGGGAGTGCGGGTTTTTGGGTTTATGGGCCGAGTTGGAGTTGGCTGGACAGGGGTCCGAAGGAGAAGTGCGATGGAGCGGCGCGAGTGGTTGCGTGGGGTGAGCCGGTCGTTCTGTGGCGCGGGTCTGACTTGGATTGCGGGGCGGGCTTGGATCGGGGTGCTGGCCTGGTTGCCGCTGGGCCTGTTTTCCTCCCCCATTTGGGCGCAGGGGGCGGCGGACGACCCTTTAAAAATCGATTCGACGACCCCGGCGGGCGACTTGGAGCGGACGATCAAGGCCGGCATTAAGGCTCGACGACCTTCTGAAATAGCGTTTGTCGAGTATGTGGTTGGTAAGGTGAAGCGTGGGGAGTTATCACCAGCGCTAGTGAGGTCGAGTTTCATGTGGGCGCGGAAGCAGCCCAGGAACCAGGCGGTCTATTTCGAGCAGGTGCTGCGCCGGATGGCGGAGCGTTCAGGAGTTTCGTTAGACTAGCGAGTTCGGGCCGTAGGCGGGGTAGCGGAAGCGCTCCGATCGGGTGCGAAGCCTACAGGTTCCGGGGGATATAGTACTCCCGGTTTTCGCGGATATCTTTTCAAATCCGTGGATGCGCTTGACAGTCGAAGGGGTCTCGCTACGTTAGTGAGGTTGGACTTTCCATTTAGCGTTCGGCTCTCTACGCCCGAACTGGGGCTTCGTGGGACGGCTAAATGGTGGCCACGGTCGCTTGCCTGTTTCGCTGGTTTTTACGTTTACCCAAGGCCTATCCATGTCCATTCAACGCGGACGTCGCTATCGAGCTCCGGTTCGTCGCAACAGCCGGATCGACGAACTAGAGGCGGCTGCTCCGGTTGTTGAGAAGCGCAGCGTGCCCCCGGAGGAAGCGGAGGCCGTATCTTGGCCTTGGGTCATGGGGCTGGCGGTAGTCTCTTTGATCATTGGCGTGTGGGCGTATTGGCCGACGCTGGTGGAGATGGTGGGGACTTGGGAGCGGGAAGCGGATTATTCCCATGGTTATTTGGTCGTGCCGCTGGCCATCTATTTTGCCTGGGCTCGGAAGGAGAGTTTCCCGGGGGTGTATCGGCGGTACGCCTGGGGCGGCTTGGTGCTCATGCTGCTGGCGGGTGCGTTACGTCTTTTTGCGGCTCAATTTAATCTGGGTGCGCTGGATGGCTGGACCATTTTATTGTGGGTGGCAGGCGCGGTGTGGTTGATTGTCGGCTATCGAGCGGCTTGGTGGGCGGCGCCTTCGATTGGTTTCCTATTCTTCATGGTACCGTTTCCGTATGGGTTGGAGCGGGCATTGAGTATGCCGCTGCAGCGGATTGCGACCAAGCTCAGTGTGACCTCGATGCAGATGTTGGGTCTATCAGCGTTTGCTGAGGGGAACGTGATTCAGCTGGGGAGTTATCGTCTGGAGGTGGCGCAGGCTTGTTCGGGGATGCGGATTTTCTTGGGAATTGTGGCGTTGGCAGCGGCCTACATGATTCTTGTGAATCGACCTTGGTGGCAGCGTCTGTTGATTGCGATGGCGGTGCTGCCGATCGCGCTGATTTCTAATGCCACGCGCATTGTTTTGACGGGGCTGTTGTACCTGTTTGCGTCGAGCGAAGCGGCGCAGAAATTTTCGCATGATTTCGCGGGCTGGGTGATGATTCCCTTTGCGGCCGCGTTGTTTGCCTTGATGCTGTGGTACTTGGATCGGTTGGTGCAAGTGGTGCCGGTGGCAGATCCGCGTGGCACGGCGCCAGCTCGCCAGCGAGAGGCCGAGTCATCGGCGGAACCGGCGACGGCCTAGCTGTTTGAACGGGTTAGTCGGAATGGTAGTAGGTAGGAGTTGAGAGTGATGATACCGGGAAATGAAGCCTTGCCGAGTCAACAGGGGTCCTACCCTGGGTATCCTGGATATCCGGGCGGGGTGCCCTCGCCGACTCAGTTTTCAATCTCACTACCGCAGGTGTTGGCGGCGCTGCGACGTTGGTGGCGGGTGGCCTTGCCGCTGGCGGTTGTTTTGAGCTTGGGTGGTGCAGCGGCGGTCTATGCGCTGTGGGTCCCGATGTATCGCGCGAAGGTCTTTCTGATTTTGCAGCGCAGCCCGACTTACATTGTCGCTCCGCTGCCGGGGAACACGAATACCTTTGTGAACAACCAAGTGGAAATGGTGAAAAGCAATTGGGTGTTGGATGAGGTTTTGAAGCATGAATCGGTAGCGAAGATTCCGGAGATCAACAGTTCGATCGATCCGGTTGATCGGTTACGTGCGGACGTTTCCGTGAAGATCATGGGGAATTCGGACTTCTTTACCATCGAAGCCCGCTCGATTAATGCTCAGAATGCCGCCAATATTGCCAACGCGGTGGCCGAGGAGTATTTGAAATACCAGGACAAAATGTCATCCAACGAGAATGACGTTTTGGTGAAGACGTTGAATGAGCGCAAGCAGTTTCATTCTCAGCAAATTGAAAAACTGCGAGAGAAGGTGAGTGAGCTGGCGCGGCGGGCGGCGGTGGCGGATCCGTTCGATGATGACAAGGACAAGGACAAGCTGTCACCGGCGGCTCTGTCCATTTCGCTACTACGCGAGAAACTGGTGGAAGTGCTGTTCACGCAGGAAATGTTTCGAGCGGAGTTGCGGGCGCTGGATGACCGCCAGCGGGGTAACGGGGCTGACATGCCGCCGGAGTTGATTCAGCGGCGGCTGGATGAGCATCCGGCCATGTTAGATGTGGTGCAGAAGTTGTTGCAGCAGCGGGAGCGTTTGCTGAGTGTGGAGAAGCTCGTGGCGCCCGGGAAGCGTTCCGCAGAGACGGAGCGGATCCAGGAAGAGATCACGAAATTAGAAGAGCAGCGGGCGGTGAAGTCGGCCGACCTGCGGGAAGCGGTGAAGACGGCCTTATTGGAAGAGCGAAAGGCGGGGGCGGTTGCGGAGCGCAAGAGTTTGCAGATTCGAATCGATCAGCAGGAGTCACTGCGTCAGGCGTTGGAGGAGAAGGTTGCCAGCGAGACCGAGGCGAAAAAAGACGCTACCAGTGATTTATTGAAGCTGGAATTCGCTCGTATTGAACTGCGGCAGGCGTCGGCGATTTACGACAAATTATCGAATCGAGTGGAGCATTTGGACACGGAGCGGATGGCGCCGGAGCGGGTGCGTTTGCAGGCCAAAGCTAAGACACCTTTGACGCCGGAGGAAAAGCATCCGTTCAAATCAATGGCGTTGGTGGGCGGCGGATTGTTCACGCTTCCTTTTGTGCTGCTGATTGGCTGGGAGCTATTGATGCGACGCATTGGCGGTCGCGAAGAGCTGGAGAGAACGTCGGGGCTGCGGGTGATCGGCGAGATACCCGACTTCACTCGGATCGGCAAGGCGACGGGAACGAATCGTCAGTTGGCTCCGTATGAGGAGAGCATCAATAGTTTGCGGACGCATATTGTGTTATCGCAGAACGCGCGTGATCTGCAGGTGCTCTCGGTGGCCAGTGCGGTGAGCGGCGAGGGGAAGACGAGTGTGGCGGCTAAATTGGCCGTGAGTATTTCGCGGGCGACGAAGATGCCGACGCTATTGATTGACGGGGACATTCGGCGGCCGGACATTCACCGCTTGTTCGACATTCAGTACACGCCGGGGTTGGGAGATGTGTTAGCGGAACGGTGCAAGTTAGACGATGCGATTGTGCATGACGAGCAGACAGGATTAGACATTTTGCCGGCCGGTAACATGCATAGTAATCCACATCAATCGATGTCCGGGCCGATCATGAATGCCATCATGGCAGAGGCGCGTCGCCGTTATCGCCACATCGTGGTGGATACGACGCCGGTGCTGCAGGCGAGCGAATCGCTGAACGTGCATGCGGCGGTCGATGGCTGTTTGATTTGCACCATGCGGGATGTGACGCGTGTGGATCGCTTTCAATTGGCATTCCGTCGATTGATGGCGGCAGGCGCCCGGCCGCTGGGGGTGGTGCTGAACGGGGTAAGTTGGATGCAGTACTCAAATCGGTATGGTGGCTATGAGTACTATGCCGAAGCGGTGGCTGATACGAAATAAATGGAACGATCTTTTCGTCCGCTAGTTGGGACGAGGAAGCATGCATGTCGACGAGAAAACGCTATCTCCTGCCGAAGGACGCCCACCCGGGTGACGCGGTGGTAACGCGAACGATCTGGAATGTGAAGCGGTTGGTGCTCACCGTGGTGGCGCTGCTCCTCATGGGCACTGCCGGTTATTTTTGGCATCGCTACCAGCTCAGTAGGCTCAGTGTCAATTTGATTTCGCGGGCCGATGAGCTGGAGGGAAAAGGAAATTACCGGGGCGCCAGTGATCGGCTGATGGATTACATCCGGCTTCATCTGGGCAAACCGGAGGCGGAAAAGGTTCGAGCTCGACATGCTTTGTTAGCGGATCGAGCGGTGAAAGAGCCGGAGCAGATGCTGCGGTCGATTTCGCGCATGAAACAAGCGCTGCCGCTGGCGGATGCGGATCGACGAGTGGAGTTGCAGCTGCGGTTGTGCGAGCGATTCATTTTGTTTGAACGATTCGGGGATGCTGAGCAGTATGCGCGGGAGGGCTTGCAAACGAATCCGGATGAACCGGCCTTTCATCGCGTGTTAGCGCAATCGCTTTTTGCGCAGATCCGCGACGGGGTGTTAGACGGCAAGCATCCGGCTGGCACGACGGTGGGGGGAGCGTTGCAGCGCGCAATCGAGCTTAACCCGCAGGATACCAAGTTGCCCTTGCAACTGGCGATTACGTATCGTCGTTATCGAGATTTATTGGATGTCAAGCAGCGGCGCGAGGTAGAGGAAAAGAGAACCTCCTATGAGGATCGCGCGGATCAGGTGATGAGTGACATGATTCAGCGCAATGGCGCTGATGGTTTAGCTTGGTTATCACAGTTTGATTATCGTCGTCAAATTGGGCAGTTAACGGGCGATGATGATTTGAAATCCGCCGTGCGACTAAGTGGTGATTCTTTGGAGGTGAGGACTGCGGCCGCGCGGTACTACATGGTCCAAAATGATCCGCAGCAGCGAGCTGAAGCGGTCGTACACTGGAAGCATATCATCGAAGAAATC
>JBJSXJ010000314.1:0-4743 GCA_046086325.1 Planctomycetota bacterium | reverse complement strand
CCAAGTCGCTGACCGGCACCTTGTCGCCCAGATGGCGTCGGACGATCGTCGCCTTCTGGTCGTCTGAAAAATGTCGCCGCTTGCGTTCGTTCGGTTCGTTCGGTTCGTTCGGTTCGTTCGGTTCGTTCATGAAAAGGGCTCCTCGAAGTTATGCTAACTCCGGGGCCCGTGAATTCCAGTTCCATGCGGGGCAAGACACGTGTCCAAGGGTTTACGCCCATTAAACCAGCCACTGGCGTACGAACTCCGCCAGCGGCTGCCTGCGCCTGGGCGCACCCACGACCAGGATATCCCTTGGTGGGTTGCGTCTCCGCAGAGCCCGACGCCGTTTTTCCCAGAGGCAAAAGTCTCCACCGGCACCGGGTGCAGAGCATAGGACCGCTTGGAACACCTTCGCCAGGCCTCCAAAAATCCTGCGGCGACAGCCACACTAAGTCATTGCTCGACGTCGACCCACAGGTAACCCGGAAGGACCGGAATTAAGCGTAACCAAGACGGTTCGGCCGCAGGCCATATTCACCTTCATCCTGGCTGGATGAGGGAATTCGGCTTCGTGTCCATGAATGTCGCGCGACCGTGATCCACGACTTGAATTCACCCTGGTTCGCAATCAGGAGGAGCACCATCGAAAAATGAACTTTCAGGACGAATATCGGGCGATGCTGAGACGCTACGGCATGGAGTTCGACGACCAGTACGTCTGGGATTAGTCACGTTGCACGGCAGCGGTTGAATATGGCCTTCGGCCAAACGCACGCATCTCACGTTACAAATCCTGGGGCGATACCCCAGGCTATCAGTGAGGAAAGGCCTGCGGCCAATTCCACCTCAGATTCTTGCTCCTCTTCCCGTCTCTCTTCGCCCTTACGGCACGAGTCCACTGGGAAACTCAACGGTCAGCGTTTCGGAGTTATCTTTCTTTGCCTCCAGCCCCACGAACGAACGCATCTTGGCCGTCCCCGGCTCACCCACTTTCACCGTGTAGCTGCCAGTGCGAAAGACCTTCGGCTGAAAACGATCGCCGGCGATCCGCAGCGTGTAAACCACCTCGCGGCTTCCCTCCTCGATCACCTGCACCACAGCTTGATCGAGTCCGCGGATTTCGAGTGTGGGTAGGTGAGCCACGGCAGCCCGAGCGAAGTTCTCCTGCTGCGCGATCGTGATCGGCCAGCCCGGAAACTGGCGTGCATCTCCCTTCGTCGGATCTACCCACCGGGGCCAGCATTCGCAGGTTACGGTCCGAGAGGAACGAGCTAGTTTTACGATCCCATACCCGGGAGCGCGATCATGCAGGGCTGCGGGCGCATGGTCACTCGCCACCGGATTCGTGACGGCTTGTATCGTCATCCGATTGCCAAACCCGTCGCGGAAACGCCCGGTATAGCGCGGCGCATCGGCCGCTCGCTCCTCACCCGCCTCCACCGGATACCAGCGTCGCATGCCGAGCTGCGCGGTCGCGGGGACTCCAAATCCAAAGCCGCTGTCGTCATGTTCATCAACACCGTAGCGCAGCATGGTTCCCAGCTGATGATTTCCGGCGAGATGCAGCGCGAAGCCACGTCGTAGTTCGCGCAGTACCTGATTGCGCCCCGTTTGCGGCCAGGCGTTGAAGTCGGGGTCGGTAAGAAGTCGCTCGGCGGCTGGATAGTCCGTGGCTGAAAGTCGACGCGGACGCACCGCCAGCGGATCGCCCGCCGTCTCCTTCGGAATAGTGCCAACGCCGGCAAAGAGCGTATTGGACAGAGCAATTTTCATCCAGGTTCCCTCACCCCAATCGGCCGCCCACTCCCGCAAAAAACGCAATTGACGATCACCGAGCAGTTCGGTGCCGGCCACATCAGCATCACGCACGGCATCGAAGCGCGGATTATGGAAGGCACCGTCCGCATAGCGCCCGTCGGGCAACAGCACGCGCGGCGACGTCTTAAATTTCCGATCTTCCAGAATCGCAAAGCTGATTCCCGCATACTCCAGCCGAGTGAAATAGACGCCAATGTTCTGTTCGACCGGCAAGGAGTCCACCGGATCCGGCAGATGACTGGTTTGCGTCGCTTGCACCAACTGGACGAATTCGGGTGACATCGTGTAGCCCCCATCCGACTCCGCCTTCGCCGCACGACCACCACCACCCCACAGGCGAGTTTGATAATAGTCGTGGTTGCTGGGCAGGCAGAGCGTGGGAGTGTTCCGAGTAAGTTCACCAAAGGCCCAGTACCACTGAAACCATTTATCAAGGTAATCGAGCTGCGCACGCTCAGAATTCTGACGCTGAGCGCCCATGAAATCGGTGTCATCAACTTGATTGCCGGCGAAGAAGAGCAGATCCGGCTGATGATGCTGAATCGACTTCACAAGATCTGCATGAGGAAACCACAGTCCCTGGGAATTCCATTTGAGTCCGCCGGAGTAGGAACGTAGATCGGAGAGCGCTGCGATCACGAATTGGTCGCGATCCGTGGGCGGATGACGAATAACTCCCGGCCAGATCACCGTGCGACTCGTCTCCCCCAGACTGCGATCTTCGTACACCACGCGGAACTGCTGATCGCGGCTGGCATCCCATTTTTCAACGCGAAAGTTGAGCGTCCCGCTGGGGCGATTCAGGGTCGCTCGACCAGCCAGACGCCACGGTTCTTCGTCGGTCGCTCGAATTTCCAGCCGAGCGGCAGAATTGTCTTTGTCACTAAGCGGCGGCAGCTGGGCGGTCAGCTTGAGCATGCCACGGCTGACGGTGTATTGAGTGCCCAGGATCGGACCAAAGGCGCGCTCGGGATGGCGCACAACTTTGCGCCCGGCGAGTTTCCAGTCACGAAACCAGTACCCCAAACTGGTACCGGGTGGTCCGCCGTGGGATACCAGCGCCACGCTTCCTTCGAGATCACGAGCCGGCACGCGCCGCAGCTCGGCGCTGCTGATCACCTTACCCGACTGCGCCAACGCGGCCGTAGCAGTCACGGTGTAGGTATCACCGACCGGCTTCGCTTCCACGCGCAGTTCCACGTGATCGAGTGCCTCGTCACCCACAAAGCCGTTGCCGTTGCGAGTTGACGGCGCTAGCACGGCCAGGTCGCTACCACGCAGCGGTCCACTCGCAGAACTGCTCGACTCCCCATCGGCATTCCCATGATTACTGCGCAAGATAATACGGCCGGTGCCATCCACCGCCACCAGGATGCCACCATCTTCCGCCGAGCGGTGATGTACCAGGGCGGTCGTGCGATAGTCGACCCCCGCGCCGCCAGCACCAATCAGGAATCCGGTCCAGGTGTCCGCCGAACGGTACTTGCTGGCTTGCAGCGCGCCAGTCCGGACGCTCATCAGCAGCTCGCCTGGCTCGGCCCCCAGAGCAGCCGTTAGCAGCTGCAAGGTTCGCATGGGGCGTTGAGCGGAACTCTCCAGGCACTCGACGCGTCCGTCGCGCAGTCGCCAATCGGTCAGGCGATTGGCCCAGAAGTCGGCGCCAATCCAGGGACGCTCCACGCCACTCGGCCACGGCGCGGTGAAGTCGTTCGCGGATAATGATGTCGAGTAGCGGGCAGTGACGAGCAGCAGCGCGAGCACTGCCGCGACTCGGGAAACAGCCTTCCCCGCTCGCCACCACCGACAACTCCCAGCGATCTGTTGATCAAGGTTCCATCCCTGCATGTCCTGCACTCCCTGTTTGGCCTGAAAATCTCCGCCTCTATTTCGGTTCGCTACTCATACTGCACCATTCGCTCTGCCTGTCCCGGCCAGCGATTTCTACCGTCCACGTTACATCCCGGCATCCAGCGCCGTACCGGCGGCCGATTCCTCTTCGTCCAGCCGCTCCATGACCTGCAGAAGCTTGGCGATGCACAGTCGATTCATACTCGTCTTGCGCTCCTTGGCCTCCATCCGCAGCCATTCATGTAAGCTTTTGGGGATCCGGACGGTGATCATGTGGGTCGGCTCTTTGTCGTCGGGAGTTTCCGTCTGGCGAGCGCGTAGTCGAGCGACCATTTGGTGGAGTTCGCGGTAGGCCGCCGTCTGTTCAAACTGCTTCATCTCCTCGGGACGATCAAAAAACTGCCGCGCCAGACCCTCCGGCCCCAACACCTCCCGAAAGAATACGGACCAATCCGGATTCTCTCGAAAGAATTCGCGGGCGCGATCTAAGACCGTGCGGCCACGACTGGCCACATCCACCAGCCCTACACTCGCCGCGCCATACGTCATCTGCCCCAGCCCCACATTCCGTTCGTGCATCGGACGACTCCCTTCTGAAACCTGTGCGAAGAAAAAAACGAGCGGTGGGCGGCGAGTTTCCTCTGGATGACTCGCTCCCCGCGTCCGCTCCCCTGCCTGACATCGCCAGCATCCTGCCGACATCGTCAAGTGCTAGCTTGATATCGTTGCAGTGCAAGCACTTAGGGAAATTGGTCAGGGCTGCCTGTTTGCGTGGCAGGGGTGCGCGGATTTCGAGCAGCGAGGGCTCTGCCTAAATTTCAGGCAGGGCTCATTTTCGCATTTGCCCAGGTGTCCAGTTCGGGCTGGGCTGCGGTTCTTGAGAAAATTCCAAAAATAGGGGTTGGGCGGGGAGGGGAATTTGGTTTTGGTGGTGGTGTGGGGTGTTTGGGTGGTTTGGGGCGGGTGGCGGGTGGCGGGTGGCGGGTGGCGGGTGGTGGGTGGTGAGTGGTGAGTGGTGGGTGGTGAGTGGCGGGTGGTGAGTGGCCCGGTGAATGTAGCGGCACGGCGTCAGCCGTCCGGTCCGGTAAATGTAGC
>JBJSXJ010000313.1:0-26178 GCA_046086325.1 Planctomycetota bacterium | reverse complement strand
CTGCCCCGTCTTCGGCTCGACCGGCTTTGTGAACGTGACCTTGAAGCCATCTGGCTCGATCGTGATGCGGTTGATTTCGAACGGCGTCTTGCCACTCCATTCGAGTCGTTCGAGCGCGAACGGTTTGATGCCACGCACTGGCCAACCGCGATTCGTGCCACCACTCACCAGCTTGCCGCCCGGCGTAAACTGCAGATTCAAAATCCCGGTCGACAACCCTTCACGAAACGGATAGCAGGC
Source organism: Planctomycetota bacterium (assembly GCA_046086325.1). Lineage (GTDB taxonomy): Bacteria > Planctomycetota > Planctomycetia > Pirellulales > Pirellulaceae > JBJSXJ01. Next base: position 25,938 of record JBJSXJ010000313.1, on the reverse strand, counting down.
ACCCTGCCAGACTCCGTTGATCTGCTCCGTCGTCGCTCGCATCACAATCGACAGTGTGTAGTCACCCAGGAACAGTTGATTTTCAAAGGGACCAAACTTTCCTTCGCTGCGATTTACGACAAACCCCGTAATCGAACGGCCCATGCGGATGTAAGGAAAAATAACCGCATACGGAACCAACTGCTTGACTCGCTGACGCTCAATCAAGGTTCGTGAGTTTGATTTGGGAAGCTCGGGAGTCTCTCCCATTTCAGGAGCGAAGGGATACCAGTTGAAACTGGCGGGATGTCCTTGAAAACTGCCAGGCGTCACAGCCTTCAAACTGCAGGAGCAGTTCCACGGACCTTGGCTTTCAATGTAAAAAAGGGCTCCATGTTCGTTGAATCCGATCCCACCCGGACTCCGCAGTCCACTAGCCATCGCTCGACTCTTCCCGTCAGCATCAACCTGCATGACGAACCCTCGAAAGAGGGCGTGAGAATCATACGAGTTCGACAGACCAAGTGCGACGTGCAATTTTCCCGCCGCATCGAACTTCGAACCAAACGCATACTCGTGATAGTTCGCATAACCCCAGCTATCGGAGACGGTTTCAAAGCGATCGGCAACGCCACGCTTTTTTGTGTCGAGCAGTCGAGTAACCTCGCAGCTCTGCGTGACATACAGCGCCCCATCGCGATAATCCAGACCGAAGATTTCATCGAGTCCCGTGGCAAAGCGATGATAAGTCGGCGTTGGTTTGTCGGCATCTAACCCGCTGATGAAATAGACTTCACCATGACGAGTGCCCACGGCCACTCGACCATCCGGCAGCAAACAAAAGGCACCTGCTTCGATCACCAGTTCCTTGGGAACTGGCACATTGACGAGCGGGTAGTATTCCCGCTCACGCTCTTCCGTCCCCCAGCGATCGCCCACTTCTTCCGCCAGGGCAGAGCTGACGTTGATCACGCACAGGCCAAGGATGCTGAACGTCGCCACGATCCCGATACAAGCACCTTCCATCACCACTCGATGAAAGAATTGACGAGCGAGTGTCATCCAGCCGGTGCGCTGAGTACCGAGAGACACTGGAGCGGATGAGCAGCTCATAGTTGAGCTCCGTACGTTACTTGGTGAGTTCATAAGAGAGCGTCAGTTGCGACTGACCGGCCGGCAACTGCAGTTGCAAGAGCAACTCGCGTAGACCTTCTTCGTTCCCGAGGGGACGCAGCAGTCGGCGACTGACGAGCGTTTTTTGCAGGGGATGCGTCAGTTGCAACTCGCCCGATCGAATTTGATTCTCCGACTTCTCTTCCAGTTTTCCGGTGAGTGGACGGAACCAAATCGTTTGGTCGGATGGCGAGCTGAACGTGATCACGCGCTGTAAACGATTCGCCGCCTCGCGAGCATTGCTCTCGGTTCCCTCGCGAGCATGATCCTCGGTGGTCTTCGACGAGGAGCTGGATGCAGCCTGCGCGTCGATGAGTACGGTGAGTTTGTCTTCCACCTTCACGTCACCAGATTGATACAAGAACGTGGGAACCGATTGATCGTCGAGATAATAGCCACCGAATTGATAGCCGCGATTCTTCGGATATAGCGGATCTGGGTTGACGCGCTGGTCCTTATTCATGACGGGGCGTAGAGGCCAGGGAGTTTGATCGTCGGGCAAGCGATAGAATGCCAGATCCTGGGCCCAGGTGATGGGACGAGCGGCGGGATTGAAGCCGCCCGAGCCTTGTCCGCCGCGATCCACTCGCACAAAATCACCGCGCCAGATGGCACTGACTGCACCCGTCTCGGCGTTGAATGCATAGTTGAGCTGCTCGGGAAAACCAACTGCAATCCCGCGATAGCCTGCCACACTGCTGCGACCACGATAGGTCCTAGTGGTGTCTGTCACCACGAGTTTGCTGTCTTGTGGTTGCACGCCAGCCGGATCTGGTGCTGAAGTTCCCAGCGTCAAGAAATACCAGATGGCTTCCAGTTGCTGGTCAGTTTCACCTTTTAAGACGGATTGATCGACAGCCTGTCCGCCCGGCCAAGCCACCGGCATGATGATGCGCGGTCGAATGGTGTTGGGGCTCAACAGGAACTGACGAAACCAAGCGGGCCGTAGCCGCTGCGGAGTGGTCATCAATTCCAAACCGTTGTTTTGCGGAGTCTTACCGTTGTAGTTATGACAGTTCACGCAGTTGAGACTGGTGTTGCCCAGCAGCTTGCGACCAGCATCCCGTAAATCACGAGCTCGATTACGTTCGGCTTCGTCGCGACTTTCATGATTCGGTAGCGACAGCTTCCATTCCGGTAATGAATCGAGCTCTGCGAATAAATCGGGGAGATGTCGCAGATTCGTCTCGCCGTACTGCGGCATGCGCGTGATCATGTGCGGTCGCACGCTCTCGCCATCAAACAACACCTTTTTCAGCCAAACCGGCTGCAGCTTGGCACCGACGAGTGTTAAGGGTGGCGGAATCCGAGCGTCATCGCCAAGATTTTTTGCGGGTGATTGGAAGTACGAGTTGCGTTCCTCGGCCACTCCGCCAAACTCGTCGCGCACATGACATGCGAGGCAATTGAAAGCGGTTAAGGTTCGCGCGAGCTGTTGCTGCTGCAGGGCCTTTGGTTCCGCGGCTGGGTTAGGGCTGTCTGGATTGGGGGCAGTTGCATTCGGGCCAGTTGCATTCTGGGCAGTTGAATTCTGGTTGGCTGGGCGAGCGGCTGTGATCGCCGTCACGATCGCTTGTCGCTGAGCTACACCTAAATCAAACCACGGCACGCCTGGGATGGTGGGCGCGGCTGACAAGCAGCCGCGATCCACACGCGCATCAGCAAGCGGCGGTGCCAGGCGCTTCGCGGAATCGGGTACGGGCGACGCAGCGGGTGTGGAGGTACGACTGGGTGCGTCCTGGCTGGAGCCCGTCAAACTCTCGGCTCGGCCATGACAAGCTGCGCAGTGAAATTGTTCAAAATAGCGTTGCCCTGCGGCAATTCGATCGGCCTGCGGGGTAAACGATGCAGGCTTGCTCAGTGCCGCACGTTCTTCCTCTGTGGCCACTGCGGTATCGATCAAATAACGGGCAATCGCAGCTGATTCGGCGTCAGTTAATTTCAGATCGGGCATGCGTCCAGCGGGCCGAATTTGCCGGGGCTGATGCAGAAATTGTGCGAGTGCTTGAGCGGGATACTTGCGCGCCAAATGGTCGAGGTGAACCAAACCTGTGGTGATGGTTTCACGCCCCTGTTCATCGCGTGGGGAATGACAGGCGATGCAGCCAATCGAGTGAAACAGTTCTTGACCAACTTCGGGCTTCGCGGCCACCGGTTCCTGTTTGAGTCTTGGACTGGATGCGACGAGAAAGTGAACGAGCGCATCGGCAATGTCGGCTCTGCGCGCGGCAGTTTCGCTCGCCCAGAGTGACGGCATGGTGGAGCCGTGGTGAGCGGTAGCAGGCGACTGCAAAAACGCTCGCAGGTAATCCACCGCCACTCGCTCGCCGATCCGATCGAGCCGCGGAGCGGGCGGGGGCAGCTCGGTGGCACGCTGCTCTTTCTGGTCCTTGTCGGGCGCTGATCCCGTCCGTACGGGGGCTTCCGAACGCGCCGGAGCACTCACCGCATGACAAGCTTGACAACGTAATTCCTGAATCAGGAGTTGCCCGACCTCGCGCTGACCCAGCGCATGCTTGCTCGACAATCCAGGCAAGATCGGTTCCGCCGCCACGGGCGTTACGAAAAAAACGGCGAGCAACAAACCGGTCCAACTTGGCGCCAGCCAAGGAGCTGGACGACAGAATTTCGATGTTCGGTCGATCATGGATACCGAGCTTCAATCTAGTCGGCTGACCGAGCGAGGCAACTACGCGCCGGAGGCTTTGAGTTCTGCCAAGTGCTGGGCGGTGCCGACGAGTCGATCCCAGTTGGCGTGAATGTACTCTGGCGGACCACCGATTTGAGCGACAACGGTGGCGACCGTTTCCAGCGGCACCATTTCAATGGCGTTCCAGGGGCAAACCGTTAACTCGTACGGATTCGATTTCTTCGACGGGATATGTACACAAACTTCACAGCCCACGCAGCGTTCGATGTCAATTTCGCACCATGCCTGATTGCCCTTCACGCCATGCTGCATCTGCTTCAGAGAGATGCAATCGACTGGACAAACTTCCAGGCAAGATTCACAGCCTGTACAGTTGTCGGCGTTAATAACAGCAACTTCTTTAGGAAGCTTTTTGCGAGGACCTTGCTTGGCCATAACTCTCGTTCCCCCAGCTACTACGAAGCGGTTCCAGTCGGCAGGAAACGGATTATAAACTCCCGGGGCAGTTGGGGCGAGGGCAGCGCGGGAACGGTTTTTTACTGGGTGAACGGGCTGTTTTCATGGTGAACATCACCGCGACCATCACCAAGACCATCGCCGCGACCATCACCAAGACCATCACCGTGAGCGCTCTTAGAACAGGCGGTTGTACCCGTTGAGGGCGGCCACTCGATAAGCCTCCGCCATGGTGGGATAGTTGAAGGTAGTATTGATGAAGTAGTTAAGCGTATTGTGGGGAGCTGGCTGAGACATGATCGCCTGGCCAATGTGAATGATCTCGGCGGCATTCGCACCGAAACAATGGACGCCGAGGATTTCGAGTGTCTCGCGATGGAAGAGTAGTTTGAGCATTCCCACGACCTGGCCGGTGATTTGAGCGCGGGCTAAACTCTTGTATGCCGCGTGACCAATTTCATACGGCACCTTCGCCTCTGTCAATTCTCGCTCCGTGCAGCCCACGGAACTGATTTCAGGGCTGGTATAGATTCCAGTCGGCACGTTTTTGACGATGCTGCGGAGGACCTTTTCGCCGCAGCAGTGTGCTGCCGCATAATGGCCTTGCACGTACGCAGCACTCGCCAACGCGGGAAAACCGATGACATCCCCCACTGCGTAGATGTGCGGATGTACGGTCTGAAAATCGGCGTTGACCTCCAACTGGCCGCGTGAATTGGGAGTGATACCGACGTTTTCCAGACCCATGTCATCGGTGTTCCCGGTGCGACCGTTGGCCCACAGCAGCACATCGGTCTTGAGCTGTTTGCCGGATTTCAGTGACAGAATGACACCATCATCCAGTCCCTGCACGCTCTCGAATGTCTCATCGTGCCGTAACAAAACACCGCGATCACGCATGTGATACGCCAAGGCATCGATGATTTCATCATCGAGGAATTCGAGCAGCTTGCTGCGCGTGTTGACGAGATTGACCTTGCACGACAGGTTGCGAAACATCGACGTGTATTCACAGCCGACAACTCCCGCACCATAGATCGTGATGGACTGGGGAGTGTGATCGAGATTCAGAATCGTATCACTGTCAAAAATACGGGGGTGATTGAAATCAACTCCCGGCGGCCGATACGGGCGACTTCCGGTGGCGATGATGAAGGACTTGGCCTGCAGTCGATGGCGTCCGCCATCAGCCTCCTCAGTCTCAATCGTATGAGTGTTCAGGAAGCGAGCATGTCCCCGCACGAACTCCACCGAATTTCGTTCGTAGAAACTCGACCGCATTTCCACTTGTCGCTGAATCACGGACGCGACGGCTTTACGCAGCTCTGGAAAGGTGAGTTTGAGCGACGCACCGGCATTGCGGAACACGGGATTGTTGTTGGTATCGAGGATGCGCCAGATCATGTAACGCAGCGATTTACTGGGGATCGTACCCCAGTGAACGCAACCACCACCGATCTGCTCATTACGCTCAACGATGGCGACGCGTTTCCCCGCCTTGGCGGCTTGCATCGCCGCTCCCTCGCCACCCGGCCCGGTACCAATCACGATCAAATCGAACATGTCACTCACTGACGAAGTCATGATTACTCGCTCCGCGCCTGAAGGTGATGCTATTGGAACCGATCGTACCGATTTAGAAAACCCACCCCGGTCCGCATCCCGCCAAGAGCGGAAAGTTCGAGGCCAACGCATACAACCCGGTTCGGGATGCAGTAAACTACTGCTCCGAGTCATTTTCTAGGAATAACAGGTGGAGAATCTCGCGATGAATCAGCCGTTCCAAGCAGTTTCGGACAAGGTTTCAACTCCTCAGAATCCCGCTTTCAACGGTTTGCGACGCCGTGATTTCGTGGTGCAATCGGCGGTCGCGGCGACGGCGATAGGAGCTGGCTGGGGGGGAATGCTTCCCGGCGGATTTCACCAAGCAGCTGCTCAAGAGGCCGCCGGCAAGTCCTCCGCGCAAGACCGCTTGGTTGTGGCCGTGATGGGAGTGAACGGGCGCGGCAGCTATCTGTCGTCCGTTTTTTCCGCGAACAGTGGAGCGGTTGTAGCCGCCGTGTGTGACGTCGACGAACGAGCGCTGGGTAAAGGCGTCGCGGCGGTGGAAAAGGCGACCGGGAAAGCTCCCCGCACTGAACGTGATCTGCGACGACTGCTCGATGATAAATCGATCGACATCCTGGTCGTAGCCGCTCCCAACCACTGGCATGCACCCGCCACCATCCTGGGCTGCGCTGCCGGCAAGCATGTCTATGTGGAAAAACCGTGCAGTCATAATCCTCGTGAAGGTGAACTGGCCGTGGAGGCCTCGCGTAAACACAAGCGAGTGGTGCAAATGGGATCGCAGCGGCGCAGTCGCGCGTCGATTATCGAAGCGATCGGGAAACTGCACAGCGGAGAGATTGGTCGAGTGATGTTTGCGCGAACCTGGTACAACAATCGACGCGGCTCGATTGGTCGAGGCAAACAAGTCGACGTCCCCTCGTGGCTCGATTTCAACCTTTGGCAGGGGCCCGCAGCCGAACGTCCCTACCGCGACAACCTCGTGCATTACAACTGGCATTGGTTTTGGAATTGGGGTAACGGCGAACTGGGGAATAACGGCGTGCATGTGCTGGATGTCGCCCGCTGGGGACTCAACGTGGACTATCCCACGCGAGTGGTTTCGGCGGGTGGAAAGTATCGACACGACGATGATCAAGAGACCCCCGATTCTCATCAAGTAACATTTGATTTCGGTGACAAGACGATTACGTGGGAAGGATTGAGCTGGTCACCGTATGGTCCGGGCGGAGAAATGTTCGGCGCTTCCTTTCATGGAGACAAAGGCACGTTGTTGCTGCTGGATTCGCATTACGTGATTTACGATTTGCAGAACAAGGAAGTTGCTAAATTCCCCGGACGCGGTGGTGATGCCGAACACATTGCCAACTTCTTGGAATGCATTCGCACGCATCAGCGGCCCACGGCCGACATCGAAGAAGCTCACAAAAGCACCTTGCTGTGCCATCTGGGAAACATCGCCTATCGCACCAGCTCGACACTCACCTGTGACCCGAAAAACGGTCACATCGTCGGGAATGAAAAAGCGGCACAGCTCTGGAGTCGCGAGTATCGCAGTGGCTGGGAGCCGCGTGTGTAAGCGTTTTGCGCGACAACAAGAGAGATAGTGATTTATTGCGACCAGTGCCCCTGGGATGCGTCGAGAAGGAGTTCTGATGCCCATCTGTTTCGGACGGATCGTACGATTCACAAGCATTTTTGTGCTGGCTTGGATTCTGGGCTTCGCCAGCGGGCGACCCTGTGAGGCGGCCTATGAATATGAAATGGTTCCCGGTCGACCATTTGGAGTCGTGCGGCTAACGCTGCCTAATCGGCCTGAAACCGTACGCGCCTTGGAGACGCATCACTTGGCCGTCGAGGAACGTGATGGTCGAGTGCTCTATCCGGCATTCACGAGTGGTCGACTGCAGCGCTTGATTGCGGATTTACTGGGAGCGGAGGGCGAGCCGATTGGCACCGTTACGGTGCTGTTTCTGTTCACCGGAAACGAGCCTCTCAAAGTGCGCGTCTATACACCGGAGCCCGTGGATCTGGAACTGGCCCCGAAGCGCAACATTCCCCCACGTGCGCACCGGCGACTCCTCGATCGCTGGTGGCGCGATTATCACCTCGTCGCCGAAGAGCAGTTGAGTGAAGGGGATTTCTCGCCCGTCGTATCCACGTATCTGACCAGCATGCTCGGCCAGCGGCTGCAGTTGGAACCTCCTCCGCCGCGACTCTTGGCTAAGAAAAACGGTCCCTCCATTTGGACACCTCCCGAAGAGGTGTCGGACAGTTTGGAAATACTTTTGGGATTGGAAAGTCGGCGCCGCGCTGCACTGCAAGAATCATTCGTGAACTCGCAGGTCTATGAGGCAGCGGCGAGTCAGCCACTCCCTCGTCCCATCGCTTGGGCAGCCGAGGGCGCTGTCGAATTTGATGCGCAAGCCGAGGTCGAGCCGATCGCACACAAAGTCCCCGAGGAGTTTTTCTATGTGCGCTTCGGTCGCTTTGCCAACTACATCTGGCTCTCCAATCTGCTCCGTGATTACGGCGGTGATATTGGCGGCATGATTACCAAACGCGGGGTGCGGGGAGCGGGTGATCAGCGCATCGAACAACAACTCGCGCTGCCTCCACCCAGTTCCGCACTCGTCGAACTGCTCGCCGATAATCTGATCTCCGATGTCGCCATCGTGGGACGCGATCTTTATCTCGAAGATGGCGCCGCCATCGGTATGTTGTTTCAAACTCGGAATGCTTTGTTTGGCACGAATCTATCGCAGCATCGTCGCAAGCTCCTGGCAGATAACCAGCAGCAGGGTGCGACAGTCACAACCGTGAAGCTCGCTGGCCGCGACGTCTCGTTGTTATCGACTCCTGACAATCGGTTGCGATCGTTCCATGTGGTCGATGGCAACTATCACTTTGTGACGACCTCGCGAGCCATGGCGGTGCGCTATCTGGAACTGGCCAACGCAGCTTCCCATCGCGATGAACAAACGACTCGCGCGCCACAGGGAACAGAGAAGGAATCGCGCACGGAAGCGAATGATTCACTGTCCGTTCGGTCACTCGCCGATTCACCGGCCTTCCGACATGCACGCACCCAGTTGCCGCTGAGTCGTGGCGACACGCTGTTTGCTTACTTGTCGCCCGCGTTTTTTCGAGGCTTGCTGAGCCCGCAATATCAGATTGAAAGCCAGCGACGCTGGCGGTCGCTCGTCGATCAGCAGATTGTTGAACTTGCACGCTGGGCGGGACGAGCGGAACGCTTGCCGAACGATGAGCTGGCGACACTTGTTGGAGCGGGACTGCTACCGGCACGCTATGGGCGGCGTCCCGACGGGAGCCAGTGGCAGGTAACAGCGTCGGGAACCGTCGATTCGCTGCGCGGAAGTCGCGGCACATTCCTGCCAGTTCCGGATGTAGTCCTGCGGGGAGTAACTCGCAGCGAAGCGGCAGCCTGCGAACGGCGCGCACAGTACTTTGAGCGGCAACTGCGACAGCCGGATCCCATCGTCGTCGCACTGCGACGGGACGTACTGGAACGAGGCCGTGAACGTCTGACGCTGGATGCCCGCATTACGCCTTTGGATGAATCGAAGTATGGCCAATTGTTTTCGGTGCTCGGACCGCCCACGCGCGAATTCGTACCGCCACTGTCGGATAGTGCAGTGACGATTCAGGCACAACTGAAAGGCGGCATGTTCGATCCCACGGTTCCCTCACATCATCTTTACCTCGCCCTGACCGATGCCGCGCCACTTTCCGACTTGAGTAGTAGCGGGCTGTTCAAGATGCTGCGCATGGCGCAATCCACGCCGGGATTTCTCGGTGCTTGGCCCAAGCCCGGTTTTCTCGATCAACTGCCGTTCGGTCTCGGTGGAGGACGTCCGGACGCTCAAGGCTACTCGCAATTGCCGCTGGGATTATGGCGCCGTCAAACGCCTGCTGGCCATTCGGTACTCGCCTTCGATCGCGATTTATTGGGAGCGGTCACACCTCGTTTGGAAATTGGTCAGGCGGATGAGGAAGCGCAACTGCGAGTCAGCGCCGTCAACCTTGCGGAAACGAAGTTTGCCAGTTGGGTGCAGGCGATGTCATTTCAGCGTGCACGAGCCGCTTCGCTCGGCAATGTTCGCCTGCTCCATTTCCTCACCCAGCAGCTGCATGTCCCCGCCGCTGAAGCGCGCGATGTCACTCAGCGATTACTGGACGCCGAGCTGGTCTGTTCCTTGGGCGGACAATATCAGCTCGACCAGCCCCAAAATTCCCACGGCACATGGAATTCTGACCGCTTGCCAGCCGCGGATGACAGTCGAGTGCCGGAAGATTATCAAGCGCCAGTTCTGTCTTGGTTTCGTGGCTTGGATGCCTGGGCGAAAAAGGAGCGGGAGCAGCTGATCGTCCGAGCAACTCTGCAACTGCAGCGCGAACCGAACGATCAAACGCTCCCCGAGCCTTCGTCGTTCTTCAAATTGTTTGGCGGTAAAAAATAGGGTTCATCCGACTGACTCGAGAGATGGGCGCGACCTGCCACGGGAGGTCTGAAGTTTTGCGACTTCAGCTACGGGGCGATAATCACGCAAAGTCACTGAGGCCACAAAGAACTCGAGGGGGGCTGAATCTTAGCGAGCTTAGCGTCTTTGCGTGAGCCCTCCGGCAGCGTTCCAAAGCGGCCGGCGCTCAGTGGTGGAGGACGGTCACGAACATTCGCCGGACGGCTGACGCCGTTCCGTTAACTGCTGCCGGACGGCTGACGCCGTTCCGTTAACATCCGCCGGACGGCTGCGCGATGCCTCCAAAAATCCAACGGCCTCACCTGCAGTCAAACCACATTAAACCTGGATGGACCAAAAATGGGCGACGCTCAGCTGGAGGGGATACGGATCGAATCGTCTTTTGCAATGACAACGATCCCTTGATCGCTGATCGTGAAGCCGCGCGAGCGGTCCAGTTCCAGGTCGTATCCAATCTGGCAATCGGCGGGTATGCGCACACCTTTGTCAATGATCGCGCGCCTAATTCGGGCTCGGCGACCAATATCGACGCCATCAAACAGAATCGATTCCTCGACGTCCGCGTAGCTATTCACGCGACATTGCGGGCCCAAAATGCTGCGTCGCACACTGGCTCCCGAAATAATGCTGCCCTGACAAACGATACTGTCGAGTGCCTGACCAACTCGGTCCTCACCACGACTGCCAAACACAAATTTCGCGGGCGGCGACTGGGGCTGAAAAGTGCGCACGGGCCAGTCGCGGTCATACAGGTTCAACTGAGGATCAATGGAAACGAGATCCATGTTCGCCGTGTAGTAGGAGTCGAGCGTACCAACATCGCGCCAGTAGGCCTCGCGCTTGCGATTCTCGTCATGGAACGGAAACGCAAACACTCGATGCGAGTTGATCACCGAGGGAATGATGTTTTTGCCGAAGTCATGGTCGCTGTGAGGCAGCGTGGCATCCTGCAGCAATTGCTCATACAGAAAGCTCGCATTGAAGATGTAGATGCCCATGGAGGCGAGGCAATGATCGGGATCGCCCGGTATGGGCCGCGGATCCTGAGGTTTTTCCTGAAAGGCCGTCACGCGCTGATGCTCATTGATCTGCATCACGCCAAATTGGCGACCAGCTGCCAAGTCCACCTGCAAGACACCAATCGTCAAATCCGCTTGCTTGGCTTCGTGGAAGTCGAGCATCGAGCGGTAATTCATTTTGTAGATGTGATCGCCGGCCAAAATGATCACGTACTTGGGACGCTCTTTTTCCAGCGAATAAATGTTCTGATAGACCGCGTCCGCAGTTCCCAGATACCAGCTCTCATTCACTCGCTGCTGCGGCGGAACAATGTCGCAGAACTCGCCCAGTTCCGGAATAAAGTAATGACGCCAGGCATGATTGATGTGTCGATCAAGACTCATCGCTTTGTACTGCGTGAGCAGCACAACTTTTTTCAGGCCACTGTTGAGGCAATTGGAGAGCGTGAAATCGATGATGCGGTAAAGTCCGCCAAAGGGCACCGCCGGCTTGGCTCGGTCGCGGGTAAGTGGGTCGAGGCGAGATCCTTTGCCACCGGCAAGGATGACTGCGAGGGCTTCATGCATCGGCGTATGCTCCACGTCCTATCAGAAGCTCGTGAGCAGCTTCCAGGGGATAAATCAAAACACAACCAACCAAACAGGAAGGAAGTATTGTAATTCGCGCGCTGAAGCATGATTGGCGGAAACCCCGAAATTTTGATTCCCTCCGGGTTGATCGTGGTTGGGACTGCCGAGGTCCTGTGGATTGACGCCTTTTCTGCCTTGGTGCCTTCGTGCCTTAGCGTGAGCTTTCTCAAGGCCACCTCGGCTATCCGCAGAATCACATCAGGAATCCGCTGGCGTATTGGCCTCGGAATCGTCGGTCGCTTCGGTGATCGTCTTGGGCCGGCGTTTCACCAGCTGTTTCACCTTGGAAACGGTGTTCACGGCCCGGGATTTCACTCCGGATGACATGGTCGAATAACCACGTTTAATACCAGAGTAACTTGATTTGACGCCAGTCATTACTCGCGAAGTAGCACCTTGTACCAACTCGCGCATTCGCCGCCGCCGACTGGTAGTCGTGGGCACCGCGTCTGCGGAGCGATCACGGTTAGCGGATTCGTGGTTGGCAGCTTCATGTTCGGCAGATTCATGATCGCTGTGATCGGTGTCTAAATCAGCGGATCTTAACTGTTCACTGGACGGCATTGAGCCGGAAGGGAGCGAGTGGGAGGGCACGTCACCGGAAGAGCTGCGATCATGGCCCCAGGTACGCTGGCGGCCAATGCGTCGTCGACCGCCGCGTGGAGTTCCGCTGCCACGGCGACCAGTAGGGCTGGTAAAGTTCACGCCGCTCTCACTGCCACTCATGCCACTACCACTTACGCTAGCGCTGCTCACGCTGCTGCTCACGCTGCTGCTCACGCTGCTGCTCACGCTGCTGCTCACGCTGCTGCTCACGCTAGCGCTACTTACGCTACTGCTGTAGTTACTCATCGGGACGGCTGCTGCGCTGTAGTAGCTCGTCGACCAGCTCGACCGACTCACACCGGAGCGATTGAGGATGCGGGTGGTGGAGTCTTCAGCAGCGGCGCAGGCGGATGAGGGACGACCGTGATAGAGGCCGGTAGGCCGGGCGGTGATGGAGTTGAGTTCGGTGAGGGAGACGTGCAAGACTTGTTCGGCGAACAGCTTTCGTACCGCTTTCTGATCCTCACGCAGGTTTTCAATGACCTTACCGGTACGTTGCACTTCATCCATGACCAGTTCCAGTTCATTCTGTTCCTCGGCGTTGTCGGCCACTCGATGCGCCCAGCGCGACGGAGCCTTGGCGAGTGCCAGAATCGTTTCGACGATCAGTTCACACATGGGCGGATGGGAGCCTGCTTCCTTGAAGGCTCGATCGAGCACTCGTGCGATGGCGACTGTGGCGTAGCCGATTTGGTGTGCTACCGCCGCACTCAGCGTTTCATCGAAGCCGGTGGCGGGATCTTCCACCGCTTTTTCAAGGCGAAAGTGGTCCAGATAGACATGGTAATACTGGTGTGCTTCGTCGGCGCATTGGCGCAAGAAAAGCGGGAGCCAATCGCGACCGGTCGGCAGCATCACTTTCGGATAGCCACCGAGTTCATCATGGAGCAGTGCGTGGAATTGATCGAAGCAGCGCGACACGCTCCATTCAACTGCCCGTTGAATTCGTCCCGCTTCTTCCGACTGTGCGGTGTTTAGTGGCATGCAGGCATCGGCGACGTAATGTCCCACGACACCGGCCAGGTAGACGGCGTCTGACCAGAATTCGCGCCGCAGGGCGAGCACTAGACGTTCGTACCAAAGCTGAGTGGCAGAGGGGAGTCCGCCCCAGTAATTCTGTTCGACGACGAGCACATGATTTTTGTAATCCCGGAAGTTCGTGTCGGGCGCTTCGGCGCCGAGCAGGTAGGGTTCGTAAAAGTTGAGAAAGATTTCCTGCCAACCCTCAGCTTGTGGCGACTGGAATAGATGCAGCGCATCCAGGGCCAGCTTCTGATGAATTCGGGGACAAGCGTTTCGGCGAATCAACGATTGCAGCCAAGACATAGTCGTGCGTCCGTAATAGATGAAAGGAAAAACTTGTCTTAGGTGGCGGTGATCGGGCTGTGAGTGCGAAAGCCGCCATTCACCGCGATCACTTGGCCGGTGATGAAGCTGGCTGCGGGTGAGGCGAGAAAGCGCACCAGAGCCGCCACGTCCGCCGGTTCACCCCAACGACCTACCAGCGACTCACTGATCGCTCGACGCTGCCAGTACTCGGTAGCCTGATCACCCCAGGCCGTACGAATCCAGCCCGGAGCCACGCAGTTCACGCGCACTCGGGGCGCCAGCGATTTAGCCAAGCTGCGACTGAACGCCATCACCGCTCCCTTGATGGCCGCAAACATCTCGCCACTATCACCAGCCATTCCCTGTTCCGCCTGATCCCAGCCGACGTTAATGATGACGCCGCGTCGAGAATCCGCTCGTGTCATCATGCGCTGACCGATCAATCGCGACAGTCGCATCGTGCCCACAACATCTACTCGATGGAGCAAGTCCAGCTTTTGCTCGAATGTCCATCGAGCGACCTCACCGGTCAGCACATCGGCTCCAGCATTGTTGACCCAGATATCAACACCCGATTTCCAGTCCCAAGCCTGCTGCGCGATGCGGGTTTGTTCGTCCGGGTGAGCCAAGTCGCCGACGAGCAGCAGCGCTTGACGGCCAAGTGCCTGCACTTGTTCGACAACCTCCAGCGCCAGTTCTCGCCGAGCTCGGCAATGAATGACCACATCGGCACCCGCCGCCGCTAGTTGTCGAGCGATTTCGCGGCCGACTCCAGATGATGATCCTGTCACGACAGCCGTATGCCCCGCCAGCGAATTGGAATCGTCGCCGGTTGAGCTCTGCGTGGCGGCACTGTTTGGAGAAGTGGTCATCGGGAAGTACTTCGCGTGGTTAGACCTCGCTGGGCGTTAAGTCACCGGCAGGTCACCGGCTACCGGCAGTTCACCGGTTCGTAGGCGCCGAGGGAGCAGGGGGGATAAACGGTGGCGGTATGAAGGCGGGAGGATTCAGCGGTGCCGCTCCTGCTCCTGCTCCGGAACCCGCGGCTGGTGGACCCGCGGCTGGTGGACCCGCACTCGGCGCGGCAGCAGGTGTCGTCAGGGATGCCTGAATGACCTCACCCGAGCCATACTTCTGCTGCGCCACTTGGTAGACGTTTTGTGCTTCGGGAAGCAGGGTGATAAGTGCGGCGGCGCGATTCTCATCGCTCGGGTGCGTCGAGAAGAATTCGGTGGGTTTGTTGGCGGCATTGATTTGACCAAAACGCTGCCAGAATCGAGGTGCTTCGGTGGGGTCGTAACCAGCTTTGGCCATGAGCATCAAGCCGATATGATCCGCTTCCGATTCATGTTTACGGCTGTAGGGCAAAATAAACCCATACTGAGATGCCGCTCCATACGCCTTCATGATCATCTCTTGACGCATCTGATCCTGCGACTGACTGAAATACGACAGGGCTTGTTTCGCGCCATCGACAGCGTAGCTTTGCGTCATCCGTTCGCCACCATGTCGCGCCAGTGCGTGAGCCACTTCATGCGACATCACGACTGCCAAACCAGCTTCGGTTTGGCAAATCGGTAGAATCCCTTCGTGCACCACGACCTTTCCACCGGGCAGGCAGAACGCATTTTGCTGACTCGTAGCAACGACCTTAAACTCCCATTGATAATCGGGTTTGTTGGCCGCCGCCGCGATACGCTGTCCCACGCGGTTAACCATCTCCACGTACTGCTGATTCTGTGACGCCGGTTCTTTGCTGACGACGTCCTGAAATGCGGCCGCTCCGAGTGCCACCTCTTGGGTTTCGGGTACCAAGAGCATCTGCTTACGACCCGTCACTGGTGTCGACCGGCAGGCAGCGCCCCAGATCAACATTCCCGACCAAACCAATGTCATCGCCAGCCAGCCAGAACGGCGCGCAACTCGCATCCAATCGGCCCGTCGCATCCAATCGGCTCGTCGTATCCAATTGGCTCGTCGCATCCAAGCGGCTCTGTTTCCTGCTGCAAACCTCATGCACTGATTCCTCTTCCAGAAGACAGAAAGCTCACCACAGCGAACGCTGGCTGCGGGAGTTACCGGCGAGGAACCACGCCATGTCCTCAGCGGCGGCGGGGATCGTAGAAAAATTCGTCCAATGCCGCGAGAGGAATCTGAACTCTCTATACTGATCATCTCGCCGAGCCTGTTCAGGTTGGCTAGGTTACCGATTTTACCACCCTTCTCAACCAATTCCGCTCATGACGAAACGCGCTTTGATTACCGGTATCACAGGACAAGATGGCGCCTATCTGGCCCGCTTTTTGCTCGAAAAGGGTTACGAAGTTCACGGCATGGTGCGACGTTCCAGTAGCGAGAATTTCGAACGCATTGCGGAGATTCGCGACCAGTTGCAGTTACACCAAGCGGACCTGCTGGACCAGCTTTCCCTTGTCCGCCTTTTGGATCGTACCCAGCCTGCCGAACTCTATAACCTGGCCGCTCAATCCTTCGTGCCGACGAGTTTTGAGCAGCCGCTTCTCACGGGCGAATTCACGGCCTTGGGTGTCACGCGTCTGCTCGAAGCGATCCGTCAGGTCAATCCTGCGATTCGTTTTTATCAAGCGTCCAGCAGCGAGATGTTTGGTACGGTGCAGGAGGAGCCGCAGCGCGAGACGACGCCTTTCTGGCCGCGAAGTCCTTATGGAGTGGCGAAGGTTTACGGTCACTGGATCACGGTGAACTATCGCGAGAGTTACGGTATCTATGCGTGCAGCGGTATTCTGTTCAATCACGAGTCTCCCTGGCGTGGCAAAGAATTTGTCACTCGCAAAATCACGGATGCGGTGGCTCGCATCAAGCTTGGTTTTCAGGATCGCCTGCAACTGGGCAATCTTGATGCCGAGCGGGACTGGGGTTTTGCCGGTGACTATGTTCGCGCCATGTGGTTGATGCTGAGCCAGGAGACTCCGGATGACTATGTCATTGCCACGGGAAAAAAGCATACCGTGCGCGAATTTGCGGAGATGGCCTTTTCCCATGTGGGCTTGAATTGGGAACAGTATGTTGAGGTGAATCCGGCGTTTTATCGACCGGCGGATGTGCATACTCTGTGCGGTGATGCCACCAAGGCACACCAGCAACTCGGCTGGACTCCCTCCGTCTCGCTCGCTGAAATCGCGGCCATGATGGTGGATGCTGATGTGCAACGAGTGCGGGCTGAACGAGCGACGAAGTAAATTAAGTTATGCGCGCAGTTATCACGGGCATCACGGGTTTTGCTGGCTCCCACCTGGCGCGACACTTACTTGCGCAGGGTGATGAGCTTCTGGGCATCGCCAGCGGCACGCCAGCTCTCACTTCACCTGCTGTCGAAATCATTCCCTGGGATCTGACGACTCGCTGTCCCCACAGCGTGCGTCGACGGGTCCAGGATTTTGAGCCCGAGGCGATTTATCACTTGGCTGCTATTAGCCATCCGCTGCAATGTCGCATGGCCGACCTGGATGGTGGGGTCGAACGACCGTCGGAAGCCGCCATGCGGGTCAATGTGGGCGGAACGACCGCGATCTGCTGGCTCGCGACTGAATTGCTGGAGCCCCCGACGATTCTGTTCGCGAGCTCATCGCATGTTTACCCATTGCCGGAGCCGCAGCAGCCGCTTATGGATGAACGAACAGCGGTGAGTCCACGGGATGCCTACGGCGAAACCAAGCTTCTAGCCGAACGTCAGCTCGAACGAATGGCGCGCAGTTACGGCCTTCCCACGATCATTGCCCGGGCCTTCAAACAGGTGGGACCGGGCCAGCGACCGGAATTCATGTTAGCGGAGTGGGCCGCACAAGCCGCTCGTGGTGGTCCCGTGCGTGCTCGTTCTCCCCACAGCTACGTGGATGTCACCGACGTTCGTGACGTGGTGGTGGCCTATCGCTTACTGATGGAACGGGGAAAGCGAGCGACAACCTACAACATTGGCAGCGGCCAGAATCGCCGCTGTGGCGATATCTGTCGCCTGCTGTGCGAAGTGGCAGGGGTGCCGTACGAGGAGCCGGAATCGGCACCCGCCATCGAACAAGAAACGACCTCGAGTTCAACCGTGAGCGCCGTGAGCACCGTCACTCATCAGGAACCGATCGCCAATATCCAGCGCTTGATACTCGACACCGGCTGGCAGCCGATGATTGATTTGAAAACAACCATCCGCGATACACTCGACTATCAAGCGGGCGTCTTTGTGCCTTGCCACCAGCGAGTCAAATCATCCCACAGCGAGTAAGCCACGGGGGTGATCAGCAGGGTCAGTAGCAGCGACAATGCCTGTCCCCCGATGATCACTTTCGCCATGCTGGCTCGAGCAGCCGCGCCCGGGCCGGTTCCGAGCGCGATCGGGACCATCGCGGCGATGAGCATTAGCGTCGTCATGAGAATGGGCCGCAAACGCGTTTGGTTCGCATGCAAGATCGCCTCTTCCCGTGGTGTCCCTTGCGCTCGCAGCACATTGGTGTAATCGATCTGCAAAATGCCATTCTTCTTCACGATGCCAAATAGCATGAAGAGACCAAACACGGCGTAGATGTCGAGGTTCGTGCGCAGCATCCAGAGTGACAAAAAAGCAAACGGTAGAGTGAGTGGCAGAGCGAGCAAGATCGTGATCGGATGGACAAAGTTCTCGAACTGCGCCGCCAGCACCATGTACATGAAAAGAAAACTCAATCCAAATGCGATCACGAAATTCGAGTTGGTTTCCGCGAGCATCTTGGCGCGACCAATAAATTCATGGCCATAACCGGTCGGCAATTCCATGCTGCGAATGTGTTTATCGAGTTTCTGAACCGCCTCGCCCAGCGCTAGTCCGTTGAGATTGCCCACCACGACCACTTGTCGCTGCCGACCGTAGCGATCGATGGTCGCGGGACCGAATGCTGGCTCCAAATTCGCCACGCTTGATAACCGCACCAGACCCGCCTGACGACTGGGCACGGTCATTCGTTCAATTTCTTCAGGGCGATCGCGATTCGGTAAGTTGGCGCGAAGCCAGACGTCATACTGTTCATCACCCTCTTTGTACGTACTGACCGGTTCACCACCCACGAGAATGTTCAGTGTGCTGGCGATGGTTTGTACCGGGATGCCCAAATCCGAAGCGCGTTCTCGATCAATCCGCACTCGCAGCTCCGGCTTGCGGAATGACAAACTGGTGTCGACATCCACGAAGTCTCCCGAGGCTCGCATCCAATCGGCGAGCTTTTCCGCATACTTCTGTAATTCCAGCAAATCGGGGCCCACTAGATTGAGATCGACATCCACTTGTCGAAATCCGGTGCCTTGAAACGCAGAAACATCTTGCACTGCGGCGCGTACATCCGGGTAGTCGACCAAGACATTGCGAGCGTCGGCCATGATGTCAAATTGCGAATAGGGTCGTTCGCCAATATCCAGCATGCGACAGTAAATCGTCGCTGCCGTGACATCACCTTGCCCCTTCGCTACTCGTCCCGTCGTATCGCCCACGATCGTGAAGACGTGCGTGACGCCGCGAAGTTTCTTGAGTCGTCCTTCGAGTTCGTTCATCAATTCGTCGGCCCGCGCCAGCGTATAACCCTCGGGTAGTGTCATCACGACTTCAAATTCACTTTGATCATCGCGGGGCACAAAGTCTTTACCGATCCAGCCGAACACGATTGGTGTGGAGCAAATGATCCCGAGACTCAACAGCACAATCAGCCAGCGATGACGCAGCGACCAGCCCAGTAAACCGACATAAAGTTGATCCATCCAGCGGGAGAACAGTCCCGATTTGCTGGTATGTCCGCCGGTTTCTGCTTTTAAAAACCGTGAACAGAGCATCGGCGTCATCGTCATGGAGATGAACAGACTTGTCAGAATCGAGAAGCCGACGACGAAGCCGAAACTGTTGAAGAAGCGCCCCACTCGGCCCGACATGAACGCGACGGGAATGAAGATGACCAGGAGCGAAAAGGTTGTCGCCAGCACGGCTGTAGCGATTTCGCTGGTGGCGGTCCGGGCCGCCTCCATCGCATCGCGCCCATGTTCTTCCATGTGGCGAAAAATATTCTCATGCACCACCACGGCGTCATCGATCACGATACCGATCGCCAGAATCAAGCCCAGCATGGTGATATTGTTGAGCGTGAAACCCATGACAGCCATGAAGGCAAACGTGGGCAGCATGGACGTTGGAATGGCGATGGTGGCGATGAGCGTCGTGCGCCAATCGCGAATGAAAACTAAAATCGTGAGGCTCACCAGCACCGCCGCCAGCAGCAAGTGAAATTTCACTTCGTCAATCGAATGCTCGATGAATCGCGACTGGTCACGAATCACAAACGTGCGGATGTCATCGGGCAGATTCGCGCGAATACGCTCCAGCCGTTTCTTAACCGCTCGCACAACCTCCACCGTATTCGTGCCAGATTGCTTTTGCACCAGCAAGCTCACCGCGTTATCGCCGTCCAAACGGCTGAGTCCTCGAGCTTCTTCATTGGAGTCGTAGACGGTGGAGACATCCGCGAGTCGAACGGGATGCCCGCCACGATCGGCAATAATCAATTGACTGAAGTCGGTTGCTCGCTCCATGCGCCCCATCGTGCGCAGAATCAACTCCTCTGATCCTTGATCCACGCGGCCGCCCGGCAGTTCGATGTTCTGCCGCTGAAATGCCTGCCGCACATCCTCGGCTGCCAGCTGATACGCCTGCAGCTTATCGATGTCGAGTTCGACGTTGATCGCTCGTTTACGACCACCGACCAGGGTGACAGCACCTACTCCACCAACTGTTTCTAATTCCTCTTTGATCGCCTTCCGCGCGATTTCGGTGACTTCACGAAAATTACGTCGACCGGAGACGGCCACCGTCATTACGGGTGAGGCATCGATGTCGAATTTATCGATGAGCGGTGCGTCGGTGCCCACGGGGAAGCGACTAAGTGCACTGGAGATTTTGTCGCGCACTTCTTGCGCAGCAATATCTCCATTTTTGTTTAAATCGAACTGGACAACGACCTGAGACATGCCTTCCTTGGTTGTTGAACGCAACTCATCGATGCCCGAGATGGTGTTGACGGTCTCTTCGACAATCTTCGTGACGCTCGATTCCATCTCTTCCACGCCGGCGCCCTTGAGTGTCGTCGTAACGACAACCACCGGCAGATCCACGTTGGGAAACAGGTCGACTCCCAGTCGCGGATAGGCAGCTAGTCCGAGCACGACGGGAGCGCTGATCAGCATGACCGTGAAAACGGGGCGACGAATGCAGAGTTCCCAAATCGTCATCCCAACTACTCCCCCGGACCCACAGCCGTGGGATCACGGATTTCCACGGGTGTACCATTCGCGAGACGCGACTGGCCACTCGTCGCCACCAGATCGCCATCCTCCAACGTGCCGCTCTCGGGAATCACTTCCACCCAACCTTCACCGCGCATGCCAAGTCGAGTGAGCACTTCTTGGGCCGCTCCATCGCGCAGCACAAAAACCTTATTGATACCTGCGAAACTGGTAATGGCGGAAAGTGGAACGACCGTCCCTTGGGCTTGCTTATCCGTGATGACATCCGCTTTCGCGAAGCCGCCGTGTCGCAGGCGATAATCCTGATTGGGCACCAGTGCTTCGACCTCAAAGGTCCGGCTTTGAGGATCCACGGTAGGGTTGAGTCGCAAGATGGTCGCGGCAAATACTTCCTGCGGATAAGCTTCCACTCGCACCTCCACCGGCTGACCAGCTCGCAATTGACTGGAGAGCCGTTCGGGTACGGTGGCCTTGAGCTTCAAGACGCTATCGACAACGAGCTCAAAAACGGGCGTAGATGGAAACGCTCGCACCATCTCGCCGACCGATGTCATGCGGCGAGCGATGACGTAGGCCGTACCATCACTGCTGCTTTTGTCCTGATCCTTGGCCGATTGCGGCATCTGAGTTGTGGGAGCGGAGAGTTTCGTCTCGGCCAGTCGTTGTCGAGCTTGTGCCAGTATCGCTTGCCGATGGCGTACGGCCGCCAAGGTGGATTGAATCTCCAGCCGAGTTTGCCGCAGAGTCGCCTCGGCAACTTTCAACTCGGTTTCAATCTGCTCATACGCTTCACGCGTCGACACGGCGCTGGATAACAAAGCCTTTTGTCGATCAAAGCGTCGGCGAGCGTTGTCCAGCAGCAGTGTCGCGCGTACCACGGAGGGCTGCGATTCAACATCGATGCCATCCGTGGGAACTTCTTCGAGACCGAGTCGCGCCAGTTCGGTTTCCAGGCCCCGTTCGGCCTCGTCGACGGCGAGTTCATAATCGGTGGGATCGAGTTCCAGCAGGAGTGCGCCGGGTTTCACGCGATCTCCCACTTCGCCTTCGATCGCCAGCACGCGACCTTCCACCTTCGGTGTAAGCGTCACCTTTTCGAAGCCGTGCAAGGTACCGACCAGCGACACTCGACGCTCAATTGGCTTAACTTTAACTGCAGCAGCAGTGACGACAACTTTAGCCAGCGCTTTGCTCGCATCCGCACCGGCCTTGTCGGCACCGGCCTTGTCGGCGCCGGCTGTCGCTGACTCAGTCGGCGCCGCTCGCCGACAGCCCATAGGCAGAAGTGCAACCAGGAACACGAAGGAGAAACAAATAAAACTTGCGGTACGCATCAGCATCGTTGGTTGGTCGTTGTCCTGGAAATTCGTTACTGCACTTTGGCGGGCATTTCCTGAATCAGTTTTCGCAGATCGAATTTCACGTATGGGCGCTCGGCTGCGGGATGTCGGTGATCCGCATTGGCGACATACAGGACTCGATCCTCAGGTACGAACAGGACGTTGTGTAGATTCGATGTCATGGCCACCGGTCGGCTCATCAGCCACTGTGCCGCTTCGACATCAATTTCACCATACTTCTTTTGCACTCGTTCGCGCAGTTTTTGCAGTCGATCACCCGCCGACAACACTACCGTATCGGGGATGCCATCACCCAGTCGTGGGTCAGACTGACCGGGCTGCAAGAATTCAATCTGTTCCGGCACCGCCGCTACACCCACCGCGCGCTTCGTTTTGCCATCCGCGAAGACGTAATAGTATTCACAGGTCCGAGGACTCTTTTTCCAGAGATCCATGACTTGATCAAGCGTGGTGCATTCCTCGAGTGCTCGACGCATCAAGGTCGCCATCGGCACTCCATCCCACTTCCCCTCGCCTCGCCCGCCCATCTCACCAAGCGAAATTGCTTGGATATTCATGCCACTCACACTGCCGATAAATCCACCGTAGCCGACCGTGACGAACGGAATCTTGCCATCGACCGCAATCACCATCGTGGTCGCTGCATCTTGTAACCCAATCGTCGTCATATAGTCGAGCACTCGACCGTGATACATCTTGCCGTCTTTCGTAGCCTTACCGAATACGGCAAATCCCGAGCAGTGGAACATTTCTGGAAAGACATTCACCACCTCTGCCACCTGTGCGGGAATGTTCAGACTGGCCGCCAGTGCTCGTGTTTCGCGCCGGTGATCGTCCGGAATATGACGAGCCAATCGTTCATAAGCCGACTCCAGATCGTGACGGAACCAGCGACCATTAACGATGGTCTGGACCGTGCCGAAGGCGTAGAGCACCGAGTCGACGCAGCGCAGCGATTCCTCTCGAAGCAACTCACCGTGCGCCTTGCCAATCTGCTCGGGTGTGCCGTGCAGTGTGACGAGTCGCTGGCCATCAACCCAGCGACGACTGCCGTGGGCCACTTGCAGATTTGATTCCGTGGGTGAGGTCAAGGCGGGCCCGGGCAGTAGCACTTCCAGCGCCCGGCGTAGACCGCGAGCGAGCGTCAATTCCAACTCTCCGCGATTCAAATCCACTTTTTGAAAACCAGCGGGTGTATCCAAAGAAAGCGGTTCCTTGGCAGCATCAAAACGCGCCGCGACGCGCACCTCACCTGCCTCCACCACCAACTTGCGCGGCTCCTTCTCGAACCGAATGACGACGTCCTTGCCGATACGAAACGCGCTCGCCTGCTCGTCATACTTCAGACCCAGTAGCAGCGAGAGCAGTGGAGCAGCGGCAGCAGGATCCTCGGTCGTCAGTAGACTCTTGAACTGCGACACCAACGAGCCATCGCTGATCAAGCGATCGATGGCGCCGAGTGGAGCGAGATGATCAACCTGATTGGTCGCGCCCGTGCCGACGAATTGCTTCTTGTGGTAGGGCAGCACCAGCGATGTGACATCCGCTCGACGTCGTATCTGCACCCAGTAGTCTTGGTGTTTCACATCCAGATCAAACGCTTGCTCGCCATGCCGATCCAGTCGCAAGGTGACATCTTGGGGACGACCATCGATGGGCACTCGAGCTTCCACGGCCAGCGAAAACGCTTGCCAAGCGGAGGACTTGCCAGGGGTACCCTGCGGGGCGACCGAACGACCCGTGATGGCAGGCTGAAAGAGTTGCCGGAGCTCGGTGGCCAGTCGCTGACCTTCGTCTGCCCCACGCGCCACTCCCACGAAACTGCTTGCGAGCAACAACGCCGTAACGAACGCTCCCGACCAGCCACGATGGAAAAGCCGTGCCATCAGATCCGCTCCTGCAGAGATGAGAAACTTCGAATAGAGTGTGAAATCGTATCAGAAACCGGGGCCGGCGGGAAATTGGCTCGCGGATTTCCGGGGCAGCGGCTGACGTTCCACCGTACCAACGTCCGCATCGATTTCCGGCGATTCAGCTCCCGCTTTCCCCCAACTCGGCTGCGAGGAACTGCTGCAGCGTCTGATTGATGAGTGACATGGCTTGGGCGACGGAGAGGGGATTTTCCGACTGATTCCAGACATAGCGAGTGTAGATGGACATGCCCAGTCCGACGGCGGCTTGAGGTAAATCGATGGCGGCGACACCGGCTTGCCGCCACAGCGGCACTACCCGCTGCAAGTCCTCACGCAACTGCTGCGCCAGTTGCACCGGATCGCCTGCGGGGCGCCGCAGCGGCTGCGGGCGACAGACGAGCACCAAACTGGAAGCCAGCATATTCGCGCGCCGACCAATCACTCGATTACTTAACTCCGTCCGCAGCGGCCACGCAGCGGTGATGGCTAGTCCGGTGCCGATGATCGCTTCCAAAAACGCTTGCCAACTGTCCACTCCCGACTCTCCCTTCGACTCCGTTTGTTTACTCGCGTAGTACAACGTGATCGGAAAATCGGGATGATGTTGTCGAGCGATGGCTTGCAGAGCCTGACGCATACCGGTCGTGAAAAAACGATTTGCCTCCGCTACTCCACCATGTCGATACGAGAGCGCGACCAGTTCTGCTTCTTTGGGTGTGGTGCGTTCTGTCACCCAACTGGGAGACACTGCAGCGAGCGCCCGACGAATCCATAAATAGAAAAAGTCCGATAAGTCGGCATACCCGATGTTGTCATAATAAGGCGGGTCAGTGGACACGACGCGGTACTCGCTCAGTGTTTGTTGCCGAGCGTCGCAGGCTTCCACCGCCGCTCGGCCAATCGGCAGTCGCTCCACCGCTCGCATCATATTATCGAGTGAGACTTGGTAATCACCGGCCATCGCGGCGAACGGATTGGACTCGGAAAAGTCCCAGACCATCGGCAGCGCTTGACGTGCGAAAGTCGCAATCGACTGGTCCATGGACGGTTTCCAGCGACAGAGCATCGACTGCGCATCGGCTGTCTTGCCAATCGCCAGCGCCAGGTAGGTCACGATTGCATCGGCATAAGCGAGTGCTCCCCGACCACCGTCTGCCAGCGAGATGCCGTCGGCAGCTAAGCCCGCCTTTCGGGCCTCTGCATGAATTTCATCCCGCAGCGGCTCGATCAAATCACACAGCGTAGCCAGCAGCATTGCTTGACGATCGGTGTACAGGTCGCTCCAGCGTTCAATTCCATAGCCGCGGCCACTCACCAAATCATGAGTTGCCGTGTTCATGAGTTCGTCGAGTTTCCAGGGCGGAGTGATCTCCGCGGGAGAGGCGGGCGCATCCGCCGGTGATAAATAAATCCGATGACGAGGCGCTTGGAGAACCACGGCTAGCAGCTTCGTACCGTGGCGACCGG
>JBJSXJ010000312.1:0-6349 GCA_046086325.1 Planctomycetota bacterium | reverse complement strand
CACGGCTCGGCGACGGACTTTTATTTGTACGACGGACTTCCAGAGGTACGACGGACTTCCAGTCCGTCGTGGGCAGCGGTGGTGCGGCGACGGACTGGAAGTCCATCGTACGGCTCGGCGACGGACTTTTATTTGTACGACGGACTTCGAGAGGTACGACGGACTTCTAGTCCGTCGTGGGCAGCGGCGGTGCGGCGACGGACTGGAAGTCCATCGCACGACTCGGCGAAGGATTTTTATTTGTACGACGGACTTCCAGAGGTACGACGGACTTCCAGTCCGTCGTGGTGTAGCGGTGGCTCGGCGACGGACTGGAAGTCCATCGCACGGCAATGACGACGGACTGGAAGTCCATCGCACGGCTCGGCGACGGACTGGAAGTCCATCGCACGACGATAGACGTCTAGAGGTACGACGGACTGGAAGTCCATCGCACGGTGGCTCGACGACGCCCCGGAAATGGTCACTTTACGCCGAGCGGGGCGGGCCGTAGAGTTGTGTCACTGGCTAGGAGTGCGACCAGGTACTTACCAGCAGGCACTTACCAGCAGGCACTCACCAGCAAAGAATCCACCATCACGGCACTCACCATCAAGAGAACTCACCATCCAGGAGGGCACCGGAATGATCCACCTAGTGAAGACTGGAAGCGGCAGCGGGCCGAAGCGTGCGATTGGTCTGTGCGCCAGCTTCCTGAGCGGTTGTCTGCTAGTCGCCGTTACCGGTTGTCTGCTAGTCGCCGTTACCGGTTGTCAACCGCAGCCTCCCATGATTGAAACTGCACCGCAGGCCTCGCCTGCTAAATCTTCAGCTGACACCGAGGAACAATCGATGAATGCTCCCGCCGCTCCAGATGATGACTCCCAACTCACGGCTGCCGACGAGTCCGCCGCCGAGACAAAACCGCAAACGGAATACAACTCGCTCACGCCGCAGGAAGCTCGTGTGATTCTGTATAAAGGCACCGAGCGCGCTTTTACGGGTGAATACACCAAGCTGCACGATCCCGGCACTTTCGTCTGTCGCCGCTGCAATGCCCCGCTCTACCGCTCCGACGACAAGTTCGATAGCCAGTGCGGCTGGCCCAGTTTTGATGCTGAGATTGCGGGAGCGGTGAAGCAGTTGCCGGACGAGGATGGCCAGCGCACGGAGATCATCTGTAACAACTGCGACGGGCACTTAGGGCACGTCTTCTTCGGCGAGGGCTTTACGAAGAAGAATACTCGCCACTGCGTGAATTCCGTATCGATGCGGTTCTACGCGAAAGGCAAACCGCTACCGCCGGTCGTGCCGCGTCCCAAAACGCCGTAAGCGTTCTTACGGCTGAGCTTTTTCCTGCTGCGCTTCCAAACTGCGACGCAGCAGTTCTTCTTCGTCTTGATCCATGACGCTGCGCTGGTGCAGGATTCGATCGAGATCGGGCCAGGCGAAGAAGAGCCCGATCACGTTGTCCCAGCGCTTGATCACGTTTTGATGGTTGTCGACGGCGAGCAGGTCACCGCCGCCAAACGTAAGCAGCGTTTCCAGCAAATCGCGATAACGAGTGCGAAATCGCAGCCCCATGCGATCCGTCAGCTCATGCCCCTCACCAAAATGAAATTCCCCAATCTCATTCGGCGTGAATCGCTTGCGGCCGTACATGACCATCTGTGCCAGCGAGCCAAGCCAGGGGATCAGCAGCAACCAGCTCAGTACCGTCACGGTTCCCGGATCCAGTTTCGGATCGAGCGATGTCAGGTAACTGGATAAGTTGCCGATGACCGCAATGTTTCGTACATGCTCGACATATTTCGAGAGCAACCAGAGCAGCAAAAAGATGCCGCTCCAGAGCGCCATGCGACGCGTGTTGAGATCGTAGATGAGAGTGAACAGAGAGTAGACGAGCACCCAGATATAGAGCCAGCCACCACTGGAAGCGGAAATCCATTCGCGACGGACGAGGAACGAAAGCACGAACCCCGTCAGAATCAGCATCCAGAGATAGAAGCTGGGATGAGCGGTGTAGACGATGAGAGAATCGCTGTCACGGCGACCACGAATCATCACGAGGGGCGCCGAGACCACGGCTGTCACAAAGTCGATCGTGGAGCGGATGATGCTGCCGACAAGCCCACGTTGTTCGCTTTGTTGTTCGTTGCGTTGTTCGCTGCTGGCGCGAGCCGCCTCGCTCTTCGTCCGGCGCTCGCCCGACGCTGCATTCGCAGTCGAGCTTGCAGCCGAGTTGCTCGGTGCAGTCCCGGAATCGTGGGAATTTCCAGCGTTAGGAGCAGAATGACCTTCCGAGGAAGTCGACATGTACGGTGCCTTTCCTGACCAGTGTGAGGGACAACCAGCCAACTGCTCGCAGCAGCCAGCACCGCGAGCGGCCCTTATCGTACACGGAATCAGGGTGGAGTGTTAATCCAGTCGAGCGAGAAGCGGGCGCAGGTAATCGAGTTACCTCGCTCGTAAAGGCACAGGACGTCACCGTCTGGGAGCACGGCCAAGTCGGAGTAGGCCGACGGTCCCGGCTCCAGCGTCTTTGACACCTTCCAGGTCTTTCCATCATCGGTGCTCAACTTGATCGTGAGATTCTCGCGTTTGCCGCTGGCGCCGCGCGCGGGCTTCGCACTCGAGCGTGGTGTCGGCAAGGTGTGGGGGTTGGAAAAGATGAGTGTGCCGGGACGAGCTGGATGCGCTACGATGCTCGCCATGCAAATCGGCTCCCACAACTGCTCATGGAACTCGGGGCGGCTCCAGCCCGTCGCCCCATCGCGGCTGTAGGTGACCAGTTTGCGATTCTCGGGCGAGACGTTGCGATTGACGAGCATCACACGATCATCCGACAGCACGGTGATCATCGTCTCATTCGGATCAACGTAAGGAGCCTGATTGGCAACCGCGATCTCACCCGCGCGCCACGTGCGTCCGTGATCGTCACTGTAGATGGTGCCTGAGGCGGACGGGGCGTGGTCGCCGGTCTTGCCATAGGCGAGCCAGATGGGCACAACGAGACGACCACTCTTCAGTTGCACACCATGGCCCGGGCCGGTCGCAATCACTTTCCACGGATACTGGTCTCGAAACGGTAGAAAGCTGTCGGTGATCTCGACCGGCTCGCTCCAGGTCAACCCATCATCGGTACTGCGCTGGGAGAAACAGTGCGCGTAGTTGACGCAGTAGAGGAATTCGATGGCACCCGTTTGACGATCAACGATGGCGACCGGGTTATTGACCGTCTGTTCGCGAGCTCCCGCGGCAGCCTTCGTGGGGTTGCCTTCGAGGCGTGGTCCACGATGAGCGATCTGCTGCGCGGGCTGCCACGTTCGTCCTCCATCGGTCGAACGTCGCAAATGGATTTCAATCTCGCCCCAGTCGCGACTGTCGTTGCGCCGAGCTTCACAGTAGGCCAGAAGTGTGCCGCGTGCGGTGACAACTAAGCCGGGAATGCGATAGCGCGCCACTCCGTTGAGTCCGGGCGGAAAGACTTCCACTTTTACCGGGGCTTCTACCTGCGCGGGTGGGGGCGCTAATGGAGAGGCTATTGGAGATTCTTGCGCAGCGGCAGTCGCGCTTAGCCACGGCGTCCTCAGGAAAACGTCGCCAACCATCACCAGATCGCCACTCACCGCCAGAACGATCGCGGTGAGTAGCCTAAGCAGACTTTTTTCGGGCATCTTCAAAACATTCCTCCCCTACCTCCCATGCCACCCATACCTCCCATGCCACCTGCACCTGGCCGATCGCTTGAACTCCAGGGATTGTCAGCATTGGATTCAGGATTTGTGATCCGTGATGTTGTCGACCAGGCGCGGCGAGCGTCGAGTTCTCGCCCTAAAGCGGCGTAGGCTGCCGTGAGCTCAACCAGCAGAGCTCGTTCGCGGCTCGCCAACACATCCCAGATTCGCTCCTCCAACAATTGCACCACCAGCTCATGGGCTTTCTGCTCATTGAGTCGGCGGAGAATGACGAAGCGTTCCGCTTCAATTGTGAGCAATCCACGGGTGAACGCGTCGGCATCCCAGGAGTCGTTCCACAATCGCACCGCCAACTCGCGAACTCGCTTCTCATCCTTCGTGCGCGATAACTCTACCAGCCGCAGTACCTCTCGACCATACTCCTGGGTTTCCGACTTATACAGCTCGTCGAACTGTGCCAGGTCCGTCGATTTCGCGGCTGACAGCAGCTCCTTCGCCAGCGTTTTAGCGCTGCTGAGTTCGCGCTCGTCAGTCTCTTTCATGCCGCGCAGCAGCCAGCGACAGCGATCGAGTGGATCGTCGGTGCGCATGGCGATGAGGTAACAGAGCTCCGGTTCATCGATCTGGCGGCGCAGGTTCTGGGCAGCGCGATGCAGCATCAAATCACGAACCACCTCTTTCCCCTGATTTTGATAGATAAAGCTGCTCAAACGCGTGAGGTCCGAGAGGTTGATTCCTGGATGCTTAGCACGGAGTGCCCACGTTCCCGCCAAGGCGTAGTCTTTGTTAGCGGTAGCGAGACTTAGCGCGAAGAACAAACGCTGAAATTTAATCATCGAGGCATCATCCAGCTTCATCATTACCTGGCAATGCTTCCAGGCTTGCTCACCATTCATGATCCGCAGCGCCAGTCGAGCCAGCAGTTCCTCATCGTCGGCGGTCCGGATCGCGGCCGTTCGACTACTCACGAGCTCATAGATTTTTTCCTCATCGAATTGGGGAAAGTTTTCGGAAGTGATTAGGTGGAGCCAACGAGTCGATGGCAGCGAGACCAGTTTGCGCAGGTCCGCCTCCACGGCAGCGTTCTGCCCCTTGTCGCTCATTTTCGCTTGGCTATAGGCGCGGAAGAAGAGCAGGGGAGCCAAGGGCCCTTGTCGCTCGATGGCCTGTTCGATGAGCGTCTTGGCTTCTGCGTAGCGTTTTGCTTTGCAGGCACGATGCCATTCATCCAGCAGGCTTGGGGGAACCGCTTTTGTTTCCGCATCGGTTCGACGATCGATGACCAGCAGACCTGGCCAGGCGGCGTCGAGCGGCGGGATTTCAGCTACCGGCTGAGCCGTTCTTCCCAGTTGTTTGAGCACGGCCGGAGACTGCGCCAGAGACATCCAGCGGAGCGAGGGTTGATCGGTGTCCGTCCCGCGGCGCAGCTCCCAAGCGGCCGGTGCTGCTGGAGAGCTGACACGCCAGGTGAGTTCCATCAAGAGCTTTTCATCCTGTCGCCACTGTATGCGCTGGAGTGCCCCGGATTCACGATCGATGATCCACACCATCACGTTGTGACCAGAATCACCGAGCACTTCCGGCACTAGTTGCAACGCGAACTCGCCCGCTTTCAAGTCGGGCAAATCGAGCGACGTGATTTGAAACATACTGGCCAATTCCCGATCGCTGCGATGAGGCAGCCAGGGCAGCAGGGAATCGAACGTGCGTCGTGCCGATTCCGCATACGGGCCTAGTTCCACCATCCCCCAGTCGCGATGAGCGAACGCGGCGTGCAGGCCGTCTAAGCGAATGGTGCGTCAGCGTGGAGTGCGCAGTTCGACGCGGTCGCCGTTGCGCTGGACGTCCAGTACGAGCGGCCGCACTCGATTCTGCTGAGTGACCCAGGCACCGAGTCGGCGATCACGACAAGCGGTGAGTAGTTGCAGTTCGTCGTCCGTGGCGCGGTCGGTCGATGGCGCTGCGACGTGGGGTTGCAGGTAATGCAAGGAGAGACTTTCCCACGGCCGCATTTGATATCGCTGCTCATAAAGTGTCCGCCTCGCATTCGTTAAAAACAGTTGCAGTTCATCATGAACTGGAGCCGACTGCCTCACCACGAGGCGACTACGTGGCGCCATGATTTTTGCTTCGCCAGTTCCTCCGTTGTCTCTCCAGCCCGGCGTGGGATGACTGACATGATCCATGATGACGTTGCTGAACTCGTGCCAATCGAATTCCGACTCATCGATTCCTATTCGCCCTTCGAACAAAATTAAATTATCGTCGATTCGTGTGAGCGAGTTGGGTCCGGGGCGTCCCACCTTTTGACGCAGATCCGCGAGCAATTTACGTATCTCGTGATGCGTTTTCAAATCACTGCGCACGAAGGCCAGGGAACCGAAGTGAAGAAAGTCAATTTTTCCTGCACCACCGTCGGAGTCCCAGCTTGGTTTGGGACTGCCCGTCGTGCTGGTGATCACGTCCAAAATCTCACCAGAATCAATCAAACTCCAAAGACGACAGGTCGTTTGGAAATCCTCCAGATGGCTTAGGTTTTCGACGGCGATCGATTCCCGTTCCGCCGTTGGCAAAAAGGCCGACTCATCTTCTAAGCCTTCCTCATGAATGAGTGCTTCCAGGGCGTCCCAGTCCCCGCGGAGCAACGGTTTCGCGGCGGTTGCCGGTGGCTT
>JBJSXJ010000311.1:0-15416 GCA_046086325.1 Planctomycetota bacterium | reverse complement strand
CGGCGCTCAAGCAGCCGGTCGCCAATGTCGTGCTCCGCTCGCTCGTCGATTGCGACGGTGATTTCGAATTGCAGGCGCCCGCTGCGGGTGGCAGCAACGGAGTACTGGTCCCACCCTGGATCTATCAAGGCTCCATCGCGGTCACCACTGCCGCTCAAAGCCCCTATAAAAATGTTTATCCCGGTGGCCGAGTCGGGGCGAGCATCCCGGCTGGCGGCTCCGCCTATCGCATCGAACAAACCTTTCAAACCGAAACATCCACTCCAGCAAACGCAGTCTCGTGGATTAATCTCGATCTGCGCTTGAATGCTGCGGATGCTAAGAGTGAAGGAACTCATCGCTTGCTGCTCGGCGCCAGACCAGGCCGTGTCGTCTGCGAATTGATCCTCGGCACGAATGGCCTGCACGTACGTCGCGGTGAACAACTGGAGTTGCTCGCGCCGTTGCCGCTGAATCAGTGGCTGAATCTGCAATTGGCAATCGATACCACGAATAAGACCATCTCGGGCCGCTGCGGTACGCCCGGCGCTATCCACGTAATCGCCGAAAAATCTCTGCCTCGAACCGACGCGAGTGATGAACCGACTGGAATCAACCACATCGCGATCAGCAGCGACGCACTCACCAGCGGTACTCGACCCGCACTCGAACTAGACAATTTCAGTCATCAGACCACCGCGCCAAACCCCGTCTCTGTAACCTTTCCGCTCGCTGAGAGCGGCAATAAGGATAACAGCAACAGGAATAAGAGCGGCGATCAGAGCGCCGCCGACAGCGGAGCCGGAGCTGACCCTGCGGCGATCGAGGCGCAGCTGCGCGAGCTGGCTGGTCGCGACGGCGACTTCGAATTACAGACGCGGGATGGAGTGCCTGCGGCGCCGTGGAATCCCGGCCCCAATAGTGCCGTCAAAATCATCGCGGCGGCACAAAGTCCCTATCACAATCTCTACCCGGCGGGAAAACTGGGTGTGCATCTGCCGAATCGAGCGCCGTACGACGGGTTTGGCTGGACGCTACCCGATGTCAAAGCCGACCCACAAGGCCGCCTGCATGTGGCTTTCGATTTTCGCCTCGGTGATCAGCAAGCGGGTGGAGCGGGATCGTGGCGATACTACCTCGGTCAAGGTGCCGGGACATCGGCCGCCGTGGAATTGTTTTTCAATGGCTCACAGTTTTTCAAACGGACCGGTGACGCTCGTGAACTTATTTCACCCCTGCAAGGGAATCACTGGTATCAAGTCCGCCTGCTGCTCGATCTGAATGCCAAAACCTACACCGCCCAACTGGCCTCGCTGGTACCAGCCGCGTCCACATCGGGGGATCGCAAACCCGAAGGCACCGAACAGCGCGACGAAAATCCGAAAGTCGAAACGATCGACTTCGCCGGACAATTCGCTACCGGCTGGAATGGTCGCATCGACTACTCATTCATCGATAGTTACGGACACCTCCCCGGCACTCGCCCAGCACTCGACGCCGACAATTTCCTGCTTTCCGACCAGCCACTCGCACCGTTAAGCACGAAGCCGAACAGCGTTCAACCAGCGGATCAACTGGCACGACAAGAAAAGATTGCAGCCCTGCAGCGGCAGCTCGAACAATTGCGGGCCGGTGCCGAGCAGATTCGGCGACGCTACGACGAGCTGCTTGTGAACGGTCCCTTTCCGCTGACCTACGGCATGGCGGAAGGCACTCCGCACGATGTTCCAGTGCAGCAGCGCGGTGAGCCGGATCAGCCCGGTGCATTGGTGCCACGTGGCTTCCTGAAATTGCTCGGTGGCGAACCGTTACCGGCGCAAACGGTCGGTAGCGGTCGCCGCGAGTTAGCACTTTGGCTCACGCAGCGCGATAACCCACTCACCGCCCGCGTGATGGTGAATCGAATCTGGCAATATCATTTCGGACGAGGGTTAGTTAAGACACCGAACGATTTTGGCTCACGTGGACAACTACCCACTCATCCAGAACTGCTCGATGCTCTGGCTGTGGAATTCATGGAACAGGCCTGGTCGATCAAAGCGATCCATCGATTGATCCTCCGCAGTGCCGTTTATCAGCAGGAAGCGCTCGCTGATGCTTCCGATTTATATCGTGGCTTTCAGCGGCGACGATTAAGTGCCGAGGAGATCCGTGATGCGATATTAGCAGTCACCGGACAACTCGACCCGCGTCCTGGCGAGGGCCACACGTTTCCGTCGCCGCTGCAATGGGGTTTCTCTCAGCACGGACCGTTCAGTGCCGTGTATGAGCATCGCCAGCGCAGCATCTACCTGATGACTCAGCGCCTGAAGCGCCATCCCTACCTGGCACTCTTCGATGGCGCCGATCCCAATGCTACTACCGCCATACGTTTGGGAACGACGGTTCCTACCCAAGCGCTGTTTTTCCTGAACGATCCTTTCCTGCATGCCTCCGCTCAAGCTTGGTCGACCACTTTGGTGGCGACGCATTCCGCTGAGGTAACACGAATCCAGCAGGCCTATCGTCAGGCGTTTGGTCGAGCCGCGACGGAGGCCGAACTACAAGAGGCCCAACCATTCCTGACGGAGTACGCTCTGGCGCTGCGCGATGCATCGGCCGATGTCGGTAAAGACTGGAAAGAATTAACTGCCGCACGACAGCGCGAATTGGAAACGGCAGCCCTGGCCGCTTTCCTACGCTCCCTGATTGGCAGTAACGAATTCCTGTATGTCGATTAGCAACCTTCCTCCTCGCTAACCGTGATTCCAATGCCCACGATTTCCATTTTTGATCCTCAGCGACGTTCCTTGATGCGCTCCCTCGTGGGCGGCTCACTGATTTTTCCGTCCCTGGTGCGCCAACTTGCGGCGGAAGATAACGCTGGTGCCGGCGGTCCCAACAGCGCCAGCGGTGCCAATTCCGCGCTGCTCGATCCCTTAGCCCCCAAGCCCTCGCATTTCCCCGCCAAGGCGAAGCGCGTGATTTTTTTGTTCATGAGCGGTGGCGTTTCGCACGTCGAATCGTTTGATCCGAAGCCCAAGCTTGTCGCCGACGCCGGAAAGAAAATTCCGATCCATGAGTTTCAAGGGCGGAAGGGCGAGTTTCAGATGTACCTCAAGCGACCGCACTGGGAATTTAAACCCCACGGTCAAAGTGGCATCGAAGTTAGCAGCTTATTTCCGCACATCGCTCGCTGCGTCGATGACCTGTGCGTGATTCGCTCGATGAAATCCAATCACACCAATCATTATGAAGCAACACTAGGGATTCACACGGGATCGTTCACGTTTGCGCGACCGAGCATGGGCTCCTGGCTCAGCTACGGACTCGGCACCGAGAATCGCAACCTGCCGTCGTTTGTGGTGATCGCGCCACAAACACCTTACGCGGGTGGACAGGTATGGGGCAGCGATTTTTTACCCGGCTCTCATCAAGGCACGCGCGTCGTGCCGGGAGCTGAACCGGTGGCGAATATCCAGCGCCGAGTGGCCAGCAATCGTTTGCAGGAACTGGAGCTGCAGGCGATGGCCAACATGAATCGTCGACATCAAGCCGCCCGCGCGAACGACACTCAACTCGCCGCTCGCATGAAAACCTTCGAGACGGCCTTTGGGATGCAGGCAGAGATGCCCGAGGTTTTCGACCTGACGCGAGAAACCGATGAGACGCTCAACCTTTATGGTCTGCCACGCGGTTCCACTCAGGGCTTCGCCTGGCAATGTCTGATCGCTCGGCGGCTCGCGGAGCGCGGAGTGCGCTTCATTGAGTTAATTGATGTCGGTTCGTCGAACAACTGGGACGCACACGGCGACATGGATACGCATCTGCCACTCGCCAAGAACGTCGATCAGCCGATCGCTGGTTTGCTGCAGGACCTCAAACGCCTCGGCATGCTCGACGATACACTCGTCGTCTGGACGAGTGAATTTGGGCGAACTCCATTCAACGCAGATGCGAATGCGAAGGGGCGTGAGCATCATCACTGGGTCTACTCGTCGTGGCTCGCGGGTGCCGGTGTCAAGCCTGGCATGACGTATGGTGAGTCGGATGAATATGGAATTGATGTCGGCAGCAACGAAGTCCATGTGCATGACTTTCACGCCACAATTTTGCACCTCATGGGCCTCGATCATACTCGGCTTACCTATCGCCACTCGGGCCGCGACTATCGCCTGACGGATGTTCATGGCAAGGTCGTACAGCCCATTTTGGCTTAAAGATTTATCCTCCGTTCTTTCACTCTCACTCCACCTACCAACGCCATATTCCTATGCCACGAATCGTTGTCGCGGAATGCAAACAAGAGGTTTCGTCGTTCAATCCAGCGCGCAGTGACTACGCCGATTTTCGTGTCGTCCGTGGTCCCGACCTGATCAAGCATCATCGACAGGTGCGCGAAGAAGTCGGTGGTGCTCTGCAGGTCTTCGCCCAAGACTCAACGATCGAAGTTGTGCCCGCGTTCGGCGGTAGTGCCATCACGTCGGGCGGCATCCTCACGGCTTCGGGTTGGCGGAAGCTACGAGAGACATTTCTCGCTGACCTTGAGGCGGCCAAGCAGAGCGGCAAGCTAGATGGGGCCTTCTTCTCGCTCCACGGAGCGAT
This sequence comes from Planctomycetota bacterium, assembly GCA_046086325.1. Lineage (GTDB taxonomy): Bacteria > Planctomycetota > Planctomycetia > Pirellulales > Pirellulaceae > JBJSXJ01. Next base: position 10,853 of record JBJSXJ010000311.1, on the reverse strand, counting down.
GCAAGCCGAGGACGAAAATGATCCCGAAGGATTTTTGCTGCAAGCGGCACGTGAGCTACTCGGCCCGCACTTGCCCATCGTCGTGTCGCTGGATTTACACGGAATTTTGACCGACCGCATGCTGCGCTACAGCGATGCCGTTGTTCCCTATCACACCTATCCGCATGTGGATTTTTACGAGACCGGCAGTCGCGCCGCGCGAGTGCTCTTGCGCTGTATCCACGATGGTGCGAAGCCGCTGACAGCCCGAGTGAAAATTCCGGCGCTGGTACGCGGCGATGAACTCATTACTGACACCGGTTCCATTCGCCACGCCATTCAGCTCGCGCAGCAGATGGAAGCCACCGACTGGGGCCTATCGGCGGGCGTCATGTGGGGCAATCCATTTACGGATGTACCCGAACTGCGCACCAACGCGTTCGTTGTGGTTGATCGCACTCGATGGTCTGGCACTGCGACACACACCACAGAAGAGACCCCAAAAAAAGAGGCCCCAAAATCTGCCGCTGAACAGGCCGCAGCAGCCGCCTGCCAGCTCGCGAACCTATTCTGGCAGCATCATGAAAAGATGGTGGTTCCGCTGACGAGTCTGTCGGAGAGTGTGCGGTTAGCCAGCCAGACTACAACCGGGACAGTCATCCTGATGGATGCCGCCGATGCGACTAGCTCAGGCGCGTCCGGTGATAGCAATGCGATCCTCGGGGAACTAATTGCGCAGCAGTACCGCGGCCGAGCACTCTTGCCACTGATTGATCCACAGGCTGTGCAGCAAGCGTTTGCCGGTGGAGTGGGGAGCACGATCCAGACAGAACTTGGCGGAGCTTTTGATCGACGACGCTTCACGCCGCTGCGGTGTGAAGCTCGAGTGCGCATGTTGTCCGACGGGAAATTTTTCAGCGAATCGTTCCGCTGGCCCTGGGATTCGGGTCCCACGGCCGTACTGGAAGTCGGCACCTACACGATCATCGTCGGCACTCGTCCGATTAGCCTATTTGATCGCTCTTGGTTTCTAGCCCACGGACAGGATCCGCAGCGATTCGATTTGGTCGTTGTGAAATCACCGCACTGCGAACATCACATGTTCGATGCTTGGTGTGCGCGCCGGATTAATGTCGACGCACCGGGTTCCACCAGTGCCAATGTGAAGAGCCTCGGGCATACGCGTTGTGAACGACCCATGTTTCCGCTGGATGAGTTCGTTCCGTTTACGGCTCGAGCCGACCTCTTCGGCGTTGCGGTTGAATAAAAGGTCGCATTACACTAGGGACCCGGCGCAGTACAAACGCTGAGCCTATGGTCAAAGCGACGGCCGCTCGTGGCCGTGCGTGTTCCGATTGATCGTATTTCGATTGTCATGTTGTCTCTGGGTTGCCTACAGGAGTACCGGTATGTCTAGTGCCGCTGCATCGAGCCAGTCACGTCGTGCGTTCCTCGCTCAAGCTACTGCTGCCACGATGTTGAGTGGTCTTGCGACCACAAACAACTCCCTCTGGGCGCAGGAGGGTGTGAAGCCGGCGACTAAGCCCGTCGCTGAAAAGGCTGCGCAAGGCGGCAAGAAAGCTGACCGCTCCGAAAAGGGTGACAACATTGCCTTCGGCTTGGTCACGTACATGTGGGGCGCCGACTGGGATCTTCCCACGTTACTGAAGAACTGCCAGGAGACGGGACTGAAAGGCGTGGAGCTACGGACGACGCATAAACATGGTGTCGAACCGATGCTTAACGATCAACAGCGTGCTGAAGTGCGCAAGCAGTTTGCGGCGAGTGGCGTGACGATGGTGGGCATCGGTAGCAACGAAAAATATGACCATCCCGATCCCAAGGCACTCCAAAAGGCCATCGAAGCGACGAAGGATTTCATTCGCTTGAGTCATGATGTCGGTGGAACGGGAGTGAAAGTCAAACCAGATGGCTTTCATAAAGACGTTCCACGGGAAAAGACGATCGAGCAGATTGGCAAGTCACTCAACGAACTCGGTGATTACGGCGCGGGCTTCGGACAGCAGATTCGACTGGAAGTACATGGTGGCTGTGCGGAGCTGCCGACGATCAAGGCGATCATGGATATCGCGACGAACGAGAATGTGGCAATTTGCTGGAATTCCAACCCGCAAGATCTACAAGGCGCCGGCCTGGAAAAGAATTTTGCCTTGGTCGCAAAACGCATGGGGCAAACGTGCCATATCCATGAGTTAGAAACGACGACCTATCCGTGGGCAGATCTGTTCCGCTTGATGGTGGATATCGACTACCAAGGTTGGATGTTGTTAGAAGCGGCGAGCAAGCCCGAGGACCGAGTTGCGGCACTGAAGAAACAGCGCGAGCTGTTCGATGCGTTGCTCGCTAAAACCAAGGGCTAGAAACGGTGTGAGGAGACTCGAGGATGAACGAGCATCAAGACCAGTCAACCACGGTACAAACCGCCCCACCGACTCGCCGCCGCATCCTCCAATCGGCCGCACTCGCGAGCGGCGGCTTGTTGCTCGAACAACTTCTCACCCAAGATCACTCGCTGGTTTCCTCAGGTCTGACTCGAGAGGTTCGAGGCGCGGTGCTTGAGGAGGTAGTCAAGTCGCGAACCCTGGAGTGGCTGAGCGACGTGCAGCGGCGCCCCGCTAACTTGCCCACCGATGCTCCACAGCTCACGCCGCTGTTGAAGAGTCCGACCAATCAGCCGATTAGCGACGTGGAGAGTTGGCAGAAGCGGCGCGAGGTGCTGCGGTCGGAGTGGCGGGAGTTACTGGGTGATCTGGGTGTTTCGCGCAACAAGTTACCGGAATGCGAAACAATCCGCGAAACAACCAGCGACGGTGTGATCACGCGGCTCATTCGCTACCACAGTGAACCGGGCTGGCCAACTGAAGCGTACGTGCTCGAGCCGACGGCTGCTTCACCGAAGGGTGGTCGTCCTGCTGCCGCCATCTTTCATTCCACGGTCGACCACTCGATTTTGCAACCGGCCGGATTAGCGGGTCCTAGTTCTAAACATTTTGGCTGGAGATTAGCACGACGCGGTTTCACTTGCATTTGTCCGCGCAATTTCCTCTGGCCGGACAATGAACATATTCAAGCAGACGCGCAGACGAAGAAGTTCGCTCAGTTGCATCCGCGAGCGACTGGCATGGCCAAGATGCTGCATGATGCTCAACTGGCGATTGATCTTTTGATCGCCCAGTCGCAGGTGGATCAGCGGCGAGTGGCCGCGATTGGCCATTCATTGGGTGCCAAGGAGGTCTTGTATCTGGCGGCGTTTGACGATCGTGTGAAGGTGACGGTGAGTAGTGAGGGCGGGATTGGGACTAAATTCTCGAACTGGAATGCACCTTGGTATCTCGGTGCGGCCCTGGAGCGATTTCCTGCCTCACGCGAACATCACGAACTGCTGGCGATGATTGCACCGCGTCCGTTTTTACTCTTGGGCGGTGATTCAGCGGATGGAGATCGCAGCTGGCCGTTCATTGAATCTGCGTTGCCGGTTTATCGTCTCTACGGTGACGCGCCCGCGCTCGGACTACTCAACCACCAGCAAGGCCACAGCGTGCCGCCGATCGCGGAACAGCGGATTGATGAGTGGGTCTGGCATTACACTTGAAAAGAGAAGTAACAGTATGTTGGTTTATGCGGTGAATCGTCCGGAGCTCGGCCCACTCAAAATGCCGGATCGTTTTCGCACCGATGTCGCTTATTTCATGACGCCGAGTGGATCAGCTGGCGTTCCCGCGCTTGGTCCGCGCGAGTACTGGGTGCGGCTCAGCGACGCTCGCCAGTGGCTGGACGATCTGGTGGTACGAGTCGTCTCGCCGCTGGACGCACAGGCACAGGCGGAAGTCGAATTAACGGAAGAGCAGGAAGCGTGGTTGGAATGGATGATCAATCACTCCGTGGAACACATTCGTCTGGAGTCATAGCTGTAGGTTGAACGTTCAACCACCACCTCGTCGTTCAACCACCACCTCGTAGCTGAAGTCGCAAGACTTCAGACGCCCCGCGTTTCGGCTTAAACGGTGATCGACTGAACTCTTGCGAGTTCAGCTACAGGTTGCGAGTTCAGCTACAGGTTGCGAGTTCAGCTACAGGTTGAGCGTTCAGCTACAGGTTGAGAGTTTGTCTCGCACGCTATGTCGCGTCGGAGACACGACCGACAATATCGCCCGACAGATCCCCGCTCCTCAGCCGTTGGCGAGAGGACCAGAGAGAGGGGCATGTGCCGGAAATTGAACTTGCCGCCAATTCCTAGCCGATTCATAATCTCGGCTGCTGGTCGCGGGAAAACCTGGAGCGGTTTTCGATCAGAGAAGAAGAGATTATTTCATCACGCCGAACGACTCAACGGCTGATCAGGGGAGATGAAATCCGATGCGTGGGATTGTACTAGCGGGTGGAGCGGGCACTCGCCTGCATCCCATGACATTAGCCGTCAGCAAGCAGCTACTGCCGATTTACGATAAGCCGATGGTTTATTATCCGCTCAGCTTGCTCATGCTGGCTGGTATCCGCGAGATACTGCTCATCTCCACCCCAAAAGATTTACCTGGTTTTCAGTCTCTGTTTGGCGACGGTCACCACCTCGGGATTCGTTTGGAATATGCCGCTCAGCCGCGCCCGGAAGGAATCGCGCAAGCGTTCCACATTGGTGCTTCCTTTGTGGGTGATCAAAGTGTTTGCCTCGTGCTCGGTGACAACATTCTGTACGGACATGGCCTGACCGAACTTTTGCAGGATTCCGCGAAAATCACATCCGGGGCGCAGGTGTTCGGTTACCACGTTAACGATCCACGACAATATGGAGTGGTGGAATTTGACGTTGATGGACGCGTCGTGGACCTCGTCGAAAAGCCCGCTCAACCCAAGAGCTCGTATGCGGTTCCAGGGATTTATTTTTATGGTCCTGAAGTCATCGAGATGGCGCGTGATCTGAAACCCAGTGCCCGTGGGGAACTCGAGATCACCGATTTGAATCGCCTGTTTTTGCAGGAGGGTAAATGTCGAGTGAAGCTGTTGACACGCGGCTATGCTTGGCTCGACACCGGTACCACTCGCAGTCTCTCCGACGCCTCGAATTTCATTCAAGCGATCGAAGAGCGACAGGGGTTGAAGGTAGCTTGTCTGGAGGAGATTGCTTGGCGGCAAGGATGGATGACCGCCGCTGAATTGCTGAAGCAGGCGCAGACGTTGGGCAAGAGCAGCTATGGTGGCTACCTCACCAATCTAGCGAATTCGCTGGCTGATTTTCCCGCTCCGCGTAGCCCCGGTTAGGAAATTGGCATGCCCTCTGCCAGTCAGCCGTCGGCGACCTGGATGCCACCGCCAGAACAACGCCAGCGGGGACTTGGACGCTGGCTAGAACGTCGCTACAAGTCGCTGCGCCGCCGTACCACCAACTACATTCGTTCGTGGGTCTGGCCAGCGCGTGATCGTCTCGCACAGCGCCACAACCGACGCCTGTGGCCAGCCGTGGCCGCCCAGATCGACCACCCAGTTCACTACTCGTTCTTGGTCGTCGCCGGAGCTGATGATCTTGCGGATATTCAACAGACTTTGCAATCGCTGCGAGCACAGATCAACACCCACTGGGATATCATCCTGATCTCGCCCGCCGCATTACTCCGTGGCTTAGGTGAACCTTGGAACAACCTGGTTGACCAAGGTCAGGCAACCTGGATCAATGCCGACGCTTCATCCTCTCTGGTTACGCAGCTGAATACCGCGTTTCAAGCGATTCGCGGCGAGTGGTTCGGTATTTTGGAAGCTGGCGATACGCTCACCGAGGATGCCACCATTTGGTTTCAGCTCTATGCAATCGATCATCCCGACGCCGTTTGCTTCTACTCCGACGAGGTCCGTCGGACACGCCATCATTTACGACCTGCATTTAAACCAGCCTATTCAAGTGAATTACTGCTGAACCAGCCGTTCACCGGACAGGTCACCCTGTTTTCTACAGCCGCTGCGAAAGAGTTAAATGATTTGCCGGAGTCCCCGGGTTTCGCTCCTTTTAACGAGCGTTTCCAGGACTGGACTCCTTATGATTTTTTCTTGAGGTTCGTTGAACGCCACTCTCACCGCCAGATTGTGCATATCCCCGAGCTGCTGGCGATTCACCAGTTAGATCGAGTGCGGACTTGGCAGCGAAATGCTACTAGTGAACTGCGGCTTGAGGCCATGCGCGCGGCGATCGCTCGCAGACAGCTATCCGCCGAATGTCACTACGATCAACCCACTGGTTGGCCGCGTATTCGCTTCCAGTCGCCGCAACAGCCGCTCGTCACGATCGTCATTGCCACTCGCGATCATGCCGACTACTGCCGCCACTGCGTCAGCTCGTTACGAGCCCAAACGGCGTACACAAATTATGAAATCGTGGTGATTGATAATCAGTCGACGGAGCCCGCTCTACTGGAATGGCTCGACGAACAAACTCGCCTGGGTATTCTCCGAGTGCAGCGGTATCCGCACCCATTCAATCACTCCGCCATGCACAACGAAGTGATCATGAATTTGAAGTCCCGTTACGCCGTGCTTCTTAACAACGACGTCTGGGGTTTTTCAGAAGGCTGGCTGGAAGAGTTAGTAGCGACGGCCGAACAGGAATCCTCGATTGGCATCGTCGGTTCGCAGCTTATCTATCCCGACGACACCATTCAGCATGGGGGAGTGGTTTATACGCATCGGGGTCCATTTCATGCTCATGCCAACACACCGCGTTATGAACTGGGTTTGCAAGAGCGACTACATTCGCTGCAGGAGCTTTCGGCCGTGACCGCCGCGCTGGTCTTGCTGCGATGTGACGTTTACCAGCAAGTGGGCGGTTTTGATGCAGAACATCTGCCGACTAGCTATAACGACATCGATTTGTGTTTCAAGTTTCGTCAAGCTGGTTATCGGTGCCTCTACAATCCCTCTGTGCAGGCTTATCACTTTGAAAGCAAATCACGCGGTCGATCGAAGTTAGAATGGGAATATCTCGATCGGTTTCGTAGTCGCTGGAGTGCGGTACTTGAACGAGATCCGTTCTACCAGCCCCGACACGGCGAACGACTGTTGCCAGGTGAACGTACTACGCACGGTGAGCGATTGCGAATACGACTCGAGCGGGCGGACAGAGACAGAGTGGGGTGAGAAAGATTGGGGCGGGACAGCGTGGATCGGAACAGAGCGGAACGGGACAGAGTGGCGAGTTCATCGGATTAAATTTGTTTCTGCCATGACAGCCATCCTCGGAATCTCTGCCTTCTACCATGATTCGGCAGCAGCGTTGGTGGTGGACGGGAAAATCGTCGCCGCAGCTCAAGAGGAACGATTCACGCGGAAGAAACATGATTACTTCTTTCCGCAAAATGCGATTCACTATTGCCTGCAAGAAGCCGGCATTCATCCCGAGAATCTTGATTACGTCGGCTTCTACGAAAAGCCGCTGACGAAATTCGAACGACTCCTGGAAACGTATTTGGCCTACGCTCCTGCAGGTTATCGCTCATTCCGTTTGGCGCTACCGCTGTGGCTGAAGCAAAAGCTACATCTGCCCCGTGAAATACGTCGCGGACTGGGAGAGAGATTTCGTGGCAAACTGATCTTCACGGACCATCACCAGTCCCACGCTGCCAGCGCCTTCTTTCCGTCGCCATTCGAGGAGGCTGCCATCCTGACACTCGATGGAGTTGGCGAGTGGTCCACGACCTGCATCGGCGCGGGGCATGGCAATCAGTTGACACTTCATCAAGAAATACGCTTCCCTCATTCACTCGGACTGCTCTATTCAGCCATCACCTATTACCTCGGATTTCGCGTGAACAGTGGTGAATACAAGGTGATGGGATTAGCTCCGTACGGTGAACCCAAGTATGTCGATTTAATTCGCAATCATTTAATTGATATCAAAGAAGATGGCTCATATTGGATGGATATGAGCTATTTCAATTACTGCCAGGGACTGACGATGACCTCGGCTAAGTTCCATCGTTTGTTTGGCGCTCCACCGCGAGACCCCGAGACTTTGCTGAGCCAGCGGGACATGGACATCGCCGCATCGCTTCAGCAGGTCACCGAGGAGGTGATGTTGCGGTCAGCTCGTCACGCGCACCGTATCACCGGTCTGAGAAACCTGGTGCTGGCAGGTGGAGTGGCGCTGAATTGTGTCGGCAATGGCCGCATCCTGCGCGAAGGGCCGATTGAGAATATCTGGATTCAACCTGCCGCCGGAGATGCCGGAGGCGCCTTGGGGGCTGCTCTATTTACTTGGCATCAACTGCTGAATCGACCCCGCGCGATCACGGGCCACGACTCTCAGAATGGCTCGTTTTTGGGTCCAACCTTCACCGATGAAGAAGCGCGTGTGGCACTCGATGCGCTCGGTGCCGTCTATGAAGTGAGTGCGACGGATGATGAGCTTTGTGAGCGAGTCGCGAATTTGATTGCAGACGGCAACGTGGTGGGCTGGGTGCAAGGTCGGATGGAATTCGGGCCTCGAGCGCTGGGAGCACGCAGCATTTTAGGCGACGCACGAAATCGCACCATGCAGTCCGTCATGAACCTGAAGATCAAGTTCCGCGAGTCCTTCCGCCCGTTCGCTCCGATTGTGCTGAAAGAGCATGTGCACGAGTACTTCGAGATGCGTCCCCAGCAGGATAGTCCCTACATGCTGCTCGTCGCACCCGTGCGCGAGCAACTGCGACTGTCACCGGGAGATGACTACGAGCGAGCATTTGGTATTGAGAAGCTGAATCATCCTCGTTCGACCATACCGGCCGTGACGCATATTGACTACTCAGCGCGAGTGCAAACGGTCGACCGGGATCGACATCCTCTGCTCCATCGCCTGCTGAGTTGCTTCCGAGATAAAACTGGATGCCCTGTGCTGATCAACACCAGTTTTAATGTGCGCAGCGAGCCAATCGTCTGTACGCCCGCGGATGCGTATCGTTGTTTTTTGATGACGGACATGGATGCACTGATCGTTGGCCGACAGATCATTTTGAAGAATCGGCAGCGGCAGCAGACGAGTGAAACGGAACGCCAGCAGTATCTTTCCCAATTCCAACTGGATTGACCCAGCGATCGGATGGAAGCGAGCGACTCATGGCCCTGATTGAAATCAACTGGAACCCGACCTCGCGGCAACTGCGACAGTTCGCGGGGATCGGCCTGATTGCGTTGCCAAGTGCTGGGTATGTTTGGGGTGGGAGCTGGACGGCGATCGGCATGCTTGCCGCTCTTGGTAGTGGCCTCGCCCTGGCAGGCTATCTTCGCCCGGCCGTCGTGCGACCGTTCTTTCTGGCGCTCTCGCTGGTGACGATACCGATTGGTTTTGTCGTCGGCGAGCTCGCCCTGGCTCTGATCTATTTTCTATTACTTGTGCCGATCGGCTTAGTATTTCGCTTGATCGGGCGGGACGTGCTATCGCGACGGCGAGATCCAGCAGCGCGAAGCTATTGGCGAGAGAAGCAGCAGCCGAAGAGTCTCGCCAGCTACTATCGCCAGTTTTGAAAGCGCGACCAGTATACAATCGGCGCGATGACGTTTTCTGTCATAGAGGAACTCCCCCATGCCACGCACCGATGACAAGCGATCTGACGACAAGCGCCCCAATGACAAGCGCCCCGAAGAGCAGCACCGCGATCAACCAAGCCGCGATGCGGAGCGCCGAGATGACGAGCAGCAAAATGAGCAGCGAAATGAATTCGAGCGGGCAGGGGAGGAGGCGCCGTTGTCGATCATCGGCGAGTTTTGGTTGTTCATCACTGAAAACAAAAAGTGGTGGCTGATTCCGCTACTGCTCGCCTTTCTCCTCGTCGGCCTCCTGGTCGTCCTCGGCTCCACCGGCGCCGCCCCTTTCATCTACACGTTGTTTTAGGATCAGGATTCATCGGGAAATGCCCGGGGATTTCATCGTATCGTCCGACCAGCAGAATCCTTCCAGAGGATCAAATCCTCGTCGACTTCCTTGGTGGCCTTCGTGCCTTTGTGAGAGTCCAACCGCCGATGAGATTCGCGCCATTACTCGCACGCCGTTAAACTCACCCAATAATCTCCGTCACCACTTTGCCTCCGACATCAGTGAGGCGCATGTCGCGGCCTTGATAGCGGTAGGTGAGGCGCAGGTGGTTTAATCCGAGCAGGTGCAGAATGGTGGCGTGGAGGTCGTGTACATGGACGGCACGATCCACCGCGTAGTAGCCCAGTTCGTCCGTCGATCCCCACGTGATGCCGGGCTTGATTCCTCCACCGGCCAGCCACATGGTGAACGCTTCAATGTGATGATCGCGACCCGTTAACTCACGCGGCTCGCCTTGCGGAGTACGACCGAACTCGCCACCCCACACCACCAGCGTCTCATCCAGCAACCCACACCGCTTCAGATCGCGGACCAGTGCCGCCGCACCTCGATCCGTTTCCAGACAAATCTTATCGAGCGATTCACCGAGCTCCGTGCCTTTATTTCCGTGATGATCCCAGTCGGTATGGTAAAGCTGCACAAAACGCACTCCACGCTGTACCAGTCGTCGAGCGAGCAGACAGTTCTGCGCGAACGACGGCTTACCACGCTCGACCCCATAAAGATCGAGCGTGTCCTGAGTCTCGTTGGATAGATCCATCAGCTCCGGCGCACTCGACTGCATCCGAAACGCCATTTCATAGGAAGCGATGCGAGTGGCGATTTCGGGGTCACCCGTGGCACTTTGTCGCAGTCGATTTAGATCATTCACCTTAACTTATTACGGACATATTTTAGCTGGACTTGCTTTATTTTACGTTAAAATAACAAGCTAATAACTATGAATTTGAAATCAAAACCAAGAAATTATTTAAGTTTATTTTTTATTATTTTTGCAACTTTTTTAATAACTTTTCCGGCA
>JBJSXJ010000310.1:0-7112 GCA_046086325.1 Planctomycetota bacterium | reverse complement strand
CGGCGTCGCCGCCGCTTCTGGACTCTGTCTCGGTTTGCAGCCCGTTCTCAGTGCCCGCGAGTCGGCCTTCTTTGATCGTCTGGCGCAGGTTGCGGCGCTGCTGGCCGCCAGTCGTCCCACCGCTGTCAATCTATTCTTCGCACTCGATCGATTAACCGCGCGAGCCACCGAGCTGCGTGGGCGAGCGGAACCGGCAGCCATTGCGGCCTCTCTCCTGCAGACCGCTCAGCAACTCGAAGCGGACGATCGAGCGATGTGTGCCGCAATTGGCGCAGCCGGAGCGCCGCTGTTCACGGATGGCATGGGAGTGCTCACTCACTGCAACGCGGGAGGCCTGGCAACCTGTGGCATCGGCACCGCACTCGCCGGACCTCTGGTTGCTCATCAGCAAGGTCGCCGCCTGCACCTCTTCGTCGATGAAACTCGGCCACTGCTGCAAGGTGCCCGACTGACCGCCTGGGAACTGCTGCAGCACGGAGTTCCCTGCACGCTCATCTGCGATTCCATGGCCGCGCAAGTGATGCGCGAGGGTCGCGTACAAGCGGTGGTGGTGGGAGCAGATCGAATTGCCGCCAATGGCGACACCGCCAATAAGATTGGCACCTACGGAGTCGCTGTGTTGGCGAAGGCGCACGGCATTCCGTTTTACGTTGCCGCGCCCACCACAACCTTTGACCTGACGCTGGCCAGCGGAGCGTCGATTCCGATTGAACAGCGTTCGAGCCACGAAGTCACGCACTGGCGCGAATATCAGTTGGGGCCGACCGGTGTTTCCGTTTACAATCCCGCGTTTGATGTCACGCCCGCTCATCTGATCTCGGCTTTAATTACCGATCGAGGTTTAATCAGGGATGTAGATGAGCGTGAGATTCGTAGCGTGCTCGGAGCTTCCATCGCACCTTAATTAATCCATGTCAAACCTGCCCAAACCACGTCGAAGGTTATGGCGCACGTTGCTGAGACAGCCGCGGCCAGTGCGTCGCTTTGCTCCCCGTATCGACAGGTCGGAGGTGCTCGCACCGCCACCGTCGCCCGCCGAAGTTGCTCATTGGGGCGAGTACACGTTGCTGGAGGACATCGCCATCGTACTGCACCGCGATGGCACGACGACCTGGTTGACTCACGTCATCACCATGCCGCATTCCGATGAATCCCTGGCGCAATGGGACGCTGTGCAGCATTCCTATTTGCAAGGTCAAGCACGGCTGCAGGCACTGCGAGCCGCTGTTTACACGCCTGATAGCGGCATCCATCCAGCCCAACAAACCAGACTTCAATTGGGACAGCAGTCTCGCATGCTGCAATTGAGTTTTTCGCCACTGCGACCGGGTGTGATGATCGAATATGAATTGCAGGACGATCAGTTCAAGCCCAGTCCGACCTTGCCCGGAATTGTTACTCATCACCTACAAAAATGTGGACCGCCCTGTCGCCGTCGTCGACTGACGATCGCGATCGCCGAACCGTACACCGAGACCACTCAGCTACTGATCTATCACGAGGGAGTTCAGCCGCAGCGTTTCGAGCAGGATGGCTATGAGGTGGTGCAGTGGGATCTGCGGGACGTGCCGGGCGTGGAGATCGATAGCTGGACGCCGCCCCTGCGTGACTTCACTCCCTGGGTCGATGTCAGCACCGTGCCGGACTGGGAGCCGATTGCCGAGCATTACCGCACCGAGCTATTGCCGCCTTCGCCACCGCCCCGCGCCATCGAACGGTTGGCCAACGAGCTCGTGATCAAGCATGGTGATCCAGCCACCGTCTCGACTCGCGATAAAATGCTGGCCGTCTATGAATACGCCACTCGCGATATCCGCTACGGGCGTCATCCCAGCGAATTGGTCACTCGCCGCGTTCGCGACACGTCGCAAATGCTGCGCGATCTACGCGGCGACTGTAAAGACAAATCTTCGCTCATGGTCACGCTCCTCGAAGCACTTCAGATCCCAGCTCAAGTCGTTGTCGTGCTCACGGCCAATAACGGCTCACTGCCTTTTTTACCCTCACTCCGCTTTGATCATGCCATCGTGCGCGCGCAACTGGATGGCGAAGAGATTTGGTTTGATCCGGCAGCGGGTCATTATTCGTTCGGCGACTTTCCCCAAAATGACCAAGGAGTCGTCGGACTGGTCATTGCACAGGATCACTGGGAGGCGATCACGACCCCCTGGTATCCGCCCGAGCGACAACGCACGACGCGACTCGGCAAAGGTGAGATTCTGGCCAACGGGGATTTTATCTTTCGCAATCAAGTGACGGCATTTGGCGAGCGAGCCGCCAGCTTTCGTCACCAACTGCACGAACGCAATGCCGCTCATCAACACAACGTCATCAAAGCTGGTGTGTGCGAAGAACGGCCAGGCGCGGAAGTCACGGAAGTGGAAATCGGAGATTTGGATAACCTTGAGCAGCCGGTCACGATGGCCTATACGGTCCGCATCCGAAACTGGGCTCGTGCCATTCGTGACTTGCTGATTTTTCGCATTCCCTGGGCAGATGTGGTGGGAGTGCATGGCCCCATCTCGGCCGACCAGCGTACGCAGCCACTCCAATTGCCTCTCGTGTCAGAAATGATTCAATCTTTCGAATTGAAACTGCCACCGGGTTACTCCGGCTACGGCTTGCCGCTGCAAGAATCTTGGACTTGCGAAGGGCTGTCCTATGAGCTGCGCATCTGGGAAGAGTCGGAGATGTTACATTGCCAGCGCCAATTTCGGCTGACAGGCAGAGTGATCGCGGTCGAGGAGTTTCCGGCCTTCAAACAGGCCTGGGAAAATTGTGCTCGCAGCGATACTCGCGACGTCGTGCTCATGAGAAATCAGACAGCGAAGGATAGCCACTCATGAAACCCATTCAGGTCTTATTGATCGAGAGTCACAGCGAGACAGCTCACCAGCTCCGCGGCTTACTAGAACGTGCTCCCCAGCAGAAATATGAGGTGACATTTTGTGAAACGTTATCGGCTGGTCTCGCGCGACTTTCAGCTGCCGCGGCTCAGCAATCTTCCGCTTCCAACACCAACCAACATTCCACTCCCAGCAGCATCGATATCATCATCACGGCCCTTGGTCTGAGTGATAGTCGCGCGGAGACGACCTGTGCGAAGTTACTGCCAGTCGCTGGGGAAACACCGATCATAGCCTTGGTCGATCCCCAAGAAACTCGCGTGGGTGTGCAGGCTGTCGAAGATGGAGCACTGGGCTATCTCATCAAAGGCCGCATCGACGCTCATCAGTTGTCGCGCGCAATTCGCTCCGCCTTGAAAAATGCCCGCGTACGTTACGGCGAATGGGACTCCCCCATGTTTCATCTCGCCCAGCAGCAGTTCCTCAAAGCTGCTCAGCTCATGTCACTTGATATCAACATCCGCGAGCGACTGATGTGGCCGCAGCGGACGTTCGTCGTCGCCTTGCCATTTCGGCGTGATGAATATAGTGAAGTGGAAACGGTGTTTGGATATCGAGTGCAGCATGTGCTGACGATGGGGCCGACGAAGGGTGGAGTGCGTTTTCATCCCGATGTTGATTTGGGTGAAACCTCCGCGCTGGCGATGTGGATGACATGGAAATGTGCCCTGATGAAACTGCCGTATGGAGGTGCAAAAGGTGGAGTGGCAATTGATCCGACCACACTCTCGCGCGGTGAATTACAACGACTCACGCGACGCTACACCGCCGAAATTCTGCCGATCATCGGACCCGATAAAGATATTCCCGCGCCAGACATGGGCACCAATGAACAAACCATGGCCTGGATGATGGATACCTATAGTCAGTCGGTCGGCTACTCCGTTCCGGCTGTCGTCACCGGCAAGCCCGTCGTGCTGGGTGGCTCACTGGGACGCCGCGAAGCGACCGGCCGAGGACTCGTTTATCTCATTGCCGAGGAAGCTCAGCGGCAAAACATGCGACTCGACCGAACGACCGCCGTCGTCCAAGGCTATGGCAATGTCGGCAGCCACGCCGCCAAACTGCTCGGGGAACTTGGTGTGAAGATCGTCGGCATCAGCGATGTGACCGGCGGTATCCATAACCCACGCGGCCTCGACCTCGCCGCCCTCGATCTACATGTGCAGTCTGGAAAACCGGTGAATCAGTTCCCGGCGGGTGAGGCGGTGAGTAATCGTGAACTGCTGGAATTGTCGTGCGATGTACTTGTTCCCGCTGCAATTCAAAATCAAATCACGGCCGCGAACGCCAGCAAACTGCAGTGCAAAATTCTGGCCGAAGGCGCGAATGGGCCCACCACCCTGGAAGCCGATGAAATTCTGCTTGAACGCGGCATCTCCGTGCTACCCGATATTCTCGCCAACGCTGGCGGTGTCACCGTCTCTTACTTCGAATGGGTCCAGGATACGCAAAACTTTTCGTGGAGCCTGGATGAAATTAATAGCCGTTTGAAGCAGATTATGGTGGACGCTTACCATCGTACGGTCAAACGAGCACAAGCCGATCAGCTCGATATGCGCACCGCCGCCATGGTGGAAGGGATCGCTCGAGTGGCCGAGGCGAAGCTGTTACGCGGCTTGTTTCCGTAGACGCGGAAGAAGTGAGACATGGGTCGTGGGGCATGCGAATTGGGAATTGATAATTGGGAATTTGAATTGAGAATTGAGGCGATGATGCTACTACGACGACGAACGCAGTGGGTGGGTCGGTGGAGCTTGTTCGTGTTGACGGTTGCCTGCTGGGGGACTCTGCTGAATTCATCCGCGCAGGCTCAAATGGCCTATCCGATGGTGATGACCATCCGCCCCGTGGCGGCTCAGGTGGGTGCCACTTCGGAACACACCATCCATTCGCGCTACTCCATGGAGGGTGCCTACGCGGTGCTCGTGAGTGGACGAGGAGTACAGGGCGAAGTTGTTCCCGTGCCACCAACTCCACCAGCAGCCGACGGCAAGAAAAAACCAGAACTCGTCGCACTCAAAGTTCAGTTCACGGTCGCGCCGGATGCGGAACCTGGTGTGCGCGATGTTCGTGTCGCCACTCCACAAGGAGTAAGTACGGTTGGTCAACTCGTGATCGGTCGCGACCCCGTGGTCCGCGAGTCGGACAAGAATGACACCGCCGAGCTCGCCACGATGATCTCTCTGCCAGCAACCATCTGTGGCGCGATCGAGAAAGCGGAGGATGTCGATTGGTACAAGTTTCATGTGGAGGCCGGGACAGCACTGACGTTCCACGTTCGCTCGTCACGTCTGCAGGATCGCATTCATGATTTGCAAACTCACAGTGATCCCATCATCACGCTGCGGACTGCCAGCGGACAAACATTAGCCGCCAACGATAATTTTTTCTTTGGTGATCCGCTGCTCAGCTATCGCTTTGAACAATCAGGCGATTATCTGCTGGAAATCCGCGATGTGCGTTACCAAGGAAATACCTACTGGGATTACAGCATCGAAGTTCATGGGCGACCGTTTGTCGAGACGGTGTTTCCGCTGGCGATCTCGCGCGGTCAGCCAGCTACCATCGATCTTATCGGCTATCAGCTCACCAGTGGCTCGCGCATTAATTGCACTCCGGACATGGAGCTGCTGATGGGCGAGCAGAATTTGCGAGTGACGGTCGGGAATGAACTCACCGATCCCTTCCCTGTCATTGTGACCGACTTGCCGCTGGTGCTTGAAGCGCCGCCGGCACTCGCCGCGAATGAACCGAACGCCAGTGGCAAGGATACGGCACAGCAGCTTGCTGCGACCCTCAGCCAGGCGCAAGCGATCGCGATTCCCTCTGGGGTTAATGGACGCATCGAGTCGGATGCCGATGTTGATTACTACGTGTTTGAAGCGAAAAAAGGGGACGCTTTGAATATCGAAGTGATCGCTCGGCGTCGTCAATCGCGTCTCGATTCTCACTTGCGAGTGCTGAACGAGAAGGGGCAGCAATTGGTGGCGAACGATGATTTGCGTTTGGGCAAACGCACATCGGCAGACTCTGCCGTGGAGAACTGGATGGCTCCGGCGGATGGTCGTTACTACTTGGAAGTTCGCGACGTGCATCTGCGTGGTGGTCCGGCGTTCCCTTATTTCCTACGCATCACTCGCAGCATGCCCAGCTTCGACTTGTACCTCGATACCGACAAGACGCAGATTTCACCGGGAGGCAATGCGGTGCTGTTTTGTCGAGTGGAGCGGCGTGGCGGGTTTACAGGTGCCGTGCAACTGGATATTCATGGCCTGCCGACGGGCGTCACGGCTAAGTCTGGTTTGATTCTGCCGGAAAAGAGCGTGGATGGCTGCATTGTGTTGGAGGCCGATGCTGATGCGCCGCTGAGTGCCGTCGAAGTGCAAGTCACCGGGACGGCCACGCATCCGCTGCCGGATGGTTCGCAGCTCGCCATCACTCGCTCTGCCATTCCTTATCAAGAGATTTACTTGCCGGGTGGAGGACGCGGGCACTGGAATGTGCTGCAGCATATTGTTGCCGTCACCAAGTACGGTGACATTCGCTATGTGAAGCTGAGTGATTATGATTTGACGCTGAAGCCCGGCGAGTCGCGGCGAATTGATGTGACGCTGGAACGCAGCCCTGATTTCACGCAAAACGTCACGCTTGAAATGGTCTATCAACACCTGGGCAGTATCTTTGGCAATTCGCTGCCGCCCGGTGTCACGGTGGATGACAAAGCCAGTAAAACGTTACTGGCGGGTGGCACGAATCAGGGCCACATCACCATCAAGGCGGCAGCCGATGCGGCGCCCGTCGAGCGTCAACAGGTGGCGGTGATGGCCAACGTCTCGCTAAATTTCGTGATGAAAGCCACGTACGCCAGTCGTCCCGTGACGATCACGATCGCGAAATAGCGTGAGAACTCGGATTGGGTTTAGCGCTCCCTCAAAGACCGAAGGGCTGGCATTTAAGTAGCGGTATGGGCGTCAGCACTCCGGCGGCATTTAAGTGGCGGTATGGGCGTCAGCCCTCCGGCAGCATTTAAGTAGCGGTATGGGCGTGAGCCCTCCGGCCGCATTTAAGTAGCGGTACGGGCGTAAGCCCTCCGGCAGCATTTAAGTAGCGGTACGGGCGTAAGCCCTCCGGCAGCGGTGGAGAGCGGTTCCGAGTTCCGGCCGGACGGCTTACGCCGATACCGCTACCTCGCGGCGCGATACC
>JBJSXJ010000309.1:0-5200 GCA_046086325.1 Planctomycetota bacterium | reverse complement strand
CGTCGGTAACGTTCTGCGTCACGCCCGAATTGGTATTCGTGGAACCCTGAACGCGAGGCACTCGCGAGCCGACGTTGACCTGTGCTTGGCGATTATGAATCGCCATCACCGAGGGACGGCTGAGCAGTTGCAGTCGTCCGCTTTGCTGTAAGGCTCGAATCAGGATATTGACCGAGTCGCTCGCGGCAGACAACACCAAGCCGCCGTAACCAACGCTTGGTGACACACGACCCATATTGAAGTTCGATAGACCTTGTGGGCCAACAAGATTGCGATTCGTATTGCTGACGTTCGGCAAACCGGGATTAACCGTGCCACCGGCATTGTTGAAGTTGAAGCCAGGATTCGACGCCGCAGCACCCGCCAGACCACGGTTGTAGAGCAGCGAATCTTGCAGACCCAGTTCCACACCCATCTCATACAGATTGTCGAGCTGCACTTCCGCTAACAACACCTCGATGATCACCATCGGTGGGCGATAATCGAGATCGCGAATGATGCGTTCGATATCCTTTTCAAATTGCGGCGTGGCGCTGATGATCAAACTGTTACTCAGCGGTTCCGACATCACAATGAGCTCTCGCTCTAATTGCTCGAAAGGCCCGATCAATTGACCAGCGGCTTGATTCGTCAACAACACCTGACGTTGACTCGTTAAGAAGTTCGTGACGGCCTGAGCTACCTGGTCCGACAAAGAGTTTCGGAGTTTATAGACACTAATGCGACGCTTCGGAACATCGCGTTCATCAAGTCGTACGACTAACGCTTCAACGACCTTCAAGTCACCCTTGGAACCTGAGACTAACACGCTATTGGAACGCACGTCCGTAGCAAAACGGAGTGGCACCAGTGTGTTATCTCCGGCGTTGGCGCCACCCATGGCTGCGGCATTCTGCATGCCAAAGTTGAATGCCGCCGCTCCAAGTCCACCCACGAATCCTCCGGTGTTGGCTCGGCCGGCGGTTACCGGCTGACCAAACACCTGCTGTAACGTGGCAGTCATCGCAGTGGCATCGCCGTTTTCAATCGTGAACACCTTGAGCTGTGATTCAGCGTTCGGCAGCGTATCGAGCTGCTCGATGATCGCAGCGATCAATTCCATCGCACGACTCGGGCCACGGACCAGAATCGAGTTGGCACTGACGTCTGCGGTCACCGTTACATCACTGGCAATACCAGCGGCCAGAACCTGCTTGCCTTTGCCATCGACCGTGACGAACTGGAGACTGGCAGAGCGCGGTGATTCCGGTCGTGATGCAGCATTGGCAGCCGCACCACCCACACCGCCGCCTGGTTGACCGAACTGGCCCGCACCAACTTGTCCACCTGCTCCCGCGCCCGCACCGCCCGCCGTCGCTTGGCCGCGAATCGCCGCCGTCAGCACCGTCGCGGTATCCTGCGCCAGCGTGTTCTTCAGCTTGAACACTCGCAGCTCCGCCGTAAACGGACTCACTTCGACGTCAATTTCCTTGATGAGTTTCGCGACCTCGGTGAGGTCTCGAGGACTCGCCTGCACGATCAACGAATTGCTGCGGTAATCGGCCACGACCACGACGCGGGTCCCCAAACCTTGAGCGGCATTCGCTCCGCCCGCCCCAAAGCCTGCACCGCCGCCGACGCCCAGCGGAGCCACTCCGCCCGCCGCGCCACCCGTCGCCGCACCACCCGTCGCCGCTCCACCCGTGCGAACACCGGTAAAGAAGTTACGGACCGTCAGTTCCGCGTCGGCCGCTGCCATGTTACGCAGTGGGAAAACCTTCATCATGGCGGAAGGCGACACCGGTTGATCCAGCTTCTGAATCAACTCCACAATCGTCTTCACACTCTCTTCGCGACCGATCAGCAAAATCGAATTGGGTTTCACCAGCGGCAGAATGGTCACACGACCTTGGCGAGTCGAAAGAATCTGGTCATATACCTGCAGCAGCAAATCGGCCAACGCCTGATTGTTGGTGTGCTTGAGCGGATAGACCTGAATGACGGGCTTCGTCTGCTGACTGATTTCTTCAATGTCCTGAATCATCTTCGTGACTCGTTCAACATCCCGCTTCCTACCGCGGATCACGATGATGTCGAGTCCGTCGATGTATTCAATCTGCACGGCACCCACCAGCCCCGTGTCATCGTCGCCGTCCTCCATGGCTGGTCCGGTATCCCCCGGTGCTGCAGCCGGCGCTGCGGCGGAATTATCCGGAGTCTCCGGCAGAGCGGGCTTGGTAGCCGGTGCTGCGGGCTGCGGTGCCGTTTTGACCGCTGGTGCTGCTGGCTTCCCACCTTCGTCTTCCGCCGCAACTTGCTCTAGGTCTGCCACGCGATTCGCAACCGCCGTCACCTGGCCCGCCGCGTCGTCGCTGCGCAGAGCCGCGGTGAGCAACGTGAGTGCACGCTGCACTCGCTCGGGCTCTTTCGCATCCAGCGGCAGCAATTCAGTATCAACCTGCGGAGCATTCGGACCATGATCGAGCGCTGCTAGCAAGCGATCGAGCGACGTGAGGGCTGCCGCCGAGCCATCCATGCGAATCTGACCCGTACGTCGATCCAGTCGCAGCGATGCAATCTCGCCATCACGCACCGGAACCGCCAGCACCGCCGATTCCCCGTCCGGCGAAACCGTCGCGCCCAATCGTCGACCATAAAAACTCTTCAGTCGCTCTTCTACTTCTTCTGCACGAGCAAACTTGAGCTGACGTTCCTGCGTTTGTTGACCGGCAACGACCTTCGTCTTCGCTCCGCGATTGTCCTTCTTGGCGACCGCTGCTGGCGGAGCCGCAACCGGCTCTTCGGACCCAGCCAGAGCGCGATTCAATTCTGCAATCTTGTCCGCAATCTTTTCCTGCAACTCATTGGGAGCGACTGCGATGATCTGCTTGGTCCGCTGATCGATGGCAAAGCGCACTCCACCCTGGCGACCAAAATGCTCGCGAAGATTCGCCAGCACGTCATCGAGCTGATGTTCGTGGACCGTGTAACCGCGAGCTTGTGGCGGTGCGGCCGTCGAGGCCGACTCGCGCGTCGACACCGGACGCTGCTCGGCGCTGCTCGCCTCGGGTTGATCCAGTGTTTGAATCAGTTGGCTGACGAGTCGTTGATTGACTCCACTGCCCTTCACCAGCACGCGCTTGTTTTGTGGATCTGGAACGACTTCCGCTTCGGCATGGAGCCGGGTGAGTGTGTCACGAAGACGGCTGGCCAGTTCCGAAGCTGGCAGATGTTTGACCGAGTACGGTTCGTAACTCGCCGTCTCCCGCTGCTGCGCGATGGTGCCGACGGAACTGCCAAACCCCAGGATCAAAAGTCCCAGGATCAGCCCCGCTCCGCCGCTCAGCAAAAGCACTCGACCCAACGGTTTCCTAGCGTTGCCCATGACGATCTCCCATCTTTCCAGTCTTCCCAAACTTCCTAAGTTCGCTCATCGGTCCGAGGAATTGCCCCGAAATCGGCCACCGCGAGTTGAGTTAGGAAATTGAGGTAAGGGACACAAGTTCCGCAGACGAGATCGTGGTTCCCGGGGGAGGAGCCGCGCTACGTGGGCGGAATAACTGCTGCAATCCGTACAGTCGCCAAGAATCGGCACAAATTACCGCGCGGCGTGAGGAGAATTGGAAAAAGATTCGCGAATGGCGTTTTTTTACTCACGAAACGCCCACGAATAAGCGACGCCTTACGCCTACGTTATGGTTCCCAGAGGAACGTTGGCGATTTTCAATTTCAGTCCGGTGTGGTGCGGCGACGAACGTTGTCGCGCAGAATCGGACGTTCAAACCAAGATCGGTTTGATCACGTTGCCGTGGACGTCGGTGAGTCGGAAATTGCGACCTTGAAATCGATACGTGAGTCGTTCGTGATCGATGCCGAGCAAGTGCAACAGGGTCGCTTGCAGGTCGTGGGGATCAACGGGATCAATGACGGCGTTGTATGCGAAATCATCCGACGCCCCATAACTCATCCCCGGCTTGATCCCGCCACCCGCCATCCAAATCGTGAAGCAGTATGGGTGATGATCGCGCCCCAGCGTTTTCTTGTCGTTGATATCGCCCTGACAAAACGGTGTTCGGCCAAATTCACCGCCCCAGATCACGAGCGTGTCATCGAGTAAACCACGCTGCTTGAGATCCTTTACGAGTGCGGCCGATGGCTGATCGGTATCGCGGCACTGGATTTCAAACTGCGAACTGAGATTGCGATGATGATCCCAGCCGGCGTGAAAGAGCTGCACATGGCGCACTCCGCGTTCCAGCAGTCGTCGAGCCATCAGGCAGTTGTAGGCAAACGATCCCTCGCGGCGCACATCTGGCCCATACATGTCGATCGCACTAGCCGGCTCGGTGTTGAAATTCGTCAGCTCTGGGACACTCATCTGCATCCGATACGCCATTTCATATTGGGCGATGCGGGCGTTGATTTCGGGATCACCGACGGCGTCGAATTTCTGTTGATTGAGTTGTGCCAGATCATCAAGTAAGCCGCGTCGCACCGCGCGACTCATGCCGTCTGGATTGGAGAGATAGAGGACCGGATCGCCGCTGCCACGGAATTTCACGCCCTGAAAGCGAGAAGGCAGAAAACCGCTACCCCAATAGAAGTCGTAGAAAATCTGGCCGCACGTGGCCTCTTTATCGCGAGACGTCATGACGACAAACGCAGGCAGATCTTCCGTCTCACTGCCTATCCGTACGTCGACCAAGCACCAATGCTCGGCCGCCCTGGCAACTCGGCACCCGTCATGAAAAAGGTAATCGCGGGCGCATGGTTCACTTGCGTCGTGTGCATTGATTTGATGAAGCACAATTCATCGGCGATCGAAGCGGTGTGAGGCAAGAAATCGCAGACCCAGGCACCCGACTGGCCGTGCTGTTTGAATCCTGTGAACGACGGTAGTACCGCGCGAGCTTTTTGTCCCGCCGTCATCGTGCTTAGTTTCTGATTGCGATGAATCGACTCGGGCAACTCGGAACCGCGCAGCTTGACCATCTCCGGCTTGTAGTCGAACAGATCGAGATGGGGCGGAGCTCCGTTTTGAAACAGATAGACCACACGTTTCGCTTTCGGAGCGAAATGCGGCAGCGAAGGCAGCCCGCCGACGCGCTGGCGCGCGATCGGCTCTGCAGCACTCGCGCTACCGCTGCCATCACCCGCGGCGGTACCCAGCAGCGAGCTCAAGGCGGCGGCCCCCATTCCCAGTGTCGCCTCACTCAAGAAG
>JBJSXJ010000308.1:0-6800 GCA_046086325.1 Planctomycetota bacterium | reverse complement strand
AACCGTTCTCCGCAGATCTTCGCCCCTCATTCCCTTTCTGCCCTCCGCCATCCTGCACTTCCTCTCCTGCACTTCCTCTTTGTGTCTCTGTGTCTCCGTGCGAAACAAGCCCGTGTCCTCCGTGCGCAACGAAGGACCATGCGGATTTCTTGAGGTGAAAGCCACACCGAGTCGTCGTTTTTGTTGCGCACGGAGACTCGGGGGGCACGGTGGGAGGCTTATCCGGCCCAGACTTGGACCAGTTCCACCAGCACCTGGGTGGCGCGTGTCATTTCGTCCAGGCAGGCCCATTCCAGCGGTGAATGGGGATTGTGTTGCCCGGTGGAGAGGTTCGGGGTGGGCAGGCCTCGAGCGGTAAACTGGGAACCATCCGTGCCGCCGCGGACGGAGGTGAGCTTGGCGGTGCGGCTTAGACGCTCATGGGCTGCGACCGCATACTGCACCGCGCGCGGTTCCGCCGCCAGGCCATCACCCAGATTGCGATATTGAGCCTGAACGGCAACGTCGATGCTGATGCCCGGCACCGACGACTCGACTTGCCGAGCGACGGAGTGGAGCAGTTCGGCTTGAGCGGCGAGGGCGGCGGTTTGGAAATCGCGCAGCAAAATTCGAAGCGTGACTTCCGCAACTCCGCCGGCTAAATCATACGGATGCAGAAAGCCATCGCGGCCGGTGGTGACTTCTGGGGCGAGTCGATCGCGGGGGAGCAGTGCCACGAAATCCGCTGCGGCTCGAATCGCGTTTACCATCCGACCGTTCGCAATCGACGGATGAATGTTCACTCCGCGAATCGTCACGACTGCCACGTCCGCAGAAAACGTTTCCGTATCGATTTCGTTGTCACCGGCGCCGTCGAGTGTATAAGCGACATGGGCGCCCAGCTTTTGCAAATCAACATGGTCCACTCCATGGCCAATTTCTTCATCGCAGGTGAATAAAATGCGCACGGGACCATGTGGAATCTCAGGATGTTCGCTCAGGTATGCCGCCATCTCCATGATGACAGCGATCCCAGCTTTATCGTCGCCGCCCAGGAGCGTGTGGCCGTCGGTGGTGATGAGGGTAGCACCGAGCAGGCGAGTTAATTCCGGGTTTTCCGCCACTCGAATGACACGCGATGTGTCGCCGGGCAGCACGATGTCTCCGCCTTGATAATTGCGAATCACTTGCGGCTGAACGTTGGTGGCCGTCGTTTCCGGCGACGTATCCAGATGCGCGTTGAAGGCGACGACGGGAACGGAGTGCGAGACGGTCGCGGGCAGGGTTGCGGGCAGGGTCGCATAGATTAGCCCATGAGCATCTTGCTCTACATCCTGCAGACCGATTTCGTGAAGTTCTTGCACGAGCAGGCGGCCCAATTCCCATTGACCATCGCTGCTCGGGTAAGTGGTCGCCCGCGGGTTGGCCATGGAGTCGATTTTGACATACCGGAGAAATCGTTGCAGGAGACGTTCGGAGTTCATCGTGCTGGCCCTCTTTTCTCGGGGTGTTGAATGGTCGATCATCATGGGCGCTGAATCCAATCAAGAAAAGGGGGAAGGCGATGGCGAGCAGTCGAGTGCGTTACCTGGTATTTGATGTGGAGAGCGTCGCGGATGCCGATTTGGTGGCCAAGATCCGCTATCCCGGCGAGGCGGTTCCGCCGCGTGATGCGCTGCGTCGTTATCGCGAGGAGCTCTTGGCCAAGCATGATAGCGATTTTATTCCCTACACCTTTCAAACGCCGATCTCCATTGTGGTGGCGAAAGTAGCTGAAGATTTTCGGCTGCTCGACCTCGTCTCCTTGGACGAAGGCGAGTATCGACCGCATGTGATGACAGAAAAGTTCTGGCGTGGCTGGGAGGCCTACAAAACGCCAACGCTGGTGAGTTTCAATGGGCGCACGTTCGACATTCCACTCTTGGAACTGGCAGCCTTTCGTTTTGGATTACCACTCGCACGCTGGTTTAACGTCGCAGCAAAAACCTATGATCAGCCGCGCAATCGGTATAACACCGACGCGCATCTGGATCTTTGTGACGTGCTTACCAACTTTGGTGCCTCACGTTTCAACGGTGGCTTGAATCTGGCCGCACATCTCCTGGGAAAACCAGGCAAAATGGATGTCAAAGGACACATGGTGCAGGATCTGTATGAGCAGAATCAACTGTCTGAAATCAGCGCCTACTGTCGCTGTGATGTGCTCGATACCTACTTCGTTTTTCTCCGCTCGTCGGTCGTGCTGGGTAATTTGAAATTAGAAGACGAGCAGCAGATTGTGACGGAGACAAAACAATGGCTTGCTGATCGAGCGTATGCCTGCCCGGCCTATCGCTTGTATCTCGATCATTGGGGCGACTGGCCCAATCCCTGGAGTGCGTCCTCGGCGGGCTGAGCCCAGCCTTGACTGCGTAGCCAATGGGCCGCCAACTGGGGCCAGGTGTGGACCCGTGAACCAGCGACAGGACGCAGCCCGTAGCCATGCCCGCCCTGCGCGAAAATGTGCAGCTCGGCGGGAATCCCGCGCCGCTTCAGAGCCAGATAGAACGCGGTCGAGCTGAGTGCTGTCACTCGGTCGTCATCCGTATGGACGAGGAACGTGGGTGGGCAGTCGGCGGGCACCGTCAGTCCCTCAGCCAGCTCACCGGTTCCCTCGCGATGCAGATTCCAGGGGTAGATCAGCAGCCCGAAATTCGGGCGTGGTGACTGCTCGTCGGCCGCATCTTGCACCGGGTAGGTACGGGTGGTGCCTTGCAGTAGCGCGCGACCGGCGAGCTGGCCGCCGGCCGAGAATCCCACGACACCCAGTTGCTCGGGCTTCAATTGATACTGATCGGCCTGAGCGCGAATAACGGCCAGGGAACGCTGCAGATCTTGCAGGGGGCGAGCCCATCCCGGATCGTCGGGCTGAGCGGTTTTCGTGCGATATTGCAGCACGAACGCGGCGATCCCAATCCCATTCAGCCACTCGGCAATCTCCGCTCCCTCTTTGTCCACGACGACGCGCGCGAAGCCGCCACCAGGGCAGATCACCACGGCGCTGCCCGTGGGATTGGCTGCTGGGAAGTAGGTGAGTGTCGGTGCGGTGATGCGGTGAATGCGGGTCGAGGGAGGATTTTCGCCGGGCATCGGCGGAAGCAGCTCGCCGCGCTGGGCAGTGGTTTCACCCGGAGCTCGTTCCGGCCACACCGAGAGCACCTCGCGCTGGGGCTTTTCCGTCCCCGGAGCGGGCTTGAACATGGTTGGTGGTCCCAGTGGTGCGGGCAATTTGATCTGCAGGTATTGGGTGGCGTAAGCTGCCACGGCGTCTGCCAGTGACGCGGCCACCGGTTCTCGATTGGCCGCCAAGCGATAGAGCCCACCCCATTCCAATTGGATGGCATCAATCCCGTAGCGGTCATGGCTTCCGTAGTTTTTCACGATGTAGCCACCCAGAAAACCAGCCTGTTCTTTACCGTCTAAGGGATCGGGGTAGACGGTAATGCCGCGCTGCTTGAGTAGCCCGAAGAAACTCTGTTCCCCCTGGTGAGCCTCTTCGCCAAAACGTTCCCGTAGCCGTTTGACGGTGAGTCCATTTTGGGTGCCACGAAAGACGGTGTCGCGGCGACTGCCCTGTCCATGCAGGTCGAGTAACAGCCCGGCCGAATGTTTTTTCTGGACTTCTCGGCAGTAACGATCGAGTGCTTCGTGATAGGTTTCGTAGACTTTTTGAGCGGCTGGATCTTCGTAGGCCTCATTCGCCGGCCGGTTCGGATCCAGGTGGCGTCGATGCGCACGATTGATCACGGCGTAGGGCTTCTGGCCGAATTGTCGTTCGATGGCCGCGACCAGGGCTTGGGCTAGTTCCTCGGTACCGCCATCTCGCGCCGTCACAAAACCGCCCGGTTTCTTTTCCAGTCCGCTCCCTTCCCGCACTTTGGCACCCGGAACTTCGCGACTGCCACCGTGGGGAGCCGAAATAATGATCGGTAATTCGCCCTGAATCTGTTCGATGAGCGGCGAGTCGGCGGCCGTCACGGGACAGACCAGGAACCCGCTAATCAGCGCGGCCGTGAACAATCGCAGCGGCAACAACGTAAAGCTGTGCATGGCATTAGTCCGGTCGTAGATGGTGGAGAGGGGAGGAGGCGGGATGAGGAACGCGCGGCGAGAACCAGCAGCTACAGCCAGCCGCTACGCCTCGACACTACCAATTGTGTCAGTTTTGAGTCTGGCTTATGTAAATGTCAATCGGTGCACGGCCGGCAGCGGAATTCTGTCTGGTAGTTGCGGATGAGGCCAAAAAACGTCAAGCTGTCCTCGGGTTGGGGCACCCTTTTAGGTAGTTAAATTCACATGTTGTCCGTTTCAGATTCGCTGACTCGTACCGCGCTACTGCGCGAACTTCAGGACCAAGCACCGCCGGTTCAGGCTTGGTCGTCGTTCGTCGACAATTATGGTCCTATGATTTTGAATTGGTACCTGCGCTGGGGCTTACCGCGGCAGGACGCGGAGGACATGACGCAGGAAGCTCTACTACGCGTCTATCAAAAGATTTCGCAGTTTCAGCATCGCGGTCCGTTCACGTTCCGGGGGTGGTTGCGAACGGTTGCCAAGAGCATCTGGCTGACGGCTTGGCGGCGGCGCAAATCGCTCGCCGTTCACGGCCTGCTTCCTGGTAACTCCCCCGAATTGGATCTGCTGAGTGCTTCGATGCGAAGTCGGCAGATTGATGAGTTCGAGCAGATTGCGCAAGCGGAGTTGTTCAATTTGGCGTTGGAACGAGTCCGCGCACGGGTGCGAGAGTCGAGCTGGAAGGCGTTCGAACTGATCCACCATCACGGTTTGACGATTGACGAGGTCTGTGAACGCTTGGGACTCACGAAAGCCTCGGTCTACTTAGCCTCCTCGCGCATCCGCCGAATGATTTTGTCCGAGGTACTGGGCGCGGGCAAATCTTAACGGTGAGGGGGCAGCATGGAGAGTGATTGCCCGTCGCTGGAAGCTTGGCGTTCCATGCTGGCGAACGACTCGCTAGAAGCTCTGGACGACTGGATCCCGCACCTCGATGTTTGTCCCAATTGCTGGGGGATCGTGCAGCAGCTGGATAAGGAAACCAGCGATTTCCTGGAGACGCCGGCGGGGGATGAGGAGCCAAGTGGTGAACCGGTCGCGTTCCAGCCACGGCCGGAAGATTCTGTTCCGCCCGATGGTGAAGCGCAGCAGTTTCTCGATCGCCTCAAGGTTTCCGTTGCTCCGCCCAGCTTCGCCCAAGGTCGATTCGAAGTCATCCGGCAGTTGGGTGAAGGCGGGATGGCGCAGGTTTATGAATGTCGTGACAATAAATTGAAACGCATGGTCGCGGTGAAGTGCTTTCGGCCGGCGACAGTCAATCCGCGATTTTTAATTCGTCTGCATCGTGAAGCCGAGATTCACAGTCGCTTAGCTGATCCGCGCATTGTCGCTCTGTATGATTTCTTCACCGAACGCGCCTTACCGTTCATGGTGATGGAACTGGTGCCGGGTGGCACTCTGCGCACACTCATTAAATCTCGCGAGTTAATGCCGCTGCAATGGGCGATTTTAATGCGTGAAATCGTAGCGGGAGTGGCTTACGCGCACGAGCATGGCGTTGTCCATCACGACTTGAAACCTTCGAATATCTTGATTAGTCGGCAATCGTTTCCGCTGGCGAGCCCCGATCAAACGCATGTGCCGGCGGTCCCCTACGCACCAAAAATCACGGACTTCGGTTTAGCACGGTTGATCGATTCCAATAGCGATTTGTCGGCCAGCCAAGTCTTCGCGGGCAGTCCAGCGTATATGGCTCCCGAGCGAACTTGGAGCCAGCCACCAGTAGGTAGCACGGCCGTCGATATCTATTCCATCGGTGCGATTCTTTACGAGGCGCTTACGGGGGAGGCTCCGTTTGTCGCGGATAACGTTCCCAAGTTATTTGAGATGATCCGGCATGAACTGCCGACACCTCCGCGCGAACGCGATCAATCGATCCCTCTCGATCTGGAAACGATCTGCCTGAAGTGCCTGGAAAAAAAGCCTGAAGATCGCTACGGATCGATGCGAGAGTTGGAAGAGGAATTGAACCGCGTGGTGCGTGCCAGTCGCATTCAGGCCCGCCGACGAGCACCCCTGGTCCGCCTGCAACGCTGGGTCTACCGCAAAAGAAAGCTTGTTTTGAGTCTGCTGGCGGTCACCTGCGGTGTTTCGTTCATGATCGGCAGTCTCGCCCTGTTTGCCATTCAGCAAAGCACGCAGCGCCGGAAAGCAGAGCAGTTGAATACGGAACTGCAGCGAAAAACAGCCGAGGCCATCGCTGCTCACCAAGAGGCGCAAAAAAGTCAGCAGGAAGCGATTGCCAGGGGGGAAGAGGCGAGAAGAAACTTTGAAATCGCACAGGAAAAAAGCGAAGAGACGCAACGACAAAAACAGCGATTAAACGAACTGTTACATGACATGCTGAGTCAGTCGGATCGCCAGTACAAGGAATTTGAGAAGCTCGATCTTGACTTCCATCTGCCCAATGAAATTCGTAATTACGGCGTGCAGTTCGACGAAGCACGACGAAATCTGGCGATGCGCATTGTCGAAGAGCAGATGTTGGATGAGAACAGTGAAGTCGCCATCGGGACCTACTTCTTGGCGGGGTTTGGCTACAATCGCCGTTTGCAGATCGACAAATCCCTCGCCATTTGGCGACATGCGTTGGATGTCGCGCGCCAGCAGCAACAACGTACGGAACTTACGTTTTACGGCCGAGCGATGGCGATGAAGTGTGCCAGTACCGCGGGATTAATTGAATTCTCTCGAAGACAAATCAGCGA
>JBJSXJ010000307.1:0-9075 GCA_046086325.1 Planctomycetota bacterium | reverse complement strand
GAGGCACACTGGCGTTTGAAACACAGAGGCACACTGGCGTTTGAAACACAGAGGCACACTGGCGTTTAAAACACAGAGGCACAGAGGTCACAGAGAATTAAACCTCTGTGACCTCTGTGCCTCTGTGTTTCAAAAAAAACTCTGTGCCTCTGTGTTTCAAAAAAAAACTCTGTGCCTCTGTGTTTCAAAAAAAACCGCCTCGAAAACCCACTCCAGACCGTCTCCATCAACGCACCAAGCCCGCACAAATCGTGCGGGCTTGATAAGTAGCAAGTTTGATCAGCCGGTAGTCGGCCTACCAGACATATTCCAGACCCGCCGTCCAGCCGTAGTAGAAGATGTTGCCGTTGTCGTTGAAGAACGACGTGCGGCGCGAGGCCAAGGTTGGGTCGGTGATGAAGGGAGGTCCCGGGTTGAAGTTCTCGGTCGCCAGAGCCACTCCATCGACCACGATCAGGTTGTAGCCGCCGCGGAAGGTCCAGTGGTAGCTCGTCCGATACACAATGTTGAAGCTCGCTTCACCCACGAAGGCCACATCATCGCTGCCCGTCGTTTCAAAGAAGCCGTTCGGGATCGTCGTGGCGAAGGCGCGAGTGTTTTGGTGAGCGTGATTGCCGTAGACACCGACTTTACCCTCCGTCCCGACACTCAACCCCGGGATGATCGTCGCCCAGATGTCGCCACCAAGCTGTAAACCGGTGAGCGAGTTACTGGTGCCGACATCGTAGTTGAGGAAGGCGCCCTGGAGGGGCAGGTTCGACGTGGTGTTGTACGAGAAGTCTTCGACAACCTGGAAGTAACGGACACCTGCCAGGTAAGAACCTTGTAAGCGAGGCGTGCGTCCTTGCCAGCGTCGTCGCAGTGACAATTCGTAGCTGTTGAAGTTGGTGGAGTAGGCGATCTGCTGGAAGTTTGACCGATCGGTTTCCGTGAACCCGAAGAGCGGATTCGTGCCGTAGTCGCTGAAGACCGAGTAGAGGTTATTGTTGCCGGTGATCGACGCTTGCGACGCCTGATTCACCGCCCCGACATAACCAAACTCGATGTTGCTTCCCGCTCCCACTTGGTAGGCCGCACCGATGCGGAATCCCCACTGCGGATCGAAGTGCAGATTATCCGTGCTCAAGCCAATTCCACCGATGGCATCGACGCCGATGCCGGTGAAGTTGACTTGGCGCGAAACATCGCGGCGGAAATTCACCGCTTCCGCTCGCACGTCAAACCAGCGTGGTGAACCGATGCCGCCTTCGGCATAGGGCAGGATATAGCTGAGAATGTCATAGCCGATGTGACGTCGGCCCAAGCCGCCGCCATAGCCATATTCTCCTTCGCCATCCATGAAGTAACCTTCCTCCATGCCGGGGCCTTCACCCACCCAGCCCTCGGGCCCCATGGCCATTGGCTCGGGAGCGCCCATTCCGGGTGCGCCCATGCCAGGTGCCCCCATTCCGGGTCCGCCCATACCGGGTGCAGCCGGCACCGGGCCGCTGACCACCGGAGGTCCGTAGGGTCCAGCAGGGCCAGCTGCCATCATGGCCGCCGGTTGCATGGGATAGCCCATCATGGGAGCGGGTGACCCCGCGTAGCCACTCGGGGCGCCCATCATGGGCGCCATGGGCCCATAACCGCCACCCGGTGGTCCGTAGGACTGAGCCCTCGCTGGACTGGTCACCAGCAGCAGGACTGCACCCAGAAGAAATGGAAGCGCCCCTGGTCGATGCATCTTCATTGCGTTGATCTCCGCGACCCTTTCAAGACGTTTTCTGGTTGTCACCATGTCTGAACATGGGTCGAGCGTGAATCGTTTCATTCCGTCAACTTGTTACGACACGATAAACCGGCAGTTTCCGTACACTCGCTACCGTCACACTAATCGGCACTCCCAGGCATCGACTCGCGTTCTTTTTTACAAATAATTTCCCCGACTGGCACAATCGGCACCACCAGCACCCCTTATCACCCCTCCGGACACTCCCCGGCCGATAATCTGGAAAATCCGGGCGAAATGCGTCGCCAGGAAATTCCGAACCGGATAAACTTGTCGAGTGCGTTATCTGGATCCTCCGCGGATTTGAGTTGGCCCCGCATCCCTTCGTACTCCCTCCCCCCGCTGCCATGCCTGTTACGACGACGCCTGAGCTGCTTGACGCCCTGCAAAAGACGGGACTGTTGGCGGATGACGCGCTGGAGCGGGCCGCCCAAGTGGTCGCCGCCGAAACCGAAGTGCGCCAGGCCGCTCGCCAGCTAATCCAAGAAAAGATCCTCACCCATTGGCAAGCGCGGCAAATCCTGGCCGGCGTGACCAACTTGCGACTCGGCAAATACCGACTGCTCGATGAACTCGGTCGCAACCTCTTGGGACGCATCTACCTGGCGGAACATCACCAGCTAGCCCGCCGCGCTGCCGTGACCCTTCTCAGCCGCCAGTTGTCGGAACGTCCCGGCGCTGTCCGCAAATTCCTCGACCGCGCCCAAGCCGCGGCCGCCCTCAACAACCCACACCTCATCCAAACGCTCGACGTCGCTCAAGAAGCCAATCGCTTTTATGTGGTGTTTGAATTCGCCGAGGGGCGGGATTTGGCGGAACGGCTGCGCGAGGACGGCCCCCCCGACGTACTCGTCGCCATCGACTGGCTCCAACAGGCGGCCGATGGAGTGGCCTATCTACACGAACGCCATATTGCCCACGGCAACCTGCGACCGGAACTCCTCCTGGTCGATGATCATGCCGTCGTGCGACTGCTCGACCTGGGCGTCGCCAAACTCAGCAAACAGGCCCGCGCTGCCGCCGAAGCGACCGATCCCCAGCAGCCACCGGACCCATTCGCCGACGAACGACCGGCGGAAACGAGCGCTGACGTCCAGGCGCTCATCGGCATCTTCTATCAACTGCTGACCGGCCGAGAACTTCCCCCAACCGCCCTCGACGACGCACAGCTCAAGTCCCTCGAAGAAGCGGTCGAACTGCGCTTGCCAGGCAGCGGCACGCCGCTGGTTAACCTCTTCCGACTCTGGCAGACCCCGCCCACCCCCAGCGACGCATCCAGCTCCACAACCACGCCTGCTGACAGCGCGCCGGCTGACAGTGCGCCGCCGGCGAGCCTGCCGCCAACCAGCACGCCCGCGACCGCCATCTCGGCTGCTCAGATCCGCGACCAACTCCTGCGACTCCACCAGCAGCTCAAGCCACCGCCGATCACCGAATTGCCCGAGCTTTCCGTGAACGATGCCGGCGACCTGGAGGCTACCGCTGAAGAACTCGACCCGACACTCGAGAACATCGTGAGCGAAACGGACGTCGACTCGCTGCTGCTCTCCACCAATCGTCCGGACGGCAGCGGTAAGCGCCGCAGCCCCAGCAGCGTCATTCGCCGCGATCATACGACGGCCGAATCGGTGATGGCCGGCGAAGGGTCCCAATCGCAGCAGCTACTGCTCCGCTCTCCGAAGTCCATGAAAGGCAAAGGGGACGCAGCAGCTCGTGGCGATCGCGCAGCGGCTAAGAAAGATAAGGCCAAACGCGGCGGTGAGAAGGATGGAGCTGGCGGAGCGAAAAAGCGTCAAGTGCTACTCATCGCAGTCGTCGCCAGTTTGGCCTGCGTCCTGCTCCTCGGCGCCGTTACCCTCGGCATCATCCTCGCCCTATCGCGACAACCCAGCGGCCCACCCATCGCTCAGAATCAGCCGCCCAAAACGGCTCCCGCCGATCCCACCAAAACGGCCACCTCCAAGAATCATGACGACGCGACCGGCGCCGGCGAGATCCCCGACGAACCGCCCGTGATGGAAGATCCTTCCCCCGCCGCCAAACCCAGCGACCCGCTCTCCAAGCCCGAGACTCCCAAGCCCGAGTCTCCTAAGCCCGAGTCTCCCAAACCCGAGACTCCTAAACCCGAGACTCCTAAGCCCGAGACTCCTAAGCCCGAGACTCCCAAGCCCGAGTCTCCCAAGCCCGAGACTCCCAAGCCCGAGACTCCCAAGCCCGAAGCCCCGAAGCCTGAAGCCCCCAAACCCAACACGCCCGCTAAGCCGGCACGCGATCCGTTCCAAGACTTCCCCAAAGAGGCCGTTGATTTGCCGCTCCTCGTAAAAGATGGAGCGGCCGCGCCGATGGCCTTCGACCCACAGCCGCTGGGCAAAATGTATGCGCCACCCAAATCGCTTGTCATCGTCCATCTGCTGGGCGGCGAGGGAGCGATTAAGGCGAAGCAGAAATTCGTGCTGGAAGCTGGCGCCGGCGGCACGGCTGATCGGGAATGGGAAATCCTCCTGCGCGATGAAAGTGCCACCAGCGGTGGAACCAAAATCGCGCGACTGAATCTCGCCAATGATGAACTGCTGTTTCGCTGGGAACGCGAAGCGGATGCCAACGTCGCGGCACCGCACCTCATGAACTGCCTGCTCCAGCTCGGGGCCGGCGGTAAATCTCATTATGTGGCGCTGCGCAAGCCGATCGTCGGAGTTGGCATTCCGGTCGATCTAAATAAGCCGGCCAACATGAAAGGCCGCTGGGACATTCCCTATCCACCCAATCCCGCCAAAATGAAATTGGAATTGCAATTTGGTGCGCCTTTTCCGCCACAACGCTTTGAACCAGCCAATGCTCAAAAGTCGATCGAGGCCGAAAAAGGTGCCGCTCTGGTCTGGCTGGGTGCGCAGCCCGAAGACCAAGTCATCTCCCTGAAATTTGAATCCACTGTTCGCAAAACGCTCGACGTCACGGTGGATCCGATGTTCCGCCTGGGCATCGTCGGCAAGCCCGATCGCTTCACTCCGGGCAATTGGAAAAAGGCGCAAGCGTTCGTCAATAACACGGTCATCCAGTGCAACGCTGCCGTGGCGCAATGGATGATGGTAAGTCGACAAAAAAATGACGCCACCACCAAGGAACGGCTCGCACAAGCCGAAGAAGCACAGAAGCAGGCCCAGATTCTGTTGCGCCAGTTTGAATCCGTGAAGACCTTGTCTGACACTCTGGCCAATGCCCGTGTGCAGGTGCGAGTTGTCTATCAGGCCGACGACAAGCTGGTAGAACTTTTGAAAACAAGCGACTAAAGGACTCAGTCGATGCTGAACATTCTCAGTTCCGCGAAACGATTTGCCGCCGGAGTCACTCGTCGGGACTGGCTGCGCGTCGGCGGCTTGGGGCTGGCCGGCTTAAGTCTAGCCGAGCTCTCCGCACTGCAAGCCGCCGCGGCGCCAACCGCTGACCGTTCCTTCGGCAAAGCCAAGTCGATCATCTTGATTCATCTCTATGGGGCCCCGAGTCAGCTCGAGTGGGTCGATCCCAAACCGCACGCGCCGCGGGAAATCAAAGGCGAACTCGGCGTCATTTCTTCCGCCCTCCCCGGTTGCCAGGTCGGTGAACTGTTTCCGCAGTTTGGCAAAGTGCTGGATCGCTGCACCGTCCTCCGCTCGCTCACCCATCCGCACCCGATTCACGGAGTGGCCTTTGCTTTAACGGGAACGCCCGTGATTGATGTAGCGATGGAGCTCAGTCCACGCGATCCGCGACACTGGCCCTACTTCGGTTCCGTCGTCGACTACATCGACAGTCAAACGCGCTCGCAGCAGCCAGCCATTCCGCCCAATCTGGCGCTGCCGTTTCCCTTCAGCA
Organism: Planctomycetota bacterium; assembly: GCA_046086325.1. Taxonomy (GTDB): domain Bacteria; phylum Planctomycetota; class Planctomycetia; order Pirellulales; family Pirellulaceae; genus JBJSXJ01. The sequence continues at coordinate 3,458 of JBJSXJ010000307.1, read as the reverse complement.
GTCGTCGCCAAGGGGAAGTGCATCGCGCGGGTCCTTACGCCGGATTTCTGGGAACTCAGTACGACCCCACCTTCACGCAGATGGTAGGCACCGCCACACGCGGCATCAAAAAGACGCTCCGTGATCTCGAGTTTAATGATCACGATCCGTATGTCGGCTGCGATGCAGAGACGCATTTTATCGTCCCCGCCGCGATCGCTCGTCGCGCCGAAGTGACGCTCGATCGGCTCAACCATCGCCAATCGCTGCTCCAGCAGTTCAATCAGGCCCGGCGCGATCTCGATCAAGCCACCGCCACTCGGCAATACTCCCGCCAACAGCAAGCGGCACTCGCCGTCCTGCAATCTCCCGCCCTGGGTGAAGCTCTGGATGTGCGTCGCGAGTCACCGCAGAATCGCGAGCTCTACGGCGACACCCTCTTCGGACAATCATGCCTCGCCGCGCGCCGACTCGTCGAAGCCGGAGCACGTGTGGTGAGTGTGTTTTGGGACGAGTTTGGATTGGCTGGCAGCGGCTGGGATACGCACTGGAATCACTATCCGCGCATGAAGCAAGAGCTCTGCCCCGGACTCGATCGCGGCTGGTATGGACTGATTACCGATCTCGATCAACGCGGTCTGCTCGACGAAACACTCGTGGTTTGCACGAGTGAACATGGCCGCACACCCAAACTCAACTCGGCCGCCGGAGCGGGTCGCGATCATTGGTCGCAAGTCTACTCCACGGTCCTCGCGGGCGGTGGTACCGCGCGGGGGAAGGTCGTGGGAGAGTCGGATAAACAGGCGGCGGAAGTGGCCGATTTGCCGCTCAGCCCCAAAGATCTGCTCGCTACCATGTATCACTTGCTCGGCATCAACCCGCACACGCAGATTTTAGATCGAGCGGGCCGCCCCCTGCCGCTCGTCGACGGCACAGTCATTCGTCAAGCTTTGGCTTAGGCGTAGGATTTGGCCAAGAGCGAGTCTTCAACTTGTCTGACGTGAATGAAATGGGTCCATCCGGGTTTCGTTTGGGTTGACGTCGAGCAACGACTCACCGTGGCTGTCACTACCGCACACCCAGAAGATGTTATTCTGCGACGCTTACGCCAGTCCGTAGACCGACAAAAACTTGCTGCGCAGATGCCGCATCAGAGGCTCATGGCTGAGCGGTTCACCGGTGATTCGCTGCACTAAGGCACCGGCGTCATAGCACTGACCGGCGCTGTGAACGCGGGTCTGGAGCCAGTCGCGCAAAGGCGTGAATTCACCGCGCTGGAATTGTTCCGCCAGCCCACCCAGCTCGCGATCAGCCGCTTCAAACAACTGCGATGCATACAGATTGCCCAGCGAGTACGTGGGGAAGTAACCAATCAAGCCGGCACTCCAGTGAATATCCTGCAGAACTCCCTGCGCGTCGGTGGGCGGCGCGATGCCCAGATATTGCTGGTATTTTTCCTTCCATACGCCCGGCAGATCACCGATCGCCAGTTGGTCGGCGATGAGTGCCTGGTCCAGTTCAAAACGCACCATGATATGCAGGTTGTACGTCGCTTCATCCGCTTCCACTCGAATCAACGAGGGCTGCACGACATTGATGGCTGCGAACAACTGCTCCTCGTGCAGGTCCTGCGTCGACCCCGGAAACGCCCGCTGGAACTCGCCAAAAAAGTAGCGCCAGAAAGGTCGACTGCGCCCCACCAGATTCTCCCACAGCCGCGACTGCGATTCGTGGATGCCGAGCGACACGGCGGTGCCCGGCGGCAATCCGAACCAGTCGGGCCGCAAGCCTTGCTCGTAAATCCCGTGCCCAGCTTCATGCAGGATGCCAAAAAATGCCTGCGGAAAGAACTGTTCGTCATACCGAGTGGTGATGCGGCAATCATGCGGTCCCATGCCCGCACAGAAAGGATGATGGGTGACATCGAGTCGCCCACGCTCAAAGTCGAATCCAATACGTTCCGCCGCGAGTCGCCCGAACGCTTCCTGAGCTGCCTGAGGAAAATGACGAGCTAGCAACTGCGCACTCGGTTGGTGTGAACTGGCGGTCAGCTGGCGTACGAGTGGGGCGAGTTCCTGGCAGAGTCCCCCCAGCACTCGGCTCATCTCCGCTGTCGTCGCCCCCGGTTCGTAATCGTCCAAGAGTGCGTCGTAGGGATGCTGCTGATAGCCAAGTGCCTGCGCTTGCTCGCGCCGCAGCCGGACAATTTCCGCGAGAAACGGTTCGAAAGCGGCGAAATTGTTAGCTTGTCGAGCGGACACCCAAGCCTGCTGACCTTGCATGGTGGCTCGAGTCAATGCTTCCACCAACGCCAACGGCAACTTCACTCGTTTGTCATAATCGCGCTTCAGTTGCCGGATGGTCGCGCCCTGGTCGCTATGAGGATCGGCCGCCAGCGGCGAAGCACTCAGTTCACCCAGCCATTGTCCCAGTCGTGGGTCGGTGTTGCGCTGATGAATCGCACCGGCCAGCACCGTCACTTGTTCCACTCGATACGGCCCCGCTTGGACGGGCATCAGCGTCCGTTCGTCCCATTCCAATAATCCCTGGATGGAACTCCACAGAGCCGTTTCGCGGACATGAGCAACCAGTTGCTCGAAAGTGGTAGCGGTCGAGGACATGGCAAGCCTTCTACGAGGAACGATCTATAACCCCAAACTGCGTTCGATCTGCTGTGATTTTTCGTCGAAGAAAAATGGTTCCAGCTTCCGCTTGCTGGCGGGCGGCGTGCGATATTTCGTGCCCCAGGTCGCATCCGCTTCCGGGAACCCATCGCCCTTGAGCGTCGCGCAGCCGACCAGCGTTACGGCCACGAGCAAGAACATGCCGAGTCCGACGCTGTTGCGCAGGAGGCGGAAGCCACCAGCAGTTCGTGACGGCCGATCATCGGCGGCGGCACCGAACTGAAACGGAGGCGGTTGGTCGAATGGTAGAAGTCGTGACATGGCAAATCTCTGAAGCACGCCTCACAGGTCGCAGGCGACCCATGGGCGATGGCCAGCCGGAGCGAGCATCAAACTGGAATCCTTGAATTGCGTCTTGTCCCGAAAGCCAGCCATTCGGTCTAGGTCAATTTGCCCCCTCCCGCCAATTTTTTTGGCTCATCTGGCTAACGCCTATGGGGCTCGGTGTAGTTGATAGGTCCGAGATTTCCGATGGGTCGCTGCCTCGGTACGCCGGAGTGAATCGCGGAGCGGCCCTGTCGCCCGACTTTCCAAGTCGGTAAGCGGGAAGGTTGTCGCGGAAATCTATTCTTCTGATCCTTGGCGTTCTCAGCGCCTTTGCGTGAACCTTATCAAGGTGTGCTCACGCAAAGGCGCAAAGAACACCAAGGAGGATGGCCCTTGTCGCCCGACTTTCCAAGTCGGTCAGCGGGAAGGTTGTCGCGGAAATCTATCTTTCTAATCCTTGGCGTTCACGGCGCCTTTGCGTGAACCTTATCAAGGTGTGCTCGCGCAAAGGCGCAAAGAACGCCAAGG
>JBJSXJ010000306.1:0-34067 GCA_046086325.1 Planctomycetota bacterium | reverse complement strand
ACGAGTCGTCGTTTTAATCGGGAGCTGGAGATTATGGCGGCGATGTTTGCGGAGGCTCATCGGCGGACGAAGGAGCGGGGTGGCGGCTCCAGCCGATCGGGTTGATGGCAGCAGGCGTCGGCGGACGGGGGGGGGCTGGTGAGGCGGGTGAGGGGCAGAGGCGAGACCGGCTAGACCGTCGAATGTAACCCGCTAGAGTCCATTTTTTTGCTCGATGTTCATCGAGCTGGGTGAGGGGTGCGCGCGGGGGTGGCGATTGCGGCTTAAAAAAGGCGTAAATCGGAATATTTCCGGTCTTAGAAAGCCCGAAATTATTATTTTGGTGGGATAAAGTATTGAGTTTGGTTTCGACCTACGGCTTGGACAAGGACCGGAAATCGGCAAAAATCGGGAAGAACAAAAAAAGACTGCCACGGTGCCAGGCTAATCTTGCTGTTTCTTTATGGACTGAGCTCATGTCACTCGATCGATTGCGTCAGCTGGATCCTCAGGATCGAGAGTATGCCAGTCGCTTTGTAGAACTACTGTTGGCGGAAGCTGGCGGGGCAAACGTCAGCGATATACATGTTCAGCCACTTCGCGAAGGACTCGAAATCGCTTGGCGAATTGACGGTGTCCTCCTGCCAATTGGCGTTTTTCCTCGCGGACATCTAAGCGACGTTGTCGCCCGCCTCAAAGTACTCGCCAATCTGCTCACCTATCGCTCCGACATACCTCAAGAAGGCCGCCTACGAGAATCACCAACAAATTGCGAAATGCGACTCAGCACATTTCCAACTCTACACGGCGAGCGCGCCGTAATTCGGACCACCACCGTCACTCGCCACAGGTTGCAACTCAACCAACTCAGTCTGCCAATCAATCAATTGCTCGCCCTCCAGCAGCTACTCGCCGTGACCTCAGGCGCTTTGATCATTACGGGGCCCGCCGGGAGCGGCAAAACAACCACCGCCTATGCCTGTTTGCGTGAACTTAATTTGCATCCCGAAAGTCGACGCTGCATAATCTCAATCGAAGATCCCATCGAATCAGAGCTGCCGGGTGTCGCACAGTCTCAAGTTAATCCCGTCGCTGGATTCGACTTGTCCACCGGCCTCAAGTCCATCCTTCGACAAGACCCCGAGGTAATCTTCGTGGGAGAAATTCGCGATCGAGCCACGGCCGAAGGAGTTCTCACCGCAGCACTCACTGGGCATCTCGTCATCACTACATTTCACGCTGGTAGCCCCGCCGAGGCGATCAATCGTCTAGGCGAAATGGGACTCGAACACTATCAGGTACGAGGTGCTATCAATGCTATCATCTCACAGCGACTAGTACGCCGCCTTTGCGACTGCGCAGCACCCATTGCCCCCGCATCGACTGTCCGTACTTCCACCGGCTGCCAGCAATGTCGGGGAAGCGGTTATCGAGGGCGTATCCTAATGGCAGAAATCCACAATCCCAAAACAATGGACTCGCAATCTCCAACGCTGGTTGACCAAGCTCGTGCGGCAGTCCAGGCCGGCCTAACCAGTGAAAAAGAGATTATACGAGTGCTGGGCTACAACATCATGAAATAGGTCACTCACCTACCCCCGCTTGCCCCGCCGCAGCCACTCATATTGTCCCAAACAAAATAACCACCGATCGCTCAGCTCCCTAACGGCCGAGCGATCGGGGTAAGGTTTCATCAAGCCGTCAGCGCCTCCACCTCCCGAGCTAGACGCTGACGAGCCACGTGCAGACGGCGCTTAATCGTTCCCAGCGGAACCGCAAACTCGTCGCTCATCTCCGCCAACGATAGATCACGCACGTAGAACGCTACCAACGTTTCGCGGTCCATCGCACCTAGCCGCTCTAATCCCTCCCGCAGACCAGCCGCCCGCTCCCGACCCAAAACCGCCTCCAACGGCGACGTCTCGTCAACGAAGTGATTCGCCAACAACTCGTCATCCGCTGCCAGGTCTACCGAGCGACGCATGGCGCAATTGAGCGACCTACGAACGGCAATCGCGCGCAACCAGCCAGCAAAGGCCTCCGGCTCGCGCAGTTGCTCCAGCTTCTCCATCGCTTGGATGAAGATATCCTGCGTCAACTCCTCGGCCTCCGCATGGTTTCCCACACGACGCAAAGCAATCGCAAACACCGACCGCTCGAAGCGACCGTACAACTGCCCAAACGCCCCGCGATCACCGCTCTGCGCCAGCCGCACCAGTCCACCAACCGTCTCACTCTCTAGCAACTCCAAAGTCGTCATGACTACATCCTCTCGCATCGCAATCGTTAGGGTGTTAGCCGAACCCGAAACCTCGAGATGACCAAGCAGAAATGCGGTCATCAAGGTTGAAGGGGAACGCACGGATCAACAGCCATGCGTCGCCGGCCAGATTCGCCTCAGTGCTGATAAACGGACCTAAACGGTTCCGCTTACCTCGTCGCTATTTCCATTGAGTGCTTACTCAATGAACAGCTGCACCAGGGCGAACGCCGCATGGCAGTTCCGCCATGCGAGCGTTCCAATGAGCCTCTGACCCATCCTGCATGCCATATCGCGCGGGATACGGGACGCATGGATGCGCAGAAACTCTGTTGCCCAGCGCGTACAAGATGGGCGGAGAGCTGATAACGATCACGTGGCTCAACAAATGGATTACCGGCCAACATCAAGCTGGTAGCGATCGCATTGGTCGAGATAGCTGTGAAAGTCGTCATGGCATGCCTCCGCCGCGCTACGCGCGAATCGAGAGTTCTTAAAGGATCAAGATTTTGCTTATATTATGCTAATCGTACAAATCGTGGAAGTTGGACACCCGCCTACCCAAAAATCTGCAATTTTTCAGACTCGGCGCACGAAGGCAGGCCCAATCGAGACAGCCGATCCCCCGCTAAGGTTCGCGCCGATCACAAAAAAATCAGACTTTACCGGTCCAGAACACCGTCCATCACCGACTTGGGGAGGTAACAGCCGACATTCGTTGCTGCAAATACTGGATCGCTCGACGAAGTTGCGGATCGTCGATGGGTGCCGCCACCGTAGCTTCCGCGTTCTCGTCCTGCTCCCCTCTCTGCTCCTCGGGAAACGCCTCAACCCCAGGCGGGACTCCAGTCCAAGTTGAAGCGGGAATCTGTAAGTCGCGGGCACGACGATAGCGGTCCACCAGTCGGCGATGATAGTCGGAAAGCGGTACTTCAAAGCCCTCGTTCGGACTCACCCCCCAATCATCCTCCAGCGTCGCATTCTGCCCTCGATGTATATTCCTCCCACTCGGCCGCCAGTAACTGGCGGTGGTGAGTTTCAACGCGCTGCGGCCACCTTCAAGAGGAATCAAATTCTGTACCGTCCCTTTGCCAAACGAACGTGTACCCATCACGACCGCGCGCCCATGATCCTGCCAACAAGCCGCTAAAATCTCACTGGCACTCGCGGAATAATCATTGACCAATACCACCAGCGGTATGTTCTTGTCGATAATCACATCCGAGTCCGCGTCATAGCGCCGCAATTCCACTCCACCACGCCCACGAGTGCTCACAATCAGTCCCTCATCGATCAATAAATCAGCCGCTTGAATAGCAGTGTTTAGCAGGCCACCAGCATTATCCCGTAAATCAACGATGATGCCCTGTGGAGCACCTTGGACGGGATGCCGCAGACTCAAAGCAGCTCGCAGTTCACTCACCGTTCGCTCACCAAAGGTCACCAATCTCAAGAGCTGAATGCGTGGATCCTCCTGCAGAAAGAACTCCCAGCTCGTATCCGCCCGCCGGGCATCACCGAGTACCGAGTCCGTCTGAATTGCCGCTCGGATGACCTTGATATCCACAGCCGCTTTCGAATCACGATGGACGACCGATAACGTCACCCCTTCACCCACCGGCCCATGAATGAGTGCCACGGACCGCTGCATGGTAAGCTCTTGCGTGTCCTGTCCGTTGATCGCCCAGATCACGTCACCCGCCCGTATCCCCGCTCGCTGTGCCGGAGAATCTATCAGCGGGCTAATAATCGTCGGACGATGACTCTCTGCATCAAAGTCCACTAACACCCCAATGCCACCAAATTCCTGCGTTAAGCCCGTTTGGAACTGCTCAAAGCGACTGGGATCAAGATAACCGGAATTCGGATCAAGTCCGCTGACCAGCCCCCGCATCGCGCCCTGAAATAAAGCTCGCTCCTCCACCTCCTCAAAGTAGTTTCTCTCCACCAGCGTAAGCGCCTCGCTAATCGTCGAAGCATGTCTGTTCCACTGAGCTTTTTGGTGGCACAACAGCGAAACGCAAACCGTTAGCAGAATCACAATCAGATTGCGCAGGGTCATCGATCGTCACAGTCCCAGAAAAGGCACCGGCAACAAAAATGCATGCTGCTCGAATAAACTCCACGAACCATACCACGAAGTGTAGCGACTCAGATAGACGATGAATACGTAGAACAAAACAATCGGAATCATCGCTGGTCCGGCGGTGAGCCAACTGAGAAAAAAACGTGGTCGCTCACGCCGCCGGGCTCGCCCTAAAGCCCAGCCGCACAACAGTCTCGCCGGAGCAATAAATGCCACAAACACAAGACTCGGTAACCACGCTACCTCGCGCTGCAGAAATTCGATTTTGAGCAGGTAGAGTGGCAGAGCGAACAGCAGCATCACCAACAGTGAAAACCAACTCGCCAATGGCGCTCGACGGAATAATGACCAAGCTGCACGCAGCTCAAAAAAAGCCGCTAACCTGCCTTCGGCTGCAAACTGAGTTTGCAGGAGTGGCAACGTCATGGCGACGATCGCCAGCGAAAGTGCTCCACCGACTCCCGCTAACGCACCGAGAGCCGGTGGCAGCTTAAAGGCCGCGATGAGCAGCAGCACAGGTAAAAAAAGCCAACTGATGGCTCCCACAAACCCGCGCAGTCCCAGCCAAAAGAAATAGCCCAGTCGTAACTCCACCAAAAACCGCCAGAACTGGTCACGCGCCTCCTGATACATCCCTCCTCGTCGTATTCGCCGCCAAAAAACCAGAGGCTGTGGCCAAAAAAAATGCCGCAATCGGCCACCTCGAAAGCAGGCCCAAGCCAGATGAAAAATCAGCAAGATCGTCAGCAGCACTAAAGCCACTCGACAACCGCGAGTCGCTCGGCTATCAGGATCGATCAGCCAGGATGAATACCACAGATCCGAGGTGAAACGCAGCGGCCAAAGACAGAGCCAACAGCCAAGTGCCATGCTGCCGACGCGAGCCGCCAACCGTATGCCAATCAGGCCGTCCCGTAGCCGACCGCTCCGCGCCACCCTGCCACTCACCTCCAGCAAATACCCCAAACTAATGAATTGCAGTAGCGGAAACGTCGCCAAAATCGCTAGCCCGATCAGCATACTCACCAAGCCAAAGCTCCAGTCCCAAATGCAATTGACCAGCGATGTCAGCAGTCGCCCAATACGCCCCAATAGCGTCTCTTCTCGAACCAATTCTGCGACTACAATTTCCTGCATTTCGCCGCACCCTGTCGCGCAAATACCACTCTGGAAAATAAACACCTGGCGGCTGAAACCCTGACGACTTTCGCTCGGGTAGTCCCTATCATAATGAGCCGCTAAAGGAAAACTACCGATGGGTCGACGAGACATCGTATTCGTAATCGCCTGCACGCTCGCCGTGCTGGTCATCATTCAGCAGTGGTGGCGTCCGCCCGGACTCGTCGCCTCACGCACGCACGCTCTTGCTCACCAAACCGCCGCCAATTCTACCAGCCGCGACTCTCACTCTCACGACTCCCACTCTCCTCACGACTCCCACTCTCACAACTCTACGGTTCCCCGCGTGGCTCATCCGGCCACCAACCGTACTTCACCCTCCACCACTCCCAACGTCCAAACGCCACCTCCCGAACTCGTTTCTATACTCGCACGCGTGGATGCCGAGTTTCAGGACGAGTGGCAACGAAATTCGATCACAACTGCGAATGTCGCGCCGTTTAACACCATCCTCCGGCGACTATCGCTGGGACTGGCCGGTACCATTCCGTCGCTGGAGGAGCTCCGCACACTCGACACGATTCCCACAGACCTGCAATTGGACTGGTGGCTCACTCACCTGCTGGCCGATCGTCGCACGTCCGATTATCTCGCCGAGCGACTGGCACGCGTTTTTGTGGGTACCGACGATGGGCCGTTTCTCGTCTATCGCCGTCGCCGCTTCGTCTCTTGGTTGAGCGATCAACTCCATCGTGGCCCCGTTCACTACGATGCCATCGCCCGGCAACTCATCGCTCAAGACGGACTATGGACCGATGCACCCGCCGTGAATTTCGTGACCGTCACCTCGGACCCCAATCGCGATAACCGCCCCGATCCCATGCGACTTGCTAACCGTGTCACACGTGCATTTCTGGGAATGAGAATCGATTGCTTACAGTGCCATGATGATCGGCTGGAGAAGGTTGCGCTGGGAGTCACCGAGTCTCCTCGCTGGGGACGACAAGAGGACTTTCATCACTTAGCAGCTTTCTTCAGCGATGTTGGTCCATCGATCACCGGCATTCGCGATGACCGACAAGCGAAGCCATACGAGTATCAATTCCTGGGCGAAACCGCCGAGCGTACCGTCGCTCCTATGGTTCCATACTCACCCGAAATTGCTCCACGTGACGGCGCTCTGCGAAAACGGCTTGCCACTTGGGTCACTCACCCACAAAACAAACCGTTCGCCCGCGTTACCGTGAATCGCTTTTGGGCCTTCATGACCGGTCGACCACTCGTCGAACCCATTGATGACATACCGTTGCACGGTCCCTTTCCCCCCGGACTCGAACCACTCGCCGATGACTTCATTGAACATGGCTATGACACGCGGCGACTCATTCGCGTCATAGCCTTTCTGCACCCATATCAGCTCGATAGTCGCCTCCCACCGGACTCCCCGATAACTCCAACGACCACCCAAGAAAAAAGCTGGGCGCTGTTCCCCATCACTCGACTGCGTCCTGAGCAAGTTGCCGGCGCCCTGTCTCAAGCTTCCACCCTGAAAACCATCGATGCAAACGCACACATTATTCGGCAATTGATGAAGCGCAACGAGACGGAAGATTTCGTGCGACGCTATGGCGACCTGGGCGAAGATGAGTTTACTGATCGCGGCGGAACTATCCCTCAGCGCCTGTTAATGATGAACGGCGAATTGGTCAAAGAACGAACGAAAGATAACATTGTCCTAAACGCAGCAACTCGAGTGGCCGCGCTGGCAAGCAGCGATGAGCAGGCCATCGAAATCGCCTACCTCACCATCCTCTCGCGGACACCTTCCCGCGAGGAGCAGTGCGGACTGGTCGAATTGATTCAGAACCAACGCGGCTCCGCCCGCAACGAAGCACTCGAAGATATCTGGTGGATTCTCCTGAACAGCACCGAGTTTTCCTGGAATCATTAGCCTTGGTTGTGATCCGTTCTGACAGGTTTAAATCATGTCTCGTTCGTCCCAATCCGCTTCTTCCTTCACTTCCAATAGCCCATCGAATTCAGCGCGCCGGCGCTTCCTCAGCGACTCGACACGATTCGCGATCGCGATGGCCACCTCTGCGATGAAGCGGTCCGCTCTTTCCATACCAGCGTTGACAGCGGCCGGTCTGCCGCTCGCCGCTACACCCTGGACAGCGGTAGCCGAGGAACTAGCGAAGTCTGATCAACAAGCCGTTCGATCATCAAAAGCTCAATCCGCTACGGCTCGTTCGGTAATCGTCTTGTGGCTTCAGGGTGGCCCCAGCCAGCTCGAAACATTCGACCCTCATCCCGGCACGAACAGCGCCGCTGGAAGTCAGGCGATTGCTACCGGTATTTCGGGAGTGCAAATCGATCAGCACTATCCGTTGTTGGCCGAGCGACTGCAGCATGTTTCGCTGGTTCGTTCGGTGGTGAGTAAAGAGGGCGATCATGAACGAGCGACTTATTATTTGAAGACCGGATATCGTCCCGACCCCACGCTGATCCATCCCTCCCTGGGTGCCATCCTCTGTCATCAACTAACCGATGAAGTTGAGATTCCGCGTCACATTTCGATCTTGCCGAATACCTGGGCGGCGCGAGGTGGTTATCTAGGTGATCAATATGATGCGTTCAAGGTCGGTCAGGTTGGCTCATCGATTGCTGATGTCAAGCCACGTGTGAGTGAGGAGCGTTTTCGAAAACGTCTGGAAGCCCTGCAGCGAATCGTGGAGCCCTCGTTTGCGCAGGGTCGCCCTCCAACCCTGGATGCCGATCGAACTCTGCACTTGGCATCCATCGAGCGTGCGCGACGCATGATGACCTCCGAGCAACTCCAGGCATTCGAGATTCAGCGTGAAACAGAGGCGGTACGTCGATCCTTTGGCGACTCCGAGTTTGGTCGAGGTTGTCTGGCGGCGGCGCGACTGATCGATGTCGGTGTCCGCTGTGTGGAAGTCACACTCAGCGGCTGGGACACGCATGCCGCCAATCACGAAGGTCAGCGCACGCAAGCCAAGATTCTCGATCCCGCCTTTGCCGCGCTGCTCGATTACCTGCGGCAGCGTGATAAATTGAAGAATACGATCATCGTCTGTTGTGGTGAATTTGGTAGGACTCCCCGCGTGAACCCGCTGGGTGGTCGAGATCACTGGCCCCATGGTTTTACGATCGCGCTCGCGGGTGGCGGCTTGGCAGCTGGCCAAGTAATTGGTGAAACCTCTCCCGACGCCGCCACGTCCGATCGTCCACCCGCGGAATTGGTCGCCGATCCTCATTCGGTAGCCGACGTCTATGCGACCGTGCTGCGAGCGCTTGGCATCGACTTCTCGAAGGAACATACCACGCCAATCAAACGCCCCATGTCATTCAGCGATGGCCGAGTGATAGCGAAACTTCTTTCCATCCCATCCTAGAGTACTCATGTCAGACCATACCAATCACCGCACGACGCGGCGCGATTTGCTGAAGGGATTAGCAGCGACCAGTGTCGCTTCAGCCGCTGCCGCTCATCCGCTTGTTTCTGCTGAATCGGTCGTACCGGCCGAGACTATTGCTATCGCCGAGCAGCAGGCGGCGCCCGCCGCCAACGGCAAAGTGACCACCGAAATGATTCAGCAGACGGAGTGGATCACCGGCTTGAAACTCGAACCGGCACAGCGCGAAGCAATCACCACCACGCTCGAACGCAGTATGCGCGCTGTCGAGGCGTTGCGTCTGGTGCCGCTGGCCAATGAGATTCCGCCAGCCATTCAGTTTCATACGGTCGCACATCAACCCGTCGCAGGACGAGTGGCCCGACCGGATGCGGCGTTCACGTTGCCCGAGGATGGACCAAGAACTCTGCCGGCTCCCGATGACTTGGCTTTTACGCCCGTCTATCAATTGGCGCGACTAGTTCGTGAAAAGAAAATTTCGTCGGTCGAACTTACCACTCTGGCTCTCAATCGATTGAAAAAAGCGGATCTACAGCTCCAGGCGGTCACGTCACTCACCGAAGAGTTGGCGATGAAGCAGGCCCAGCGTGCGGACGAGGAGTTGTCGGCGGGTAAATACCGTGGTCCGCTGCATGGAATTCCCTGGGGAGCGAAAGATTTAATCGCCGTACCGGGGTATCCGACAACCTGGGGCGCGCCGCAGTTTCGCGAGCAGCGATTTGAACAAGCGGCAACGGTCGTCCAGCGCTTGGAAGACGCAGGCGCTGTGCTCACCAGTAAACTAGCCGTCGGCGCACTCGCTTGGGGAGATGACTGGTATGGCGGCGTGACCAAAAACCCTTGGAATTTAAAAGAAGGTGCCAGCGGTTCGTCCGCCGGTTCCTGCTCTGTAACCGCCGCCGGCTTGTTACCCTTCACGCTCGGGAGCGAAACGCTGGGCAGCATCGTGTCGCCGTGCACGCGCTGCGGAGTCACCGGACTGCGACCGACGTTTGGTCGCGTGAGCCGTTCTGGCTGCATGACACTCGCGTGGTCAATGGACAAGGTCGGGCCGATTGCGCGGAATGTCTTTGACTGTGGTTTGGTATTCGCCGCCATTCATGGAGCGGACGGAAAAGATGAGGCCGCCATCGATCGACCGTTCACATGGCCACTCATCGAAGACCTGAAAAAGCTGCGCGTCGGTTATGTCGAAAATGGCCGCGACGTGGCGAAGCGTGAGGAGCTAAAAATACTGCGCGAGCTGGGTGTACAGCTCGTTCCGATCGAACTGCCCGGCAGCAATTTTCCCGTCGCACCGCTTACCCTGATTCTGGAAGTCGAAGCGGCGACTGCCTTCGACGATTTAACTCGCAGTGGCAATACGGAAGGCCTGAATCGCTGGCCCGATGTTTTTCGTAAGGCGGAATTCGTGACGGCGGTGGAGTATTTGCGAGCGAATCGGCTGCGCACGCTCCTAATGCGGGAAATGGAAAAAGTGATGCAGCAAGTCGATCTTTACGTGGGTGGAAATGATCTTGTCATCACCAACTTGACGGGGCATCCGACAGTCGTGCTTCCCAATGGATTTGAGGAACGGGATGGTGTCCGAGTGCCTACGTCGCTGACATTCACCGGTCGACTCTTTGGGGAAGCAGCTTTGCTGGCCGTCGCTGCGGCGTATCAGCGCGCGACCGACTTTCATTTGCAGCGTCCGCCCGCGATCGCGGGTTGAAGTTATCGGCAAATCTCTTTTCACACGGATCGTGAGCGCGCATGACCGGTTATCGAATAAGCCTCGCCCTGATTGCGTTCATTTGGTGTTTCAGCGCGGAGCTGATAGAAGCGCTGATACCAGCGCCGCAACTTTACGCTCAGGTGCCAGCACCGAGTGAGCTGCGAGCGCGACTGGTGGTGAATGGGCGCACGACAACAGCAGCTGATATTCCCATCGTCAAGATCGGCCAGCAGATTCCTCGCACGTATGCCGGCGATCGGATCGCGAACACGCCGGGTTTTGATTTTTATGTCAGCGAACATTTTGCGCTGAAGTCGAATATGGACGAGGAATACTCGCGGAATGTGCTGCGCATTTCCGAGTTGGCTCATCCGCATTGGGTGGCGCACATCGGCGCCGCTCCGCCCGATCCGGAATTGAGAATGTATATCACGTTCGCCAATAACACGGACAAGCTGCGCGAGGCGATGGTGAGTGATTTGGGACAGGGGCCAGCGGGCGGTTTTGGTGGCGGATTCACCGCGTATGCCAACCGGTCCGCTTACAACTATCCGAGTGGCACGTTGCGCTATCATCAGCGAGCACTCGTGATGCATGAAAACCTGCACATGCTCAATATGATCTGCAATGGGACGGGAGGGACAGAAGGTCCGACCTATGCGGGAGAGCAGCATGTGTTCGATCCCGCTCGTAATCAACTTACCGTCTTCTGCTTTGATAAAGCTTGTGTGAATAACTATACCGACTCGGGGTTGGCGGAGCTGACGAAGACTTTTATCCCGGTGCAGGATGTTGCCCGTAAATACTGGCAGGGTGGACAGGGTATCGGCACGATGTATCAGCAATTCCTGCTCACCGACCCCGATCGCCTGCTCAAGTGGCGTATCTGGCGAGATCAGTTTTATTTGGGAAAAGTCTCCGATGAATCCAATGTAAAAATGATGGAGAGCATCTTCGGGCCACTCGATCAGCTCAACGATCAATGGGCGCGCTGGATTAAGTCGCAGCGAGCTAGTTTCCATCATGTTGATTGGGGCTGGGAGCAAGATGGTAATGCGATTTGGGCTTATGGCTTTCCCTGGAACAAACAGTTTTTTTCGCAACTGGATTTGCGGTACACGCCCGCAGAGCCCGTGGCAGCGAATCCACTGCGAATGGACTACCCAACCATTGCACGTCCCGCAATCGTGGGAACACCTCGCCGCGGCGTTGAGGAGCCAACGATTGGTTTCGTGGTAGCGGGAGTGGGCGGACAAGCGTGGGGTGGATTGGGTTTAGGAGTCAGCGACCGATCGATGTGCCAAGTCGTGATTGCTCGCAATCAGCAACTCGTGGTGGATGGTCCCGACTTAGGATTAAATCGACGCGAGTTTACCTTGGACGAGTCGGTGAAGACGGCGGCGCTGGCCAGTGGCGGCCAGTTCGGCGTCACGATCACGATCAAAAGGGACGAGCTATCGATCGTGGTGCGAGCCGGTACAGCTGCAGAGATTTCCGAGCAAGTGGTAGCGGTGCCAATCAATGCCGAGCAGCGCGAGCGACTGCTGCGCAAACCGCTGGCCTTGGTGGGCAAAGATGGTTATCCACGAATTGTGCCTTGGATTGATGATGCGCGACCGGATCCCGAGGATTGGAACGATGAGCGACCGGCCAATCGCTGGCGATTTGCGGGGCTGGAGCATCTGGAGAGTTTGTATCGCACGGCGTGGCGATTGGGCACCGCTGCTCCACCCGCGCTGTTGCAACTGCAAGCCAACATGCTGTCGTGCGTGGCTGGATCACCGGACGAGCAGGCGAGTTCCCTTTTTCAGTATGAGCGCGAAATCGGTGACGTGCTGGGGCAGGTGAAGGAAGCTGCGGTGAGCGAGTCGATTCGACAGCAAGCGCTGGCGGATCTGGTGGGACTGTTTCTGCATCCCAGTAAAGTGGAAGTCGATGAAAAGTCTCGACAAGCAAAACTGCAATTACGAGTCACGCATCGTTTGCCCGACAAGGTGCAAGCTCGCTGGCGGCTCGTGGATCCGAGTCCGCCGGAGCAGCCAGATGCGAACGCCGCAGCTGCTGATGATAACGACAAAGACGCGTGGTCGGATTTACCCAGGTTTCAGATGACGCCCTTCACGATCGTCGCGCCTCCTTCGGAAAAGAAGGAGGGCGAGCGATATGTAAGCCGCTGGGAGTTCCGCTGGCGGGGCGAGCGATTTCAAGTAGAGCAGCGACACTAAGGAAGTGATTCCGTTTTTCGATCACGACGCTCGTGCGCTCCGGCTGATGGGGTGCCACGCGCGGCACCAAGTTCCATCAGCTGCGGACGGTGACTGCATTTACTGCTACTTCTTCGCTTTAGCAGACTTCGAAGATTTAGCGGGCTTGGAGGCCTTAGCCGATTTGGCGGTCGCAGCGGGCTTAGCCGATTTGCCGCTCTTGGCTGCGGTCGTCTTTTTCCCGGCGGCTGCTGTTTTAGCGGCCCCGTTGTTGAATGCTTGATCGAAGTTGTTCGTAAACTTGTGCGACGGACCACTGCGAATAATCGGGCCACTCATACGACGGTTTCTCCCAGAGACCAAGAATAATCAGTACAACTACGGTTACAGTGTAGAGCAGTAAATAACCGCTTGCCAATGGCTGGGAGCCTGGACCGTGAACTACGACCAACATTTTCTGGACGGTGTCCGCTACTTCAACGATTGCGACTTTTTTGAAGCGCATGAAGCGTGGGAGGAACTGTGGACTGACTATCAGGGGCCCTCGCGGAAGTTTTATCAGGGACTGATTCAGGTGGCGGTCTGTTTGCACCATTTTGGGAACGGAAACGCGCGCGGCGCCATCAAGCTTTATCATTCCAGTCGCGCGTATTTGGAGCAGTATCCAGCGCAGTATGAGGGAGTGGATGTGGCGAAATTGCTGAGTGACTTGGAACGTTGTTGTGCAGAGTTGCTAGCCAGCCAGGAAGAGTTTCCGCAAGTCGTCGTCGTGCCCGATTTGATTCCCGAGATCCATCTCGATCCGCCCGCGAATTGAGTTTTCCAGATACCGTATAGCGAGTGATATTCGATGAAACCACAAGCATTGATTCGACTCTTATGGCTCGCGAGCTGCTTGCTTTTCAGCTCCGGAATCGGCAGCGGTTGGTGGGGATGCTCACAGCAGCAACTGGTGGCACAGGAGCCTGATAATCTGGGATTCCTGGATTTTGTGCGGGCGCAAGCAGTTCAGCTGCGTCACAATGATCGAGCGCCGGCGTCACTGGCTGATTGGCAGATGCGTCGCGAGGAGTTGCGACGCCAACTGGTCGACGCGTGGGGGCCGTTTCCAGCTGAGCCAGTACCTTTGGCAGCTCGTAAGTTGGGTGAGGTGCAGCGCGAAGGCTATCGACTGGAACGCCTCGTCTTTCAAACATTCCCGAATCTCTGGATGACCGCTCATGCGTATGTACCGGAGGTTGAGGGACGAGTTCCGGCGGTACTGTGTGTGCATGGGCACTGGGCCAAAGCGAAACAGGATCCCGTCGTACAAGCGCGTTGCATTGGACTGGCGAAGCTTGGCTTTTTCGTGTTAGCGGTCGATGCCTGCGGCGCGGGAGAACGAGCGATTGGGAAAGCGCTGGGGGAATATCATGGCGAAATGACCGGGGCGATGTTGTTGCCGATTGGTCGGTCACTCGCCGGCGTTCAGCTTTACGAGAACATGCGCGCGATTGATTATTTGCGGACACGAACCGAAGTGGACGCCAGTCGCATGGGAGTGACGGGAGCCAGCGGCGGTGGGAATCAGTCGATGTATCTCGGGACGTTCGATGAACGTGTCGCAGCGGTTGTTCCGGTCTGTTCCGTGGGCAACTATCAAGCGTATCTCGGGGCCGCCTGCTGCATGTGCGAAGTCGTGCCAGGTGCGCTGCGATTTACGGAAGAAGGAGACGTGCTGGGGCTGGCTGCGCCTCGCGGCCTGATGGTTATTTCCGCGACCGGCGACGCTCGTCAGTTTTCGGTGCGAGAGGCTCAGCGTTCGCTGCTGCGAGCCACCGAAATAGCGCAGCTGCACGACCGGCGCGATCAGGTTCGTCACACCATCATCGAATCTGGTCATGACTACAATCAGGCAATGCGGGAGGCGATGTATGGCTGGATGACGAAGCAGCTTAAAGGCCAAGGCGACGGTAGCCCAATTCCCGAGCCAAAGATTGTCACGGAAGAGCCGGAAGCGATTCGCTGTTTTCCTGGTGAGAGTCGGCCGGACGATTTTGTGACGATTCCGCAGTTTGCTCGAGCCGAGGCGCAGCGATTGGTCGCGCGCCGCGGTCGACCAACGACGACAGAAGAGTGGCAGCAGGCACTGGGAACGGAGCGCCGGCAGGCACTGGCGCGATCGCTACGATTGCCCACCAACGATGTTGGTCCACTGCAAGTGAAACGCGGTGAGATGACGGCGGAGGGTACGCAAACATGGAGTTTTACCAGTGAGCCCGGGATTCGCCCGCTGGCCACGTTTAAAACGGCCAACTCGGCTGATCGATCTATCGTTGTGCTGCTGAATATCGAGGGCGAGGCTCAGGCGGCGAAGAGTGAAGTAGCTCGATCACTGCGCGGCCGGAATGTGATCACCATGGATCTGCGAGCGACGGGAAAACAGGCCGTGCCAGGTGACTCCATTGGCAACGCTCCTGATCACAATTCGGCGGAATGGTCGTTGTGGATCGGACGCCCTTTGCTGGGGCAGTGGGTGCACGACATTCGCCGCTTACTGGATGCTCTGGCAGATCAGCCCGATACGCGAGGCCTGCAGGTGTCGTTGCTGGGACAGGGCCCTGCCGGCCTCGTCGCCTTATTTTCCGCAGCGGTGGATGAACGAGTTCAGCAGGTCGAATGTGTCGACAGCTTGGTGAGCTATGTGTCTGATGAGCCGTATCGTCAACAACGACTCGGCACGCTCGTGCCAGGTTTGCTGCGTGATGTAGGTGATGTCGGGCATGTCGCGGCACTCATTGCACCGCGGCCGCTGACAGTCACCAATCCAGTTTTGGGCAATGGCAAACCGGCACCGATTGGTCGACTCAGGCAAGCCTTCGAATACACACGCGATGCGTATGAGTCGTTGGACAAGGCGAGTGAGTTGCGTTTAGTGGTGACGCACTAGCTCAGCGATTCAGGGCGTCCATCGTTATGCGCGGAACGTAAGCAGGCATCGAGTACTTGCTGCGTTTTCAAGGCAATCTCACCCCAGTGCGAGTCCCGACGGCCGTCCAGGACCAGTTGAGCGAAATTACGGAACAGGTTTGTTTCCTGGGAGTTCGCAGCACTATTGCTGTACTCCGCCACCGATTCGCGTCGCGTGTGACCTTCCATATTGAAGTTACAACCACTAGCTCGGAATACCGCATTCGTGACATCAAAGCCAGCTTCGCTACCAAAGAAGGGCAGTACGAAATCACGCACCAGTAAATTGCCTTTCGATCCGCTCACGCTCGCCCATTCCTGATTCTCGGTCAGGAACGAGGTATAGAAACTGGCTGAGACATCGTTGTCAAAGAATAGCTCGCCGGAAAACTCCAGCGGCACTTTCACTTGACTGCCTGGCTTCTGGACGTGATTCAGCAGTCGTCCGGTTACACGGCGTGGCAGGGCATACCGCATCACCCACAGAGAGAAACGAACCGTGTACCAGCCGAGGTCACCGAGGCATCCCATGGGCTCGAGGTCTTCATGCACGCGAATATTTTGTCCCGCCAAAAAATCGTCGGGCGCTTGAAAGCTGAACTGAGTCGCAATGCGGCGCAGTTTACCGATGCTGGTGCCATCATCGAGAACGTCCCGCAGTCGATCCAATCGTCGACTATGCATGAACATCACGCCATCCATGAATTGCACGTTGTTTTTATTGCAAGCCGCGAGCATGTCAGCGACATCATTTGACGTCACTCCGACGGGCTTTTCCACCAGAACATGCTTGCCAGCTTCGGCGGCTCGAATCACCCATTCTTTCCGCAAGCCGGTTGGAAGTGGAATGTAGACGGCATCGATGTGGGGACTGGCCAGCAGTTGTTCATAGGTGCATGGGCAAGGCGGTTCCGCAAACGGTACGTCACTCATGCACTCTGCAATGAACTGCCCCGCCTTTTCCACTTGGCGACTGGCTACCGCCACCAGCTTGCCGTTACCGGATAATTTGATGGCCTGCCAGTTCTTGCGAGCGATGCCGGCGGTGCCCAGAATTCCCCATCGACAATGCTGCTGACTCATCGCACTTGCTTCCTTATTTCAAAAAAATCTTGTTAGGCTTGGCACTCTGCCATGGCTTGTCGGACCAATTGAACATCAACATTGCCGACTAATTCCACTCGTCCCAATTCACTGGGCAAGACAAATCTCAACCGGCCATGCTCGACCTTCTTATCGAGTGCCATGGCGGCAATGAGTTGATCATGATCAAGGCCGGGCGGCAGTGTTGTGGGAAGCCGGAGAGCGGCCAGCAGTTGTTGCTGCCGCTGTTCCAGGTCCGCATCGATACGACCTAAAAGCCGAGCCAGTCGGGCGGCACAAACCATGCCGATCGAAACCGCTTCGCCATGCAGCCAACGACCGTAACCGGTGACCGTTTCCAAAGCGTGACAAAAAGTGTGACCGTAATTTAAGACAGCTCGCAGACCTGTTTCTTCACGTTCATCTTTTTCCACCACGTCGGCCTTCAAGCGGCAGCAGCGCGCGACCACGTGTTGCAGCACGTCGGGGTGCCGATCATTCAAAGCCGCAATCCGCTGTTCCAACTCGCCAAAAAACGGAGCGTCCAGGATAACGCCATACTTCACGACTTCGGCCAATCCCGATCGATACTCGCGGTCGGGCAAGGTCGTCAAAGTTTGAATGTCGATCAAGACTCCCACGGGCTGCCAAAAGGCGCCGACCATGTTTTTGGAATGAGGGAGATTCACTCCCACTTTTCCACCTACGCTGCTGTCAACCTGCGATAATAAAGTGGTTGGAATCTGATAGAAACGCAGACCACGCGCGTAACTGGCGGCGATAAACCCAGCCATGTCGCCGATGACACCACCGCCCACAGCGACCACAACCGTCTTGCGATCAGCTCGAACCGCCAGCAATTCGCGCCACATCCGTTCGCATTCCGACACCGTCTTGAACGACTCGCCCGCCGGAATGACCCCGCGGTCGCAGCGCAAGCCACTGGCCTGCAACGATTCGGCGACGGTCTGAGCGTGCGACTCCAGCAGATGATTGTCGCTGATTAGAAAGACGTGCGAAGCGCTGGTCAGCTGTACGATTAGCTCGCCCACGGACGCCAGCAGATTGGAACCGAGCACGATGTCGTAGCTGCGAGGGCCTAAGGCTACACGAACCGTAGAACTCATCGAGCTCACCACGTTTCCCTTGAGCAATTAGCGTCACTCATTCTGCCGCCGCCCAGCGACTCGCGCTACTTGGATTGGCGAGCTCGACTCAAGTCGGCTTCGGTCACGGTGATCTGGCGGCAGAACCCGGTGTGCACGCGAACATATTCCAAGTGTGAGGCTTGATCGGGCTTGCTATGCAATATCGCCTCGACTCGTTGTCGTTCCTCCACCGAGACATCCGCGAGTGCCTCCGGCCACAACGTGTTCGTTTCCATTACCAGGGCTTCGCGATAGGGATCAAACTTGTCGGCCACGGTTAGCTCACCCTCCCACGATCAGTCAAAAACAGCGTAATCGCACGATTGCACGGACCAGAGAAGGCAAATCAAATCGGGTCTGTCAACAAGCTCGAGTACCCATTCGGTACTGGTGACTTGTCACAACCCGCTCCCGCCTTCACGAGTCGACAGTATAATAAGCGTTTTTCATGAGGAAAATACGCCGATGACGAATCGAGGTGCATTCGCGATAGGGGTCATGGTGGCGATCGGGATCGTTCTCGCTACCTTTTCGGTCTTTTTCCATCGCAGCCAGGGCGCTCGCTGCCTCGATCGGTGGGGCGTAGCGGATGCCAATCGAATTCGTCACGCAGCACAAATCGAAGCCTGGAAGCTCGAACTAGCGGAGCCCTCCAGCGAGTTACCAGCGTCGGAGCGGCCAGGGGCGACCGCCACTGAGGATCGTCGTGACTCAGAAAGAACGGTCGTCGCGGGCCGGGAATACTCGATCACGCACCGAGTCTCGTTGGCAGCGGCGCGCGGACTCGTGCATGCTCGCCACGCACTCGTCGTCGACGCTAACTACGACTGGTCACAAACCGACGATCGGGCGGAGGATCATTCGGAGGATCAGGGGGACGATCGGGCCGCCGAGCAGCCGGTTTACTCGCACGCCATCCTCTTTCGTGACCCGCAGGCGGGTGTGAAAGATCCGCCGCAAACAATCCTCTATTTCGACTTCACTCGCGGCTGGGTGACATCCGACCGCGGCCGTCGTGCCCGACTCGTGGATAAACTGAGCCAAGCGGAGCTGGCGTTTCTGGAACGTGAATTACAACGCACCACGCCGTCGACGCCACAGCGTTAAGCTCCAGCAGCGGTGCGCTGTTCGCGTCGAGTCATGAGTGACACGACGATAAGCACGATAAAACCGAGTGGAATCGTCACGATTCCCGGTTGACTGAAGGGCACCCACGCCCCAGCCCGACTGATCTTGTAAACCTTCTCGAACGTGTCACCACTCACCAAGATCCAGCCCAGTGATGTGACCATCCCGACCAGAATCGCAGCGGTGATGCCTTGCCGCGTCGTTCGTTTCCAGAAAAGTAACATGACGAGCGCGGGAAGATTGGCGGATGCAGCCACGCTGAATGCCCAGCCGACGAGGTAGCCGACGTTGAGGCCCTGGAACAGCATCCCCAGCGCCATGCCGAGTACTCCGATCGCCACCGCAGCCAGTTTGCCCACTCGCACTTTGTCATGATCGGACAAGGGCTGGGACATGAACACCGGTAGCAAGTCATGCACGACCGCTCCGCTGGCCGCCACAATCAAGCCGCTCACCGTCCCCAGCACCGTGGTAAACGCGATCGCCGAGATCACGGCGAATAGCACATTGCCGTAGCTCTTGGCGAGCAGCGGCGCGGACATGTTTTCATCCGTCACATCTAACACGCCACTGGTCATCGCCCCGAGTCCCAGAAACAGTGTGAGGACGTAGAAACAACCAATCACACCGATCCCCACCACCGTACTCTTGCGGGCCGCCGTCTCATCCTTCACCGTGTAGTACCGAATCAAGATGTGAGGCAAGGACGCTGTGCCGCCAAAGAGTGCCAGCATCAGCGAGATGAAGTCGAGTCGATCGACCAGCCGGCCGCTGTTGATCCCTTTGAAGATCGGATGGTTACCGGGACGCAGGAGTTTCTCTCCGGCGACAACTTCGGGAGCGTAAGTCACCACACGCGACTGATCGTCGCCCTTCGTCTCCGATTTCTTTCTCCAGACCACGACGTCACTATCCTGCAACGTCCGTAGATAGTCGAGCGGTGATAGGGGGCCGGTCGACGTCTGCTCATTGGGCAAGCGTGCAATGTGACCAACGGGTCGTAAGTCATGAGCGACGCGCAAGTCGCCAGCGACGCGCATGTCACCAGCGACCTTCGGCTGATCCGTGGCAGAAGTGCTGGCATCGCGAGACGCTTCGGATGAAGACTCCGGCGACTGCCCCGGCGTTGCTGGCTGCGGCAACTTCGATACGGCAACCATATCTCCTTGCTTAATGCCATTAATCAGCTTTTGCTTGTTGGGAAGAATGGTGACTTCCTGGGGCGTTAGTAATTCGGGATCAGCGTCTGCTGTGAGTCCGCGTTGCAGGATCAATGCCACCAGCACTCCACTGAACAGTACCAGCAGCGACCCTTTGATAAACTGCACGTAGGTTGTCGATACCATGCCCGCCGTCACAACAATCAGGGTCACCACGGAGCCGACGATGACGACTCCGAGCCAATGAGGGAACCCGAGCAGCGGCTGAATCAAAGCTCCCGCACCCACCATCTGTGGAATCAAATAGAAAATGCTCACCGCCAACGTGCTGATGGCGGCGGCCAAGCGAATGCCGCGCGATTGAAACTGGCTATCGAGCGCGTCAGCAAACGTGTACTTGCCCAAGCGCTTGAGCGGCTCGGCCACTACCAGCAGTGCCACAATCCAGCCTGCTAGGAATCCAATTGAATAGAGAAAGCCGTCATAGCCATAGAAGGCAATCATGCCGCAGATACCGAGAAACGATGCGGCACTCAAATAGTCACCGGCAAAGGCCACTCCATTCACCACCCAGTGAATACCACCGCCCGCCGCAAAATAAGCCTGCGCCGATCGCGCCTTGCGGCCAAAGTAAAAACTTAATCCCAGCGTCACGGCAACAAACAGCGCGAAGACCACAATGGCAATGATCGATGGATTGTGTTGCACTCGTTCGACTCCCCTTAACTCAAACCGCCTTGGTTCCAATTAACCACGAACACCGCCGTCCGTCATTCCGCTGGTCGGCGGCAGAGCCAGGCGTAGATGAGGGACTGAGCGAATGCCAGCGCGATCAGGCCCAGGCCCCCCACAATCGCCAGGTTGATACCGCCGATACGTGTGCCGCTCACCGCCTCGGGCCAAAAAGCATTCAGCAGCACGAAGGTGCCGTAGCAGGCCAGATAAGCGGCAAACAGGATGAGTCCGTAGCGACTGTTACGGGCTGACGTGGCCGCCGAATCCTGCTCGCCACCCTCCACGGGACCATGATCAAAACCCGCCATCGACAACCTCCCCAGACATCCCAGCCATCCCAGCATCAACGTCCACGCCGCTCCGCAATTCGCTGCTAGTCACGCTGAGCAGCGGGAATCGCCGAGCAAAAAAAAAGAACCGGAACTTACCGCGTAAGTCCGGGTCGTACGAAATTTCGAGGCGGATTTCAAGTCGAGAGACGGCGAGAATCCCAAAGTTAGCTCGACCGGAACTCGCTTGCAGCTAGCCAGTTGGATGTGAAAACTGGTCTACGACTATTCTTCGCAGAGCGGCTTTTTCTTTTCGGTGATGCTGGGGCACTCACCGCTGAGTGCCATTTCCTTGTTCAGTTCTTTGAAGGGCAGCATATCTTCCGCCAAATTGTCCTCGTGGAAAATCGCTTCGACCGGGCATTCCGGGACGCAAGCTTCGCAGTCGATGCATTCATCCGGGTGGATGTAAAGCATCTGCTCGCCTTCGTAGAAACATTCCACCGGGCACACTACCACGCAATCCGTGTACTTACACGCAAAACACGGCTGGGCAACGACGTGAGCCATAACCTCTCAACTCCTCAAACTATGCTTGATGCAGGATCAATCCGCAGCGTACACCGCACAATAAGTAATAACGTAACAGACCGACTCTTTCATCGGAAATTTCCGCTCCACATCGCGGATCTTTTTTCCAAATAAGTTCTCGGACTGCCACGGCCGGGCTGCATTCTACGAACCAGACGCTTTCCTTCCAATAGGATTAAGCCGCAGTTTTCTGCCGAGTAATCCCGCCAGAATGATGGCCGGAAACGTAACGAGCACCAGCAGCAGTCTTATCCAGCGCGACAAAAACTCCCTATCACCCTTGTCGTACATATACGGCTGGGGCGCTGGTTCCCCCAATCCTCGGCCACTAAATTCGATCCAGGCACCTAAAACCTGATCGATTCCCAGCGAATCGATTACCGCACCATCAACCTCTGCCTGATTCTCGGCGGTCCAGGTGGACAGACGCTCGCGAGCGACAAACATCAGTCCGACTACCACCAAACTGACAACCATGGCGATCACACTGATGAACCAGAGCGTTTGCAGTTGGTTCCACCGTTCAGCCGCGGCAGTGGGAGCGACGTTCGACGATTGGCTGTCGGTCGCCACGGGTAGCTGGCGCAGTTCGCGCAGTTGGGGGACACTGACCGACCGCTGGCAGGCACACGCGATCGCTTGGCCCGCTTGTCCCGCCGACACCGGAATCTTCTGTCCACATTCGCACGGTAACAGATAACGCATGTTCGCTTGGCCTACTTAAATGTCCACTTCGCCACCGACGCTTGATACGCTCGGGACGACGGGTTAGTCACCGGGGGCGGCGGAGCCGCGATTGGCCCACCACGGCAAGCTGATGCCGCCGTCGATGAGCAGCGTGGCGCCAGTCATATATTCATGGCGGGGGTCGCAGAGGAAGACAATTCCTTCGGCAACCTCCTCGGAAGTGCCGAGTCGTCCCAGGGGGATTTTAGCGCCGGCACGTTGCAGCGTATCCTCGCTGGCAAACTTGCGTTCACCGGGAGTGTCGGTCCAGCCGGGCTGAATGACGTTAATGCGAATGCGATACTCCGCCACTTCGATCGCCGCCGTGCGGGCCATGTGCTCGATCGCCGCTTTCGACATGTTATACGCCATCGCCTTGGGAGCGGGGATGAAGGCATGCGGAGAGCTCACCAAGCAGATCACTCCGCCGCCACCTTGTCGAATGTACTGCTGGCTGGCGGCGCGCATGACGTAAAAAGCGCCCCACATGGTGACATCCACCGTGCGGCGGAAACCGGCCATATCAGCCTCAAAAAACCGCTCGCGATCACTGTAAGCCGCGTTGCTTACGGCGATATCGAGTCGTCCGAAGTGGGCGACCGTGTCCGCGACTAGTTTTTCCACGGCGGCCTGATCGGCGACATCACCCTGCAGCGCGATCGCGGCTCCACCGGCCGCTTCGATTTCACGCACCACCTCCGCCGCTTGTTCGGGGTGTGAACGATAGTTGATGGCTACCTTGGCGCCGGCGCGAGCAAGTGCCACGGCGGTGGCACGCCCAATCCCCAGGCTCGCGCCCGTTACGAGTGCGACTTGTCCGGCAAAACCTGTGGCAGTTGGCATGCAGCGTTCTCTCTTTTCACGGGCCATTGCTAGCTGAAATCAGTAGCGGACTATGCTAGTGCCTACCTCGGCGGCGGACAAGTCGCACGAGCTCCGGGGAGCCACTAAACGGGCGTGGCAATCTTCCCCATACACGCTTCGCGAAAGCTTGAATTTTTTTCTGGACGATTTGCAGCGGACGTCTACAATGGCGCCGTCACCCAAGCTCGACGAAACTGCTTGTAACGTCGAGTTACCCGTGTTATTCTCCGATGACTTGGAGATGAATTTTACGAAAATAAAGTGATGGGGCGGAACGAGCCCGCAAAGTTTCACTTTTCGCAATTCTCTACCAAATCAACGGCGAGTGGCACGGACGCTTGATCCGATGATACATTATCTCTGTCAGTCAGCGGGATGCTGATGGCGGTTGGTCGGATGAGTGGCACGGAAGCGTGACACTGATGAGTGACACGGAAGAGTGACATAGTTTAATGATTCAGGGAAGATCGTAAGAGTTTCCCTTTAAGAGAGCGGCAGAGTCCGAATTGGTGGTGAGAAGGTCCGAGTAGTCAGAGTCGACATAGGTGACGTGGGTGGAATAACCGACGGACCAATTGCCTGCGGATGGCTCGGACGACGATGGAATGACGAGGAAGCGAGTCACGGTAGCCTGAGGGTAGGTCCGGCGACCGGTTTCACGTCAGCCCCTGTTGCCCAAAATTGCTGCTGACAAAGCCTCAACCATTTGGTGTAGGAGTCCCGAGTTTTGTACGACGCACTACTTGAAGAATTTGAGGACGATTCCACACGCACGCCCGACGAAGAGGAGGGCTTTGCGTTACAACCGTTAGCGGAAGTGGAAGTCGAAGAGGTGGACGACGAGTTGGAGCCGGTAGAGGCCGTCGTTGATTCGGAAATCGTCGTGAAGCCCGAAGATGAGGGTGATTTGCTGGCGGTTCTGGACGACAACGAGTCCTGGTCGGACGATCCCGTCCGCATGTACCTCACCCAGATGGGCGAGATCCCGTTGCTCACTCGACAACAGGAAATCCACCTCGCTAAGAAAATCGAAGTCACTCGCCGACGCTTCCGCGCTCGGTTACTCGAGTGCGATTATGTGATCCAAGCCGCCTATAAGGTACTGAAGCGAGTGCACAAGGGCGAACTGCCGTTTGATCGCACCGTGCAGGTGTCGGTCACCGATCGACTGGAAAAAGACCAGATTCTCGGTCGCTTGCCTCATAACCTGCGAACCTTGGAAGTACTGCTCAAGCGCAATCGCCGCGATTATCTCACGGCGCTCAGTAAGTCCGAGCAGCCTGCCAAACGCGCTCAGGCTTGGCAGCGGCTGGGGAATCGCCGCCGGCGAGCTGTCCGGCTCGTGGAAGAACTCGGTCTGCGAACTCAGCGCATCGAGCAGATGATTCGTACGCTGGATGATTTCAGCCGCCGCGTGGATGAGCTCAAGACGAAGGTCCAGGGCAGCAAGGGTGACAAGCATCTGGCTGAACAGCGCCAGCAGTGGCTGGGCGAATACCGCATGATCCTCGTCGCCTGCCAGGAAACTCCCCATAGCCTGCGAAACCGAGTTGCGTACTTGAAGCGGGTGTACGCGGAGTATCAGCAGGCCAAGCGCGAGCTGTCCGAAGGTAACTTGCGACTGGTCGTGTCGATTGCCAAGAAATATCGCAACCGCGGCCTGAGCTTCCTGGACTTGATCCAAGAAGGAAACGCCGGCTTGATGCGTGCGGTCGACAAGTTTGAATATCGTCGTGGCTTCAAGTTCTGTACGTACGCCACGTGGTGGATTCGCCAAGCGATTACCCGTGCCGTGGCCGATCAGAGCCGCACGATTCGTATTCCGGTGCACATGGTGGAAACCATGTCACGAGTGCGCAATGTTTCGCGGCAATTGCTGCAGGAACTGGGACGCGAGCCGTCGATCGAAGAAGTGGCCAAGCGTTCCAAGACCTCCGTCGAAGAAGCTCGACGCGTGCTGGCGATGAGTCGTTATCCGATCAGCTTGGATCGACCGGTCGGCAATAGTGAAGATAGCCACTTCGGTGACCTGCTGCCGGATGGCGGTGCTGAAAGTCCAGCCACGGGTGCGTCGCAAGAAATGCTCCGCAGCCGCATCAACCGAGTGCTCAAGACCTTGAGCTATCGCGAACGCGAGATCATCAAGTTGCGATACGGGCTGGGCGACGGCTACAGCTACACGCTGGAAGAAGTGGGACACATCTTCAAGGTGACCCGCGAACGTATCCGGCAGATTGAGGCGAAGGCTGTGCGAAAGTTGCAGCAGCCCAGCCGCAGCCAGGAACTGGTAGGCTTCCTGGATTAGTGCCCGCGGAGTCTGCATCAATCAAGCCCGAGCTGTTCTGCTCGGGCTTTTTTGTTTGCCCATCCATACCGCCAGGAACGGCACTCGCGTTCCGTCCGGGGCGGCAGTTGTTTTCCACTGCTCGGCATCGTAAAACAGTGGCAATTCTCTCACCTATTTTTTCTTCCGAGGTTTGAACTCATGTCCACATTTGACGCTTCTTTCGATCCCGCTTCGCGCCGCGATTTTTTACGGACTACCGGTACCTTGGCAGCCGCCACAAGTTTAGTGGGGATGGCGGTTCCGCGAGTTCATGCGGCGGATAGCAACACCATTCAAGTGGCGCTGGTCGGCTGCGGTGGTCGCGGCACGGGGGCCGCCGCCAATGCCCTCTCCACCAAAACCGGTCCGATCAAGTTGGTAGCGATGGCGGACGTCTTTGAGAATCGGCTGAAGATCAGTCACGAGAGTCTCAAGCAGCAGTTCAACGACAAGGTGGACGTGCCGGCCGAGCGACGATTTGTCGGTTTCGATGGTTACAAGCAAGCGATGGATTGCCTCAAGCCAGGTGATGTCGCGATTTTTGCCACGCCACCCGGTTTCCGCTGGGTGCACTTCTCGTATGCCATCGAGAAGGGCATCAACGTCTTCATGGAAAAGCCGGTCACGGTCGACGGCCCCAGCACCAAACGCATGTTGGCGCTCGCCGAAAAGTCGGTCGCGAAGAATCTCAAGGTCGGTGTCGGTTTGATGTGCCGGCACTGCGACGCTCGTCAGGAGTTGTTCCAGCGCATTCAGGACGGCCAGATTGGCGACCTGATCGCGCTACGCTGCTATCGCATGCACGGCCCAGTCGGCTCGGCGTTCAGCGGCCCGAAGCCGGACGGCATCAGCGATTTGATGTATCAAATTCAGCGGTTCCACAGTTTCTTGTGGGCCAGCGGTGGACTCTTTAGCGACTTCTACATTCACAACATTGATGAATGCTGCTGGATGAAGAACGCGTGGCCCGTGCAGGCTCAAGCCAGCGGTGGTCGCCAATTCCGTGGCGACAATATCGATCAGAACTTCGATAACTACTCCGTCGAATACACATTCGCGGATGGCAGCAAAATGTTCATGTATGGCCGTACGATGGCTGGCTGTCATGATCAATTCGCCAGCTATGCTCACGGTTCCAAGGGACTCGGCGTTATCTCGTCGGCCTCTCACTGGCCGTCGCGAGCTCGCATTTACAAGGGCCAATCGGAGCGTAAGGACGATATCGTTTGGAAGTTTGAGCCCGAGCGAAACAATCCATATCAGATGGAATGGGAGCATCTGCTAACCGCCATTCGCGAAGACAAGCCGTTCAACGAAGTCAAACGCGGTGCCGAGGCCAGTTTGGTGACGTCGATGGGACGCATGGCGGCTCATACCGGTCAAATCATCACCTACGATGACATGCTGAACTGTCCGCATGAGTTCGCACCAGACATCGACAAGCTGACGTTGGATGGCCCGCCACCTCTCAAGCCGCTCGCCAACGGTAAGTATCCGATTCCACAACCGGGCATCGTGAACGACCGTGAGTTCGCCTAAGGTGTCGCGCGGTGGCCATTGGGTACTCATGACCCAGTAACGAGGTATTCAGAGGTACTTAGGAGCCACACCATGCGTAACAGCAATTTCGCGGATGACCAAGAACAGCCGCCGGCGTTGTATACGGATCATCAAGATCCCACTTACTTTCACGACGCCAGCGGCGGTCGCCGTTTGATTGAAACACTGCAGGAATGGCAGATTCGTCGTGCCCGAATTTTAGATGGACTGCAGCTCGCGATGGGGCCTCTGCCCGGAAATGAAAAGCGAGTTCCTCTGGATGTCCGACAGCAAGAGCAAGTGACGCTCGAGGGCGGTCTGGTGCGCCGCAAGATTGATTATCAAACCGAACCCGGTGACCGGGTGTCCGCCTATCTGTTTCTGCCGCCCGCGCGCCCGCGTCAGAATGATTCGGATAAGCGTGATGCGGAGAAGGGTGATTCGGAAAAGCGTGATTCGGAAAAGCGTGATTCGGAGAAGTCGTCCGCCGCTCGTCGACCAGCGGTGCTCTGTCTCCATCAGACCGTGCAAATTGGTAAGCAAGAGCCGGCGGGGATGGGTGGCAATCCCAACTTGCATTACGCCCTGCATCTGGCTCAGCGCGGCTATGTCACCCTAGCTCCCGACTACCCATCGTTTGGCGAGCATAACTTTGATTTTGCCAACGCCAAATTTGGTTATCAAAGCGGAACGATGAAGGCGATTTGGGACAATATCCGCGCCGTTGATTTCTTGGAAAGTTTGGCGGAGGTTGATCGCGAACGACTGGGCTGCATCGGCCACTCGCTGGGCGGCCATAACACGCTCTTTACAGCCGCCTTCGAACCGCGGCTCAAGGTGCTCGTTTCCAACTGTGGATTCACGCGCTTTCACAAGTATTACAACGGCAAGTTGGCGGGCTGGACGAGTGCTCGCTACATGCCGCTCATCGCCAGCCGCTACGGGAATGATCCGGAGCGAGTGCCATTTGATTTTCCTGAGATTGTGGCACTGCTGGCACCGCGTCCTTTTTTGGCGAGCTCACCGGTGGGTGACAGCAATTTTGAAGTTTCGGGAGTGCGCGATACCATCGCGGCCGCACAGCCGATCTATGACCTGCATGGTAAATCGCGACACCTGCAAGCCAACTATCCCGACTGCGAACATGATTTTCCGCTCGCCGTTCGCGAAGTCGCCTATCGCTTTTTCGACCAGCACCTGCGCGGCTCCTGATCGGTCCTACCGCCACTCCTCATCAAAAAAATCGGCCGCGACAATGCGACCGGGAGCGGTCGCTGAGCGTGGAGTTTGCAGATCGATGAGTGCCCAGTCGGGCAGCTTGGGATTTTGCTGCGAGTTCGTACGGTCGTGTGCTTCGCGGAACGTTAATCCGCTATTCAGAACAACGTAGCGATTCGAGTTGAGTGGATTGGGATAGATGAGGGCGAGGATGTGCTTACGGCTATCCACCGATTCTTTGCGGACCGAGATGGTTTGGTTGCTCCAGCTAAACGGAAGCTCTTCCTCACCAGCTTTGAACATTCGTTCGATCAGCTCATTCGATGACCGGTCGCCCCAGAGAATCAGGTTGTAGTCCAAGATGTCTTGTGCGGTCACATCGACATCGCGTTTTACTCGTGGTTCACCCCGACAGATCGCGCGCCAGCGATTAATCGCCTGTTTTGATTCTTGTTCCACCCAGTCCTGGACGGCGGATGAAGTCGAACGCCCGGAGGGAAGTACCATCAAAAATGGTGCCAGGAAGGCGTCGTCGATCGGTCCCTGCAATCCCGGCTGTTTGCGGAGTGCTTTAGTTGGGGTAGCCGAAAAGGGCTCCGCGACACTCACCCATTGCTCCCCCTGGCGCTGGACGAGCCAGCGTTGGCGTTCTTCGTTTTCGGTGAGGGTTTGGCCGTCGATTTGCAGTCGGCGCGACCGCTGAGGAGGCGAGAGACTCAGCAAGGTAATGTTCTGGGTGGTAACGGTGAGGGTCGAGTCGGGTTGCTGCCGAGCGTCCACTCGGCTGTCTTCCCAGTGCTTTTTCAGTCCCAGGGCTGAGACCCAGAATTGCCGGTGATAACGGAGTGTGCGCGTTTGCAACTGGACATGATCAGGTGCGGGGTTTCCGCCCGTTTGCACCTGCTGCGCAATCTTGTGCAGCAGCTCCTTCAGGGTTTCCGGTTCGTACTTGTGCTCGACATTCGGACCGATGAGATGCTGAAGTGTGCGTCCCTCACGCCGATAGGCCGCTTCCATGATGCGCGCGGCTTGAATTTGCTTGTCCTTTTCGCCGCTGTAGGCAATCACGGGTACGTTGAAAAGATTACGCACGTAATTGGGGACGTCATAGCAGCCCCAGAGCTGTTGTTCATAACGTGGTGGGTAACGATCGGGAGTGAGTTTGTTGTACTCGGCCGTTTCCGCGAAACCAGCTCCGGGACTCACCACACACCAGCGATCTGTGTAGTGAGCTCCTAGATGCCAGGCACCCGCTCCACCCATAGAGAAGCCGATGAGCACGATGCGTTGTCGATCAATGCTGTATTCTCGACACACTTGTTCGATCGCTTCCAACACATCGATTTCACCGGCCGATTTGAAGCCCAAGCAGTGGCGTCCGAACGGATGTAGCACGATCGCATCGGGCGGAGCAATCGTGCCGCGGGAGCGCTCACGTTCATGAATGAAGTGCAAGTCGGTTTGCGTATCACCACGCCCGTGTAACCAGACATAAAGCGGAACGGGGCGTGTCCGGTCGAGTGACGGAGGGATGACCAGGCCGTAGGGCTGCACGGAGTTGTCGAGCGCGGACTGGTAACCGCGTACGACCAACCCGGCAGCTTCGCTCCAAGGACGTTTACCGCCGCGTAGCGACTCCAGGCGAGCGGCAGCTTGATCGAGTGCCGCGTGAGCTTTAGCGGCATCGGCCGGCGCATAAAACTCGTTGTGGATCAGGGCGTAGTTCACCGCTTTCAAATAGATTGCCACATCCGCACGCTGCGACGAACCCGTCGCAGTAGTACCGGTTGCGGGTGTACCGGTTGCGGGTGGGTCGGGGAGTGCGGCGAGTTGGCGTTCGAGGTCTCGAAGTCGACTGGTGAGCGTTTGGCGCTCCTCCGCCGGTAAATCTTTTCCCACGGGCGGCAAGACGCGTTCAATGGTGGGCTGAGCGGCGAACAGGAACAGCGAGAGAATTAAGGTCTGCATGGTTAACACCTGGTCACTTGACCGCGGAAGGAAAACGGACTGGCTGAGGCTGCCCTGGCTCCGGCAGAGCGGTGCAGGGAGGATGATAACAAATCAGGGCTGCCCGCCAATGGTTGCCGCGTCTCGCGTCCGACGGCTACTCGCCGCTGCTTGAGGGTGGTAAGCTGCTGGGCTGTTTGGTGCGGCGGGGGAGTTGGGGGGTAGAGTGTCCCAGTTCAGCGCGGCCAGCAGGTTTGAGGAAAACTGGCCATGTCTCCCACCACCGCGCTCCTGGGCACCGCTGTCTGGATTGGCTTTATCCATACGCTGTTCGGTCCCGACCACTATGTGCCGTTCGTAGCGATGGCTCGAGCGGGCCAGTGGACGCGCCGTAAGACGCTCGCCATCACCCTGCTCTGCGGACTCGGTCACGTCGCCGGCTCGGTCGCACTCGGCCTGATCGGCATCGCCTTGGGAGCACTCCTGTTGAAGCTGGAGTGGATTGAAACGGTACGTGCGGAGGTGGCGGCGTGGCTCTTGCTCGCCTTCGGCCTGCTCTATTTTATCTACGGCGTGGTGCGAGCCATTCGGCATGTGCCACATAGCCACGCGGTCGCCAAGCAAGCGGGCGAGGCCGATTCACTGACTCCTTGGATCCTGTTCACGATTTTTTTATTCGGACCCTGCGAGCCGCTGATTCCAATTCTTATGTACCCCGCTGCTCATGCCAATGCACTCGTCGTGGTGCTGGTGACGTTGGCGTTCGCCCTGGCAACACTCACCACCATGACGGCCGCCGTTCTGCTGCTGTATGCGGGCGTAGGAGTCATTTCCTGGCAGCAGTTTCATCGTTTCAGTCACGCGGCGGCCGGACTGGCGATCGCTCTCTGCGGCGTCGCCCTGAAATTCGGACTATAGTCGGTCGACCGTTGGCTTAAGCCACGTCAGCGGTTAGCGTCGCGACGAGCTTTTGGTGCGACTGTCCCCCGAGACGGCCGGGCGATTGGCGGGCCGATTCGCAGGACGGTCGACCGACCGACTGCTCGTGCCCGGCGTCTGATATTCCGGATCAATGACCACCGGCGGTGGCACTCGCGACGAACCGCCCGACGGCTCCACTTCCCGCTCCGCCTGCTCATAGGTCACCGCCTGCACGCGTTCGGCAGTAGCTGCCCGTTCCGAAACCGCTGCTCGTTCCGAAACCGCTGCTCGTTCGGCAACTGCAGCTCGTTCCCCCGACAGCATTTGTAAGGTGCGGGGCAGAGCGGCGAGCGGTTTAGCAGCTGGGGTGATGTTGAGTGTTACCGGGCCGTTCTGGGGAGCGTCGGCAGGATCGTCCGAAGATTCCTCGGGAGCAGGTTTGGGAGTGGGCAGCGGATCATTCGGATCGCGAGCTCCCTCTTCCGACTGACCGTTGTGCTGCTCAATCGCTCCCCGACTCACGACACCCGGTCGAGTCCAGCCGTAGTCGACATACCGACCAGCATCACGCTGGCGAGCTTTGTCGATCGCATCCCAGTAGGCTTTCTGCGGCCAGGGTCCTTCCGCCATGAACACATTGTTGTGTTCCAGCAGCGAGCCCTTGCGGTAGTGCACCATGGACAAGGATTTGTTGTAGTCGGTGAGTGACCGGTAATACTGCACCTGGGCCTGAGCACGTTTACGCTGAGCTTCCAGGACCAGATCAAGAGTCGATTTACCGCCTTGATAGAGGGCCTCGAACGCTTCCACTTCTTTCTGCGTGGAAGCCCACCAGTTGAAGTTGGTCTGCGCGAGTGAGTAGTTGGCATCCAAGTCACGCACGGCACTCGTCATCAAATGGGACAGGTTGAGTTCCATTTCTTCCAGGTGCGCCTTCGCTCGGGCAATCGCCAGTTCCGCGTTGCGAACTGCGGAGAGTTCGCGACGAGCACCGAACTGCGGAGGCAGGAAATCGAGCACCACGAACGCTTCACCATATTTTCCGCCGGTGAGTTCATCGAAGGCTGTGGAGCCGTTGGCGGCGGTAGCAGCGTTATTCGCGTTGACGAAGTCGATGCCATTGCGATCTGCATTGATCAAGCGGTCACCCACACCCACCTGACGATAACCTGTCGAGGCGGTGAGGATCGGGAGCAGGGTGTTGCGAGCGGAGAGCATTTCGAGTTCACGCTGCTTCAAACGCCACTTCTGCTGCCGCAATTCCGTGCTGCGGAAGAGTGCCTCACCATGAATTGCCGCCCACTCAAATTCCACTCGAGCTGTCGTTGGTTCATCCTTGGGACGAATCAAGCGACCATCGGTAGCGGCGAGGCCCATGAGCCATCGCAACCGGTTCTCGGTGTTGTAAAGATCCTTGAGAGCTGTTTCGACCGCTCCGCGGAATTGGAAATACTGTCCCTTCGCTTGGGCTTCATCCTGGTCTGCGAGAGCTCCGAATTTCTTCTTTTCGTAGACGTTTTTCCAGGTTGCCTGAGCACTGTCCCGACCGATCTTGGCCGCTTCCAGGTTGCGGTACGAGTAATAGAGATCCCAGTAAGCGTTCTCCACATCCATCAGCATGTTGCGTACACCCGACTCGAAGTCGGCTAAGCTGATGTCGGTGTTAATGCGAGCCAGCACGATTGGTAAGCGATTGATCTGCTCGCCGCGACCACGCATTAAGGGGAAACGCATTTCGGCTTCCAGCACTTGCGTCCAGGCACCGGCGACCGTTCGCCCCAGCCCGGTCGGCGAACTCTTCGCTAAGCCTTGGTTGCTGACGTTGGAATCCGTCTTGCTCGATAAGCGGAAGTAAGCACCCGAAGCGGTTTTCTTAGCGATTGCGGTTTCAAAAGTACCGTTCTGCTGTTCCGTCACTTGCTGCTGCAAAGCACCCGCCCCGAGGAAGTTCGATGCGCGATTAGTGTTCTGGAAGTTGAACCCACTGTAAAACTGAGCATCAAACTCGGCCAGCGCATCTTCCACACCACCGACGGATGTCGAGCGGACGGTGTTGGTGAGTCCGACGCCGTTGGGCTGCAAACCTGAGCCGAAGAAGTTCGTGCTGGAACCGCCGCCACGCAGCGAACCACCATATCGCGAACCTTGACCCGGAGTGGTTTCCACGAGTGCCGGATCGTAGGCGGTCGGCAACTGCGCCGTCCGCTCAATCAACGCATCCGAGAAACCAAAATTGGCCTGAATGGAACCGGCATTGCGAATCACCTTGCTGTTCTGCATGGCGATATGAATGCACTCCTCCAGTCCAATCTCCCAAATCTCCCGAAACTCGGGACTGCTCACCGTATAAGGAGTCTCGGCTTGATCGACTTCTGCCAATCGCTCCGTGTCGACATCCGGATGTTCCAGGTCAGTGACCTTGTCCAGGTAATGCGACAAGTCACCTGTCTCGCGCAAATACTTGGGCTGGATCGGATGACAGCCGGTGAGGGCAGTCAGAAGAACAAGTGCCATGCCGATTCGACTTTTCAACTGCCGACGCATCGCAGGGGTCTTTCCCGAAAAGAATGTTCGATTCTGTGGAGGCGTCGTTCCCCCCGGTTCGACGCCCATTCGCATGCCGCGCATGCCACCCAATCACGAGGGCAGAATCCACGGCAA
>JBJSXJ010000305.1:0-7996 GCA_046086325.1 Planctomycetota bacterium | reverse complement strand
CAACGGACTGGAAGTCCGTTGTACGGCGGACTTCCAGTCCGCCGCGCCGAAACATCACCCCATCAAAAAAAACACGGCCGGTTTAAAAGTAGCGGTACCGGCGTAAGCCGTCCGGCCTGAAGCTCGCTAAGTTCTCCATCTCCGCCGAGTGCCTGAGCGCCGGCCGCTCTCGAACGCTGCCGGAGGGCTCACGCCCTGACCGCTATAAAAAATAGCGCCCTTGGCCGCTACCACAACTCACGCCCTGGCCGCTACCACAACGCACGCTACGGCCAGAAAAAAACGCTTCACCGTCAGCGATGTGTCGCGATGTCGATCGTGCTCGTGTGACGTGCGACGGGTACGACGAAGATCTTGCCGTCGCCCATGCGGCCCGAGCGGGCCACTTCCACGATCCGCCGTACGATTTCATCCACTCGAGCGTCTTCTACCCAGAGCGATATCTCCACCTTCGGCAGATAAGCCTGTGAGTACTCGCCTTCCGAGTACTCATTCAGATAGCTCTTCTGCCGCCCAAAGCCTTTCACCTCCTGGACACAGAGCGCTTCCAGGGGAGCTCGCTTGAGATTCTCGAGCACTTTTTCAGCGAGGAATGGGCGCACGATCGCGATGACTTGTTTCACAACGAGGTTCCTCAGTGGCGATGCGGATGAGCCACTAGCTGAAGAAATTCTCGCCGAACAAATCCACTTCCGGGTTGCTCTCCACTTCAATATCCCCATTCACCTGAGTCATACAGGCCAAGCGCATCGTATCTTCGTGACCGATGAAGGCGAGGCAGACAGGGACGGGATCGGGGAGTGGTACTTTGAAGCGAATTTTTTCTCGTAGCGTCATCGGGTTGGTATTCTCCATCCCCTTCTTGATGAGCACTCGACAGGTGCCGCATGTGCCGCCGCTCAACCCCATCGACAGGTTGCTGCAGTTGATCACCTTGTTGACGCCGGCTCCGATACCATTGACGCCGCAGTTCAGATTGATTCCGGCCTTCACCGCCTCAGCACGCAAATAGGAACCGGCTGGAACTTCGATTTCCTTCTTCTCTTTGACGAATTTAATGACCGGCATGATTAGAAGTTTCCTGTCCTGTGAGTTTCTGGCGGCAAATCGGCCTGACAAAACTGACTCAACTATCCTAGCCATCCCGCTCGCTGGCTTCCAGGGCGGTTCCCCTAAACCAGCAGGATTCGAGCGACCGTCATGTAAATAATGATCGCCAAAATGTCGCTCAAACCCGCCACAAACGGGTTGCTCATGAGGGCCGGGTCTAACCCCAGTCGCTTGAATAACATCGGCAGCAACGATCCCAGCACCGAACCGGCGGTGACCACCATGACCAAGGTGAGCGGGATGACGAGCATGCTGCGCACCTGGCCATGCACTTCCGGCTCCTGAGCCGTCAGGATGAAGGCGACGATGAACCCGCAGACGGATAAGAACAGGCCCAGCAGCAGCCCCACGATCAGCTCCCGCCGGATCACCCGAAACCAGTCCTCTAACCGCACGTCGTTCGTCGACAAGGCCGCAATAATCAGCGTCGCAGACTGATTCCCCGAATTCCCCCCACTACTCATCACCAGCGGGATGAACATGATGAGCCACGACCACTGCTCTAATCGCTGCTCGTACCACTTCAGCGCCGAGGCGGTAAACATGGCGGTGAAGAACAGTACCACCAGCCACATGCCGCGCTTCCAGCTCAACGTGAGCAGCGACGTGCGCAAGTAGGTCTCATCGAGCGGTGCGACACCGGCCATCATCTGCACATCTTCCACCGCCTCTTTCCGCATCACGTCGATCACGTCGTCATGGGTGATGATCCCCAGCATGCGCATGTTGTCATCAACCACGGGAATCGCCAGCAAGTCATACCGAGCCACTTTGCTGGCAACTTCTTCTTGATCTTCATTCACATTGGCGGTGATGAGTTCTGTTTCGACCAGATCACCCAGTCGTACCTCGGGCCGACCGATCGCCGAGACCAGTTGCCGCGCCGAGACCGCTCCGCGCAAATGCCCCTCATCATCAACTACATAGATGTAGTAAATCGTCTCCAGATGTTCGGCTTGCGGGCTGAGCTGCACGAGTGCGTCGCGCACCGACAGCGACTTGCTCAACCGCGCATACTCCGTGGTCATCATCGCGCCGGCGGTACTTTCCGGATAGGAACGCAGCCGCAAAATGTTGCGCCGGACTTCGGGCGTCAACATCGGCATCAACTCATCCACCACCTGCGGATCGACATCATGTAACAAATCGACTCGATCGTCTGCCGAGAGGTCGGCGATGAGGCTTGCGATCTCATCACGCGATTGATTCTGAAAGATCTCGACCTGTCGTTCATGATCGAAGTACGTGAAGATCTGTTCCCGCAGTAGCGGATCGGCATAGCGCAGAACTCGCCAAGCTTCGTCCGCCGTCAACCCTTCCATGAACTCTGCCACACGCGCGGGATGCAGCGCCGTACAAAACTCGCGCAGCTCGGCCGTGTTGTCCTCCAACAGGTACTCGCGCAGTTCCGGCAGATAGAGCGTGTTGACCATGAATCAGCGATCCAGCAGCAGCATTCCAGAGTTCGTTGTGAACGGGAGAAAGGGTGGCGTCAGTTCTTCGTAATCGTTTCATCTAAGTTCAGGATCGCGCGAGCGGTTGCGATCCAGGCTGCACGCACGGCAACATCGCCCGCTCCAGTTCCCGCTCCAGTTCCCGCTCCAGCACCGGCCAGCGGCGCCGGGTCGAGCTGCCCCGAAGCAAATCGCTGCCGCTGCTGCTCCTGGAAGCGTAACACCAATTGCAGCTCCTCGGCGGTGGGCGGTCGAGTGACACAGCGGCGGAACAAACTGATCGCCCGGGCCGTATCATCCAGCGGCTCGCGCAGCACGTCCGCTCCCAGCGCCTGCGCGGTCTCGAGGAATACCACGTCATTCATCAAGGTGAGTGCTTGAAGCGGTGTGTTCGACGATTCTCGCCGAGCCACACAGGCTTCGCCACTCGGAGCGTCAAACGTGGTGAACATCGCATAGGGCGCCGTGCGCTTGGCGAATGTGTACAGACCACGGCGATAGCGATCACCACCGCTACTGGTCTGCCACGATAATTGCCCATAAGCACCTTCCGTCGTGACATTCGCCGGTTGCGGTGGAAAGACGCTCGCACCACCCAGCCGCTGTGTCAGCAGGCCGCTCATCTGCAGCAGCGAGTCACGAATCAACTCCGCTTCCAATCGCGCGCGCGCTCCACGACTCAGCAATTCGTTTTGCGGATCTTGAGCGAATCGCTCTGGCGTCACTCGTGATGACTGCCGATAGGTCGCACTCGTCACGATCAGGCGATCCATGCGTTTCAGCGACCAATTCTGCCGCGTGAGTTCGACCGCTAACCAGTCCAGTAGTTCCTGGTTCGTCGGTGATTCTCCCTGATAGCCGAAATCCTCGGTCGTCCGTACCAAGCCGCGACCAAACAGAGCGGCCCAGCGTCGATTCATCGTCACACGCCCAACCAGCGGATTGTTGGCAGCGACCAGCCACTGCGCAAACGTGAGTCGATTGGGTGCCGAGTCGCTGGGTAGTGGTGGCAGAATCGACAGGCCACGGGGTTCAATACGCTCCTTCGGCTGCAGAAACTCTCCCCGATGATGACGGAACGTTGGCCGAGGATTCTCGGGCGGCCGCTCCTGCAGGACCAGCGTCGTCGGGAAGGCAGGCAACTGGCTCCGCAATTGTTCGATGCGTTGACGAGCGGGTGCGAGTTCGGGGGCTACCGCCACAAAGGCTTTCAGCAGCAGCGCCTCGTCCTCTTTCGTCCGCTCCGCTGCCGGCAGTGCTAAAGCTCGCTCCACCTCCGGCGACAAACTGGTCGCCTCCGCACGTGCATCCGTCGTGACATCAATTCGCAGGCGCCCCAGGCCCGCCGCATAGAAGCGTTCAAAGAGCAGGCTGAGTGCCAGCGTGCCGGTTTCCGTCAGCGGCTCACGCAGCGTAAAGACCGCCGTGTGCGATTTCCCTTGCCCACCATTAATCGACCAGCCCGTCTGTTTGTTGTCATCAATCGCGGCCGCTGCCGTGTTGCCGCCGCTGGCAAAACTTTGCGTCGCCTTGGCGAATGGGAAGACGGTGAGTTCCGCCGCCGCACCGTCGGCCGCAGTTGATCGCGGACCCGCCGACAACCGAATATCGCTCAAGAAAAAATCACCCATCGGCCCTTCGTAAAAGACTCGGCCCGGTCCGTACTTTGGTAATCGCTCATCAGGCAACGCAGTAACTCGAATCGCGGTGATTCCGCGCGGCACATCGGCAAAGGTCAAGTCATAACGATCGCTCTTCGATTGATCGCCGCTGGCCAGAAT
Source organism: Planctomycetota bacterium (assembly GCA_046086325.1). Lineage (GTDB taxonomy): Bacteria > Planctomycetota > Planctomycetia > Pirellulales > Pirellulaceae > JBJSXJ01. The sequence continues at coordinate 3,651 of JBJSXJ010000305.1, read as the reverse complement.
CGAATCATCTGGCAGGATGGTGAGCAGCGGCAAGTTGCTGCGAGCAGTCGTGGGGCGCAGCGTTTGCCATTTCACTGCTCGCGCCGCTTGCTGTTCGGTCCACTGACTGAACTGCCTTTGCAGATGTTCTTGCCGACGTTCTGCCAGTGGGCGACCATCTTTGTTCATCTGGCCGAACTGCAAGCGAAAACGACCAATGGTGTGCTGACTGCCAAAATCCTGCTTGATGACAACCGTCCAGCGCGTGGGACCAGCGATACTCGTCGGCTGCTCAAACGTAAACGTCGCCGCTCGATTTTGATTCAAAGGCTGAGCGGTGTTGTGGATCGCCCAGCCGGTCTTGGCATTCCCGTCAAACGCATGTGCAACCGGAAACATATCCTGTTCGATATCCGCCTTCGCGGTCGCAATCTTGACGGGCTGCGGTGCTTGTTTCGGAGCCGATTCCGGCATGTTCTCAGCTTTCGCCGTGCCGGGAGCCACTCGCAGTTCGAGTTCGGTCAGCACAAAATTGCCGTGCGCGGTGCGCCCGGGGCCGTTCTTGCCGAGTGAGGCGTGGGTGAGCGTTTCGAGTCGCAGCGCCGCGATCTCGGGCAGCTCCGTTTCCAATTCGATGGTGTAGGTGTCTACGTCTGCTGCAGGGCCCGTGACGAGATACGAACCATCCTCTTGCGGCTGTAACGTCGCTCCACTCGCCGCCGTCGCTTTCACCACCTTCACGTTCGACCAACGCCACTCACCAGCCGGCGGAAATTGACTCGGCAGTTCCGCCTCCAGCCGCTCGATTTCTGGCGTGAGTTGCCGCCGTCGCTCGAGTAAATCGGGGCGTCGCACTTCCAGTTCCGGTTCGTCCGCGTTATTCAGCATCGCGAACAAACCGTAGTATTCCGCATGCGGGATCGGATCAAATTTGTGCGTGTGACAATGAGCGCAGCCGAGCGTCAAGCCGAGCCAGATCGTGCCCGTCGTACTCACTCGATCCGTCATCGCGTGGAAACGGAATTCGAGTGGATCGACGCCACCTTCCTCATTCATCATCGTGTTGCGGTGGAACCCGGTCGCGATCCGCTGCGCTTCACTGGCACCTGGCAGCATATCCCCAGCAAGCTGCTCGATGGAAAACTGATCAAACGGCAGATCGGCGTTGAGTGCCTGAATGACCCAGTCGCGATAGGGCCAGATGGAGCGGGGGCGATCCTTTTCGTACCCGTTGGTGTCGGCGTAGCGAGCGAGGTCGAGCCAGCGACGAGCCCAGCGTTCACCATAGCTGGGTGATGCCAGCAAGCGATCGACCAGCCGCTCATAGGCATCCGGCTCCTGATCCGCGACAAAATCATCGGCTGCTGCGGGGGTGGGTGGCAGCCCGAGCAGGTCGAGGGAGAGGCGGCGGGCGAGCGTGTAGCGGTCTGCGACGGGGTTTGGCGACCACTGTCGCTGTTCCAGTTTTGCCAGCACGTAGGGGTCAAATGGGACTAGCGGCCAAGGACGCTGCTGAACGACGGGCGGAGCGGCCTGTTGGGGTGGCGAAAACGACCAGTGCGGCTGGTAACGAGCACCCTCGGCGACCCATTGCCGCAGAATTGCCCGTTCCTCGTTGGTCAGTTTCTTCTTCGTGGCGGGCGGCGGCATTATTTGGTCGTCGTCGGTCGAGTCGATACGGCGCAGCAGTTCGCTGGCAGCCGCTTGACCCGGCACAATCGCTCGAGCCCCCGATTCAGCCGGGGCAACCGCCGCTTCGCGTTGATCGAGTCGCAAGCCGGCCTGACGCTGTAAATCGTCCGGTCCATGACATTTGAAGCAATACTGCGCGAGAATGGGCCGGACCTGGCGGCTGAAATCAATCTCCGCGCTCCGCGCCTCGGATGGGGCCAGGACCGACAGCAGAAAGACGGAAAGGAACCAGCCGAAACTGAGCGACAATACGGGCAATCGGCGCGGGGAAGGCATGATCAAGAGCTCCTGATGTCTCCTGATCATACTCGGAGCGGGGCGAATTCGTCATGAGCCCGAGTAAATGCGGGCGAGAATCACCCGCCAAGCGGTTCCCACAAAATCGGTTGCCGGACGCGTTTTTTTATCGCCACTGGCCATTGCCGACGATAGCGAAGGGGGAATCGAGCGGCTATGCTGTTGAGCTATCGTTTGGGTTCCCGATCGATGGCTGGCGGTTTTCTCCGGCCCCGCGGGTGCCCTCGACCGACAATCATGCGACCAAACATCGCAAAGGATATTCCCTTGAGTAGCCGCCCTAGCCCTGGCAACCACTTGACTTCGGAAGCCAAGGAATTGTTACTAGCCAGCAAGCAATTCGCTCACGAGCAGCGTTGGCGCAGTTGGTGGCACTTCGGCTCGACACTCGTTGTCTTCGCCGCATTGATCGCCGTAACCGCCACCACCTGGGCGCTTCCCCTGCGTATCGCGTCGAGCGTCGTGGCGGGTTTGGTGCTGGTCAGGATCTTCATCCTCTACCACGACTTCCAGCACGGTTCGATTCTCGCCCGCTCGCCGCTGGCCACCGCCATGATGTGGCTCTACGGACTCCTGGCACTCAACCCACCCAGCATCTGGAAACGCTCGCACGATCACCATCATCGCAACAACTCGAAAATGTTTGGAGCGAGTATTGGTTCGTATCCGGTGATGACCACCGAAGCGTATGCGCAGGCTAGCCGTTGGCAGCGGTTTGCGTATGCGGCGTCACGACATCCGGCCACCATCGGTGCTGGCTACTTCACCATCTTCATGTACGGCATGTGCCTGCGCCCGTTTTTACTCAACCCCCTCCGACACTTTGATGCTCTCTTGTCGCTCATCGTGCATCTCGGCTTGGTCGCTTACCTTGCAACCATCAGTCCGGACATCGCGCTGCTGGCCGTCGTGCTGCCCACCGCGATTGCGGCGACTCTGGGTGCCTATCTCTTCTACGCTCAGCACAACTATCCCACGGTGAAGATCCGCGATCGAAGTCAGTGGAGTTACGTAGACGCGGCACTCAACGCCTCGAGCTACATCGTGATGAGTCCGTGGATGCACTGGTTCACCGGCAACATCGGCTACCATCATGTCCACCATCTGAATGCCCGCATTCCGTTCTATCGCTTGCCAGAAGCGATGGCCGCACTGCCTTTGCTGCAGTCGCCCGGTATTACGACGTTACTGCCGGGCGATATTTGGGCCTGCTTCCGGTTGAAGTTGTGGGATCGACGCCAGGATCGGCTAATAAGCTTCGCGGAAGCACAACCGCTGCTCGAAGCCTTCGCCAGCGGCACCGCCGTGCTCGATCCCGACTTCGCCGATCGCATGTTGAGTGAGCTCCATAGTCACGATGACGAGGATGGTGACGGCGATGAGCAGGACCTGGTTGCAGCGCATGCGGATGTGCACAAGCCAGTAACCGAAAGCGCACTAGCCGCTGACCTCAACCTCGCCGCACAGCGGGAAATTCCGGTGACGGTCGTCTCGGACGGGACAGCTGCCGCCTTCGAGTTGCCGGCCCACGGAATTCCTACCGTCATCAACACTCCCTAGTGTCTTCGGGCCAGTTTCATGCGAATTGCGATTGGCCAGCTCTGGCAAGAAACCAACACACTCAATCCTCTGCCCACTCGGCGCGAGAATTTCAACCAGTTCGGCGTGAGTCACGGCGCCGCG
>JBJSXJ010000304.1:0-7238 GCA_046086325.1 Planctomycetota bacterium | reverse complement strand
TCGGCACGGTGCACATGACATGCTTGCCAGCCTTGAGTGCCGCGATTGACATCGGTCCATGATCGGGAATCGGGGAGTTGATGTGTACGAAATCCACGTTGGGATCTTTGAGCACATCAGCGTACTCGGTGTACCGCATCGGTACTTTGAACGCATCGCCGATCTGGTCGAGTCGTTCTTTGTTGCGTTGGCAGATGGCATACATTTCTGCCTGCGGATGACGCTGGTAAATCGGAATGAACTCGCTGCCAAACCCGAGTCCGATGATGGCGACACGAATCTTCTTAGAACTGCTCATGGAGGTCTCCTTTGAGGCGGAATTGTGCCAGATGAATGGCGTGTCAACAAGTAGGACCGGGGAGAGTTGCGCACGGAGACGCGGAGGTCAGAGAGGAGCGTTGCGCACGGAGACGCGGAGGGTACGAAGGGCGGGCGTGGCAATCGGAAACACCAACCGGAAATGGTTTTCTCTCGTCGATCCAGACCTTATGCTACGCGAAGGAAGGAATCAAATTACCGTGAATAACTCTGTTGCCAATAAATCCATGAAGACGCTTACTCCCTCTTCCTACTCGGCTGCCCAAGACTCGGCTGCCCTAGACTCGGCTGCCCAAGACTCGGCTGCGATCACTCCAGCGCCTCGTGTGCCGGGCGTTGACCGCTACCGGTTCGAGGTGGGGCGAGTGCTGCGGCGGGCTGCGGCGCGGCTGCTGGCGGGTTTTTTGCTGCTGGCGTCGTTCGGGGACAGCGGCTGCTGTGAAGCGCGGGGCGACGAGGTGACAGAGCTGACGCAGCGCACCCGCTCCTCGGTGGTCGTCATTAGTTTTACGGGCCGCGAGGGACAGCGGCAGGGGATCGGTACCGGCTTTATCATCTCCCGCGAGGGACTCATCGCCACCAACATGCATGTGCTGGGTGAGGCTCGGCCGTTGCAAGTACAGCTCGCCGATGGAAGTCAGCATGAGGTGGAGTCGGTGCATGCTTCCGATCGGCACCTCGACTTGGCCATTGTGAAAATCAAGCCGCCGGCTGATAAGCCGCTGGAGCCACTCCCGCTGGGCGATAGTTCCCAGGTACCCGATGGCACACCCGTCATCGCACTCGGTAATCCCCATGGGCTCAAACATAGTGTGGTGAGTGGCGTGGTGTCGGGGACGCGGGAGGTGGATGGTCGGCGGATGATTCAGTTGGCGATTCCGATTGAGCCGGGCAATAGTGGCGGACCGGTCCTGGATTTGAAAGGCAATGTTCTGGGGATCGTCACGATGAAGTCCCTGGTCACGCAAAACCTGGGCTTTGCGATGGAAGTGAATTCGCTCAAGCCGCTGCTGGAAAAGCCCAATCCCATTCCGCTCAGTCGTTGGCTCACCATCGGCACGCTCGATCCGCAGGAATGGACGCCGCTGTTTGGAGCTCGGTGGCAGCAGCGCTCGGGACGTCTGCTGGTGAGCGGCACGGGGCAGGGGTTTGGTGGTCGGTCGCTCTGTTTGTCGCGTCGTCCCCCGCCCGCTCTGCCGTACGAAGTGGCGGTGACGGTGAAGTTAGAGGAAGAAGCGGGAGCGGCGGGGCTGGCGTTTCATGCCGATGGCGCCGACCGACATTACGGCTTCTATCCCACGGCGGGCAAGCTGCGACTGACTCGCTTTAGCGGCCCCGATGTTTACGATTGGCAGGTGCTTTTTGAACGCCCCTCGCCGCACTACCGTCCCGGCGATTGGAATCGATTGAAAGTGCGCGTGGAGGAGAAACGCATTCAATGTTTTGTGAATGACGTGTTGTTATTTGAATCGACGGATGAAGCGCTGACGAAGGGATCGGTGGGACTGGCGAAGTTCCGCGATACGCAGGCCGAGTTCAAGCAGTTTGAAGTTGGGGCTCAGGTTACCAGTCGGCGTTTGTCGGCTGAAGCTGCCGCGCAGGCGCGGCGCGGGATCGACGACTTACCAGCGCTCGCGCGTCTACAGCCAGAGCAGCTTCAAAGCACCACACTCGGAGGTTCCGCGACACTGGCGCAGCGAGCGGACGAGCTGGAAAAACGAGCGGCCGAACTGCGGCTCATGGCCCGAGACCTCCACATCGCCTCGGTGGTGGAAGCGCTGCAAGCCGAGTCGAAGAAGGCGGATGATGAAATCGACTTGGCACGCGCTGCACTCTTGATCGCGCGTCTGGATGACGAGGAGCTGGATATCGACGCGTACCTGCGTACGATCGAGCGGATGGCGACGGAAATCAAGGCGTCGTTGGAGGCGGGAGCGGATGAAGCGGCACGCCTCGCCGCCCTCAAAAAATACCTCTTCACCGAAAATGGATTTCATGGCAGTCGCACGGATTACTACCACCGCGACAACAGTTACCTCAGCCGCGTGATGGATGATCGCGAAGGAATTCCCATCACGCTCTGCGTGCTCTACATGGAGCTTGGTCGACGCCTGGATCTGGTGATCCAGGGAGTGGGTTTGCCGGGTCATTTTTGCGTGAAGCATGTTGGTCGGGATGGTGGTGAGCAGCTACTGGATGTGTACGACGGCGCCACACCACTCACCAAAGAACAGGCGGCCAAGAAAGTGCTGGACGCCACCGATGGTGCGCTGCGCGACGATCATCTGCATCCGCTTACGAAGCGGCAGATCTTGCAGCGCATGCTCCGCAATCTCATCTCACTGGCGCAGTCCGCCAAGGATCGAGCGCGCATGATTGGCTATCTGGAGCTGCTGGTGACGCTGGCCCCCGATAGCGCCGAAGATCGGGGCGTGCGTGCCATGCTCAAGTTTGAAACGGGTCGGCATGAGGTGGCGATTCGCGAGCTGGATTGGTTCTTCGAGCACAAGCCGGAGGGACTCGACTTGGATCGCATTCGCGAGATGCAGGATTATTTTCGCAAGACGGCACAGCAGCAGCGCGGGCCGTAGTTGTGGGCCGTAGTTGTGGGCCGTAGTGCGGGCCGTAGTGCGGGCCGTAGCGTGGGTCGTAATGTTCGTAGTAGAGCCGTCATGAGCGGCTCTATCCGGGAGCTCCGTGTGTTGGCTCTCCCTCTCCTCAGCGAGGCCTCCCAAAATCCGACGGCCTCACCGGCGGTCAACCCCTAGGAAACCCGGATGGCCCCATCAGCAGCAGGCAGGAGTGCGTTTTATATTTGCTCGGTGCTAGCCGCCGTGAGTGTTAATCTGTATACTAATACGAATGGAGTGTTTAACTACGAACTCACAGCTTGAAATCACGAACATAGATGAATGGTTCGTGACGATGGCGGAGAGGAATACAGATGAACGACACGAGCCTTCCGATACCAGCCCCTTATGATTCCGGCGAATTCTTCCTGTACCAGACGGAGGATGGGCAGAGCCGGATTGACGTGCGGATGGCCGATGAGACCGTCTGGCTCTCCCAAAAGGGTATAGCGGATCTGTTTCAAACGACGAAGCAAAACGTAAGTCAGCACCTGCTGGCGATTTACGAAGAACGGGAGCTCAGTCCAGAGGCAACTGTCAAGAAATACTTGACAGTTCAAACCGAGGGAAAACGCGAGGTTTCCCGCACGGTGGACCATTACAACCTGGATGCGATATTGGCTGTCGGCTACCGCGTCCGATCGCATCGCGGCACGCAGTTTCGCATCTGGGCGACGGAGCGGCTACGTGAATACCTGATCAAGGGGTTTGCGCTGGATGATGCCCGGCTCAAGCGGGCCGGAGGCGGCACCTACTTCGAGGAACTGCTGGCCCGCATCCGTGACATTCGCTCCAGCGAGCGGGTGTTCTGGCGGAAGGTGCTCGATATTTACGCCACCAGTATCGACTACGATCCGAAGGTTGAGAGTTCGGTGCTGTTTTTCAAGACCGTCCAGAACAAGATGCACTGGGCGGCACACGGGCATACTGCCGCGGAAGTGATTCATTTGCGGGCTGATGCAGCGCAGCAGAACATGGGGCTGACAACCTGGGATGGTGCTCGTCCCCGTAAGACCGACGTATTGATTGCCAAGAACTATCTGAAGCCGGACGAAATCGAAGCGCTCAACCGCATCGTAACTGCGTATCTAGAATTCGCCGAGCTACAGGCGCTCAACCGCAAGCCGATGTCGATGATGGACTGGAGCAGTAAGCTAGACGACTTCTTAAAGCTCTCCGACCGCGAGATTCTGACACATGCTGGGAAGATCTCGCACGAGGCCGCTCAAGCGAAGGCGGAGGCCGAGTTTGCCGTTTTCAAAAAACAGCAGGATGCAATGCCGCAGCCGGTCGATGAGCACTTCGCCCAGTCGCTCGACGAACTACAGCAGGTTGAGTTGCAGGCCAAGGCGGCGAAGCATAAAGCCACGGGAAAGGCCGAGTCGAAGAAGAATGCGGCGAAGAAGCCGCAGGGTAAGAAACGCCGCGACGGCTGATTTCCACTTCTATCACCGGCAGCAGGCATTAGGGCTCATCCGGCTTTTGTCTGATTTCGGACTTCTGATTTCCGATTTCACGGGACCGGTGGTCTGCGCCACCCCCCATGAAAGCCTGCCAGACAAAAACGTGCCCGTGACTTTTGAATCACTCTGCTCGTCCTTAACGACTCACGATCGGCGTGCCGATCACGCGATCGTCGGGCAGGTTCACGAGTACGTAGCGATTGCGGGCGTCGAGGATTTCGACGGTCTGGGTTTGCAGTGCGGCGGGAGAGCGACCGGAGTTTCGCAGAGCGCGCAAGGTGACTTGATGGCGACCCACGGGCAGTTCGATGCGCGCGACCTGGATGCTGGCGGGCAGCAGGCTCCAGCAGCGCGTGTCCGCGTGCTCGGTCGCCTCATACGCCACTCCGGCTAAGTCGATACCGAGCGAGACGAATGAGTTTTTCGAGACATCGGCTACTTCTTTGGCACCGTAAAGCAGGCTCTTTTTGAGCACTCGACGAGCGACCGCTCGGCCGACCGTTTGATCATGGATCGCTTGTGCTTGCAGCACCGCCATGCGATTGATGTCGGTGATCGTTTCCGTGCGCTGCGGCGGTTGTCCCGCGACCTCGACCGCCAGAGCGGGGATTGTTTGGCTGCCAGCAACCATGCGCGGCACTTTGATGGGAGCGATGGTCGGCGGCAACGTCTGGCTCCCGATGGCACTCACGATCCGATCCGCGACCAGCAGCGCGGCACTCGTCGGCTGCTCCACCGCTTCCTGTTTCAGCGGGCCACGCCCCACCAGCGCGAAGACGTACAGCACGCCGTGTGCGGGCGCGGAGTGGGTGCCAAACTGAGCTCGTTGCAGATCCGTCTTGCCGGCTAAAAAATCAGGCTGCCAGTGGACCACTTGCTGGTACGAACGGGCGGCATCGTCGTAATGCAGATGCGTTTGCTCGCGCAGCATACCGCGCAGGAACGGGCCGATGGCGACTTGCTGATAGGCCGCCTTCGGGTTTTTTCCATCCGCCTCTATGGCCGCCTCGATGATGCGCTGCTGTTCGGCTGAGACCTGTAAGGAATAGGCCTCGGCGTCGCCTCCGTCGTGCAGCAGATTCGACAGCGCCAGGAATGCGCGGATTAAAACCAGTTCATAATCATCGCCGCGATAGGTGCGCTGGGTATCGTCGGTGAGCCAGGATTTGGTGGTGGCGACGGGATCGCTCGCTTGCCGTTCGTCGAATTCATCGCGGGCACCACGTAGCAGCTGCTCCGCGTCGCGCGCCCGGCCTTGCGTCAATAGAACGAGAGCACGTTCGAGATCGATGAGCGGTGCGTCGGCCGGTTGCTGCTCCCGGGTTTCCAGCAGCAGCCGATCTGCGGCGGCCAGATCACTGTGGTAATAGTGTTGTCGTACCTGCTGCATCCGTTCCCCGTACACTCGACAACCACCGCTGGCGATACCGAACGGCAGCAGAGCGATTACCACCAGTAGCAGCGGTGCTGAACGAGGTGCTATGAGTGCACGAGCAGGGCGGTGAGGGCGCTGATGTAGCGAGGAGTGAGCGATCATGGCGCCGCGGTGGAACGGGGTGAGGATCGCAGCCTAAAACGGATTGTGCTTGTCCGCCCAGCGACTCACCCGCGACTTGTGGTAAGCCTTACTGATCATGGCAACTTGCTTATCCGACTGACCGGTATGAACATTGACCAGGTCGATGACGAGCTGGTAATCGCGCTGGTATTCGTTGTTTTCGCGCGTGGTGCCCGACGTAATCGTGGCAAACATGAGGAATTCGATCGGCTGGCCCTGCCGTTCCATCACTTCGATGAACTGGCGCCTGCGGTCCGGCAGAAAGAGGCTCTCCGGCCGCATGCGCAACTCGGTCAGCCCCGCTTCCACATATTGACGGTTGAGCGACACGAATTCGGGTGATTCTTGCAACCGAGCGTCGATGCAGTGAAAGAGTTGTTCTTTGAAATCACCGATCTCTTCGGCGCTTTTATTGGTCACTCCGACAAAGCAGACGGCATGACGTGGTCCTGGGAGCGGTTCGCCATCGGTGGCCGCCGTCGCCTGCACCTCGAATTCCCCTTGATGGCGAGCGAGCAACTTGCCGATCGCTTCGTCGATCAGGGGCCGGAAGGTTTCCTGTCCCGCTTGATGGCTGCCCACCATCTCCTTTTCACCCGGTTTGATCACGCGCGCGAATTGTTTGTTGGAACTACAGCCCACCAGCGGCCCACTGGTAGCGGAGAGGCACGCGAACGACAGCAATCCAAGAGCAGTACGACGATGCATGGGAATCCTTTCCCGGAAAAAACAAAGCTCGAGCAGATGGTAGAGGAAAACGCGAGGGGGAGCTAGAGCAAACGGTGGTCGATTAGCGAGTGAGTGAGTGAGTGAGTGAGGCCCACGTCAACATTTGCGAGACATAGGTGGTGCTGAAAAACGTCCCTGGGAGAATGGGCGGTTTTGGGGTTAAGGCGGGGCCTTTGGTGAGACGAGAGGAGAGGATCTCTATTTCAGCCAAGCCGGGCTCGACGGCCCGATCGACGTCATGGAATCGAAGGCACATGGCCCGGCTTTTCCTGATTTTGCAAGGCAATGGTGCGCAGCCAGTCATGGAGTGCTGCCGCTCCCATCGTAGCCTTACCCGGTGCCGCAGTTCATAACCCCGCAGTAATGAATTCGTAACTCATTCCCGCAACTTGAAATCCCTAGCCCCGAACACACGGTCCCCCAGGGTGAAGAGACAAAGCCGACGCTCACCACGTCGGCCTTCTTCGTTTTACCACCAGTTCCCGCCAGGGATTGCGGCGGGCGGTGTCTCGCAGCGAATTGCAACGGCCTCCTCTCTTC
>JBJSXJ010000303.1:0-6667 GCA_046086325.1 Planctomycetota bacterium | reverse complement strand
GGTGAGACTCGCGAGATCATTCCCTGCTGCGTGAACCGCGAGTTAACGCTCGTCGGCTCCGAACGGAGGTCCCAAATACCGAGCCTGAACGCCGAGCCGGAACGCCGAGCCGGAACGCGTTAGCGTCCGGTTGAGATCCGCGAGTTCATTCCCCGCTGCGTGAACCGAAAGCTAACGCTCGTCGGCTCCGAACGCCGAGCCGAAACGCAGAGCCGGAACGCGTTAGCGTCCGGTTGAGACTCGCGAGGTCATTCCCCGCTGCGTGAACCGCGAGCTAACGCTCGTCGGCTCCGAACGCCGAGCCGGAACGCGAAGCCGGAACGCGTTAGCGTCCGGTTGAGACTCGCGAGTTCATTCCCCGCTGCGTGAACCGCGAGCTAACGCTCGTCGGCTCCGAACGCCGAGCCGGACCGATCGCCCATCGAGCCCTCATCGAACGCCCCCCCACGCCGCCGCCGCACCTCCGTCAAACCACCTCCGCCGCCCGCAACCCCGGCCCGAAGCGGACATGGTGCTGGTGAACGGTTACAGACTTCAGACGACGCTACGTACGCGGTGGATATCGGCTGAACTCTTGCGAGTTCAGCTGCAGGTTCACGTTCAGCCGCCGCTTTATAGCTGAAGCCGCGGGTTGCGACTTCATCGGCCGAGCGCCCACGGATCTTTTGGGGCGGGGTCATTTCGACAGCGAATAGAAACGCTGGGCGTTTTCGCTGAGCAGTTTCTTTTGTTCGGCGACAGGGCGAGACGCGATGATGGACCGCAGCGCGACCACCCATTCGCGCAGCGAAGCAACTAGTGTGCAGACCGGCCAGTCACTGCCAAAGATCACTCGATTGGGCCCGAACGCATCCAAGCAATGATTCACAATCGGAGCCAGATCGTCAGCACTCCAAGCCTTCGGACGAGCGCGCGCGACAATTCCCGAGATCTTGCAGATCACGTTCGGTCGCTTAGCAAGTGCTTCGATATCTCGTTTCCAGGGATCAACTTCATGACTCGGTTTCTCATCAGCGGGACGCTGCTTACTCGCGGTGAACGCTTTGGGATCCGCATTTCCGCAGTGGTCGACAATGAAACGAGTATCGGGACATTCGTCGGCCAGCTTCGCTCCATCCGCTAATTCGGTCGGACGCATGCACAGATCGAAGCTCATCCCCAGCTCACCTAGCAGCCGCACTCCCGTGATGTATTCTTTCGACAAGCACGTACCAGCCGGCGTGCTACCACCATGTAGCACTTGACGCACGCCCTTGATCACGGAGCTGCCACGAAAGCGACTGATGTAGGCTTTGAACTGCTCGCTGGCCGGTCGTCCCGAAATCACCGCTCCCACCGTGAGGTTCTTGGGATCTTTGCAGAGAGCGATCAAATGCTCGGCTTCCTCCACTTGCTGCTCGGGCGTAACGTCAACTTCCATGTACACGGCGTGAGCAACGTTGAGTCCAGCGACGGCTTCCAGGTAATCCTTCGTGACGTAGCTCTGTTTAAGTGCTGGTGCGTCGGCCAGCCAGGGCAAACGGAATTTCGACAAGTCCCACAGATGCTGGTGCGTGTCGATAATCGGCAGCTCTGATTTGCCGCTCGCCGCTGCCTCTTGTGCCCCAGCCGATGCAGGGTGGCTGAGTAGAATTCCCGAGGCTGCCAGGGACGCGGCAGCGGATTGTTGCAGAAAAATGCGACGATTCGTGGAGCGAGCCATGGTTGTGGGTCCTTCATTCAAACGGTGGAGGTGGAGGTGACGGACGGAAGAGAGGTGAGGAAGCCGAAGTCTCGTGAACGGGCGGTCAAAAAAACAACTAGCAGTGAACGGCGACTAGAGAGCACGCAGGTATCGCACGGCACTGGTGATCTCATCCAAGGAATTATGTGGCGGTTCGGTCAGCACCGTGATGTAGCCACGATAATGACGCTCTTCCAAGACCGCCAGCAGTTCCGGGAATTCCGCCACACCGCTGCCCAGCGGCACGGCCACTCCTCGCCCCTTCGCCAAGTCACGCACGCCATCGTTCGCGTGCAGGTGAGCGACGTGAGGCGCCAGTCGGCGAATCGATTCGCGCGGCGAATGTCCGTTGGCGATAAGATTTCCCGGATTGAAATTGACCAGCAGCGAACCGATCGGAAGAGCCGCTATTAATTGTGCCAGTCGTTCGCCATCCTCGGCACCCGTATCGGCGGCGAGCAGTGCGCCGACCTTTTGACCATACTGGCCCAAATCGGCGAGCACCTGCAGCAGGAGGTCCCAGGCCGGGCCTTGCGGCTCCGCCGGGATTTGTCCGATCTGATTGATGACAACCGAAGCTCCCAGATCATAGGCCAGTTGCAACGCCATCTGGGTCGCTTCCACTCGTCGCTCCAAATCAGCCGTGACGTCATAGCCGCGTCGAGTGCGAAAGTCGACGGCGGATACTTTGAGCTGGAGATCATCGAGCTGTTTGCGAATCTGGCGGACACCGGTGCGGCTGAGCGTTTCGGGGCGAAGTTCACCGCGAGCATCGATTTCGACCGCTTCGGCGCCGAGTTCTTTGGCAAGCCGCAACCCACGGGCAAACGGAACTTGAAGATTGGCGAGATTGATTCCCACACGAATTTGCAGCATAACGTTTCAATTCAAGCTGGTTCCAAATGAAATTCCTGCCCCTACCATAACCGCCGCGGAGGAACCCGAAAACTAGGGGCGTGGGACCGAATCGAGTGTTCGGCTATCGCCAAACCGCCACTCATGGATTAGGATCTAACGCCAATCGCTGCACGCAATTGGCCGCTTGGTGGAATTGGCAGACACGCAAGACTTAGGATCTTGTGCCGCGAGGCGTCGGGGTTCGAGTCCCCGAGCGGCCACTCGCAGCGTTTTTTCTCCGCCGGTGACGGTTATTTAAAGCCCCTCACCGGACTCTTTATCTGGCGACCGATTTTGCTCGGTGACCACCTTTGCTCGGCGACCGCCTTTGCTCGGCGGCCACCACTCGTCGCTCACAAACGCTTTTTTCTGCTGCTACTTCTTCAGCGTCGTGAGATACTCCACCACGTCGACCAAGTCTTGCGTGGTCATCGTCTTTTGCAAATCAGCGGGCATCAACGAGATGTTTTGCTTCTTCAGCTCTTCCACATCCTTCTTGTCAAACACGCGCTGAATCGCATCGGCAGTCTTGAGTGTCACGGACGTCGGCGTTTCACTCGTCTTGATCCCCGTGACCGTGTTGCCATCGGCTAGCACGGCGACGTAGGTCTCATAGCTATGAGCGATCCCGGCGCTGGGGTACAGAATCGATTCGAAGAACGCCTGACGGCTCAGCTTGCCACCGATCTCCGACAAATTCGGCCCCACTTCCTTGCCTTGACCGTTGACGACGTGGCACTTCCCGCAGTCCGCTGTCTTGGCGAATACCTGAGTACCGCGAGTGACATCGCCCTTCATCTTCACGAGTTCGCCAATCGCCGGCAGTTCACGATCCTTGGCCGGCGGCAACGGGAACAGCTTGACGGCGGCGGCCTTCACTTCTGGCCACTGTGCCGCATGCAATTGGAACGAAGCCGCTGACACCAGCGCCTCATCCAGCTTCTTCGACTCGGCCAACTTCAGCAGCTCTTGCGCACCGTTCTTGGTGCTGGCGAGTCCACGTGTGGCTTGTCGACGCAGTTCCAAATCACGCTGCGGGTCATTCACAATCGGCAGTAGCAGACTGGCGGTGCGACCGTCAGCAACATTGCCCAAGGCGCGAGCCGTGGCGGCCGCGACAACGGGTTCCGCGCTGCCCAGACCTTGCTTCAGCAGTTCGGCCTGCTCGCGCTGCACGAGCACCAGCATCGCGTCGACTCCGAGCTGATCGTCAGGGCGAGCTTGGGCGAGTTTCAGCAGTTCGGGATAGCGACTGGCAACTTGGAACTTGTTAACCATCTCCACGAACGACGGAGTGCCCACGATCTTGGACAACATCTGCTCCAGTGCGGCGGCATGCTTAGCATTCTTCGCGATATCAATCGCTCCAATGCGCTTCAGCGCCTCGCTGGAAATCATATTCTGTCGCTCGGCGTCGCCACCGCGTGCTTCAAACGCCAGGGCGATTAAGGCATCATCCTTCGCCGCTCCGGTTTGAAAATCAAGAGCCCGGAAGTAGCGAGGCAGTTCACCCACGGAGGTCTTTTCGTTGCTCATGATCTTGGCGATCAGTTCGGGGGTGCGAGCGGCACGCGAACGCCAGATCACGTCGTGACCGGCGGCCGTGTCCCAGTTCGAACCAACTTTTTGCATCCAGGCATCCAAGTAAGCGTCCCACTGGCGATCCGCACCGATGCCCAGCGCTTCCAGATACCAGCGATCAACTCCGTCATGAGCCAGTGCCAACTCGGCCCAGAGCCCGGGCGCTTCGGCAGCCGTCGAGTGACGCAAGGCTAAGGCACATTCGCGGCGAACATGCGGAGAAGGATCTTTCACCAACTGCTTCAGCAGCGGCACCAGATCAACCTTGGTTTGCCGAGCCAGTCGGATCGACACGCAGCGCAGATCGCTGTTGCTATCGGCAGCGGCCTGAGCCACGTACTTGGCTGCTTGTCCCGGCATTTTGCCGAGCAACCAAATCGCGCGGGCCCGATGTCGCGGGTTATCCGATTCTTTAGCGAGCTTTTCCAAGGCCGGAATCGCCTTCGCTCCATCTTTCATCAGAGCGGTCCAGGCCAAGTATCGCACGGCTGCGTTCGGGCTTTGCAGCGCCGTGATCGCACCTTCAATCGTTTGAAAATCGTGCTTGGGCACTTCGTACTTGGTTTGTCCCTTGGGAACAACTCGGAACAATCGCCCTCGCTGACTATCCCCTTGCGCGTGACCGCCAACGCCCGGATCGTACCAGTCGGTGACGAACAGCGAGCCGTCGGGCGCGACACACACATCTGCGGGTCGGAACCAATTGTCGCGAGTGCCTTTGAGAATCTCGATGATCTCGGCTTTATAACCCGCTCCATCTGGCTTCACGGGATAGGCACGCACGACATTCGGACCGGCATCGCAGTGAATCACTTGATCCCAAAATACTTTGGGCAGCAGACGACCTTCGTAGACAGTGATTCCCGTCGGCGAACCAGCGCCGGTTTGCAGCAAATTCGGCACGACACCCGGATCATTCAAGTGCCAGTGACGATGCGGAATCTCTTTCTCCAGATTGGTTCGCGGTGCTTGCCAACCAGCACCCGTCAGCTCGTCGCGATAGCCGTAATTACCAAACTCCATCACGTAATTGATGCGCACGCCGCGGTTGCCGTCATCATCGTTGTCGGACTGCCACAAGGTGCCAAACGAGTCGACGGTGGTTTCATAGTTGTTGCGGAAGTTGTGCGCCAGCACCTCAAAGCCGGAGCCATCGGCATTGCAGCGGAACGGCATGCCACCATAGTAAGGCTTCCCGTTATCGACCACTTTATTCCCCGCCAGATCGGTGATCGGCTCACCCTTGGCATCGCAAACTTTGCCGCCCGTGTTACCGAAGTTCCAGTAGTATTTGCCATCCGGGCCAAACAGGAACGAGTGTGCCGAGTGATCATGCTGCGGCGTTCCCGTTTGACTGAAAAGCACCTCTTTCTTTTCTGGTACGTCATCGCCATTTTCGTCGGTGAAGACGAGAATGTTGGGCGAGCAGGAGACGATGACTTTGTTACCGAGGACGCAGATTCCCATCGCCGAATCGACATCGCGACCTTGGTAAAAAACCGTGGTCTTATCCGCCTTGCCATCGTGATCGGTATCTTCCAGGATCAAGATGCGATCGCCTTCGGCGCGTTTTCCGTTGTGACCGCGATAGTTCACCACTTCGCAAACCCACACTCGTCCACGAGCGTCGATGTCCATGTTGGTGAGGTTCAGGACCTGGGGTTCAGCGGCGAACAACGTGGCCTCTAAACCTTCAGCAACATCGAGACCGGCAACCGCTTCCGCAGGATCACGCTGAGGGGCACCGGCTGTCGCAGGAGCGCCAGGTGCAGTCGCCACCAATCGCGGCGCTTGATTGAAGAGATGAAATTGAACGGAGCCGCCCGCACCGCCATTTTGATCCGTGCCGCCGTTGTCGAGCCCCACTCGAGCCTTGAATCGTTCATAACCGGCCGGCACTTCAAACCGAATGACCGAGTGTGCATGGGTGCCGATGCCGTAGGGCACGGCTTGGCCATTGATCCGCAGCGGCTTGCCATCGGCATTCTTGTCCACTTGTGGACTACCCCACTCCGCCGTTGCGGAAGACCACTTGAGTTCGGTGAGCTTCTTTTCGCCTGCGGGTCCGACCAGTCGCGGTTCAGCCCAGTCGGCCCAGTCATAACCAAAGCCATCACCACCATCGGTGACAACCAAGAACAATTCCTTGGAACCCTTGATGTCGACATCGATCGTTTCGGAGTGACCCGGGGTCTTCGGCGTGATGATTTTGGAGCTGAAGAGGGCTTTGGGGGCGGGGCCTGCAGCCGCCGACTTCTTGTCGGCTGGCAGATGCAACCGCTGACGAATCTGATCGCGGTTGAAATTTTGTGGCTGCTGAAAGTCTTGATTGGCTTCGAGGTCGTCGAGCGACACAGGTTGACCGTTTACGCCCTGAACGGGCACGTCACCCTTGGAAATCCAAACGATGGCGTTGAGCACTAGTTTGCGAAAATTTGGATCGCCCCAGTTCCAGTGGTCGTGACC
>JBJSXJ010000302.1:0-13819 GCA_046086325.1 Planctomycetota bacterium | reverse complement strand
TAAAGTTTCGGCACCCTCTGTGCCCTCTGTGCCTCTGTGTTTCAAGAATCCAATCCAATCCAAGCCGTGCCAAGCTATGACGGTGAGGAATCGACCCCAGAGGCTCAAACGGCCCACTGCCGGAGGGCTGACGCCCTGGCCGTTAAAAGAAACCGGCAATGGCCAGAAGTTACGGTTTGGTATCGGGAGCGCGGTCAGCCGCAGCGAACCACTGTAAGACTCGGCGATGCACATCTTCACGATGCTTCGGCTGCCGAATGCCGTGGCCCTCATTGGGATAGACCACCATGCTCGTTGGCACTTGTCGCTGTACCAGTGCTTGATGAAACATCTGTCCCATCGCCAGTGGGCAGCGTCGGTCTTCCCGCGAATGCAAAATTAAGGTCGGTGTTTTTACTTGATCGACAAACGTCAGCGGACTGTGCCGACGGAGCTGTTCGGCCACGCTCCAGGGTTGTCCCTCAAACTCCCACTCCACCCAGCTCGGGATGTCGCTGAGTGCCCACATGGCCTGTAAATCGGTCACGGCGTTTTGAGCTACCGCTGCACGAAACTGAGCCGTTTGACTCACCGACCAGCACGTCAGGAAACCACCGTAGCTGATGCCATACAGAAACTGCCGATCAGCCGCCACGATCTGGCGTTCCACGAGTGCTGCAATTCCCGAACGAATGTCCTCGTAATCACCACCACCAAAATCTCGGCGGTTGGCATCGAGGAATTTCTTGCCATACCCTTGGCTGCCACGATAGTTGGGCTGAAACACCGCGTAGCCATGCGCCGCGAAGAGCTCCACCGTGAAATTGAAGGCGGTGGTGGAACGACTATGCGGACCACCATGGGGATAGACAACGAGCGGGTAGGGTGGTTGAGCGACCGCGGCGGGAGGTACGGTGAGGACACCTTCGAGCGGCAACTGGTCGCTGCTTTTCCAGGTCACGACCGTCGTTTCCCCCAGCAGTCGCTCCCGCAAAAAAGGATTGGCAGGCGGTAGCAGCATGTTGCGCCACGCTAACTCGCGCCGCGCCAGGCCGCTGCCCGTCGGCACGTCCGCTGCCAACAGTTGGCCACTACCGGTTTGAATATTGACGAGCACCAACTCGGTGCGCGTCTTCACGGGTGCTTGGATCACCACGTGCTGAGCGTCGTCCCAGGTGACATCGGGAAGGGGAAAGCTGGGATAAGGATGCGGCGGTTTTGACTCCACCGGATCGCTAGCGGCATCCGTGACGCTGGCACTCGCCGCATGATGATCATAGACCACTCGACTTTGCGAAGGCCCTCCCCGCAACTCGACGATCAGCAAATTGAAGATATCCGAGTGTGGACCTTTGCGAGGGCTGGAGAGGCAGACCAAACGTCGCCCATCAGGACTCCACCGCGGCGAGACTTCCGGACCGGGACCGCGGGTAAGCTGCGTCAAAGCACTGGTTGCCACATCGATCATCCACAGATCGAAGTTTTTGTTGATGCTAAAACGCACCGCTTCCACATCGTCGCTGCGATTGGCATGCACCACGATGGTTTTTCCGTCCGGTGACCACTGCGGATCGCCGTACCAGACCGAGTCGTCGGTTAGGCGACGAATTTTGGTCGCCGCCTGTTCGGTCGGCTCCGCTGCTAAGTCCGCCACCCAAATCTGCGCTGGCCGGTAGCCGGTGTAGCCTTCCCCTTGATCGGCCCGCTGGACAAAAACGTCCGCCTCACGCTCCTCCTCGGTCCTCGTATTCAAGCCATCATCCGCGACGAACACCAATTGCTTGCTGTCCGGCGAAAAGGCCACTCGACCATAAAACGAATCCCCCAGCACTCGACCGTACGGCTTGTCGGCCGGGGCGAGTGGAATGGCGGTTCCGCCACTGGTGGGAATCAACCAAATGTCGGTCGCCGGGTCCGACTCCAAGGGAACGGGCGGAGTCTGGCGCCACCCGGCTGGCCTGGGTCGAGTGGAACGAAACGCAATCCAGCGACCATCGGGAGAAAAGACCGGCTGCCGCGCATCCGGCTCGCCCGGCTCCAGCGCCTGAGGGCCAGTCACACTGTCACGAATCACCCACAGCGAATGACGCTCATGCTTCGTCTGCCGGTCGATCCACTGACGCGTATAAGCGACCATCGCTCCCTCGGGGGCCACGGCTGCGTGGAGCGGCGATTCGAGGCGGTAGAGGTCTTCGAGCTGGATTGGTTTGCGGTCCTCCGCCGCCACGAATTTTCCTGGGGACGAGACCGTGGCGATGATCACCCAGAGCAGCACGGGGCGAAATAGCGGGCAGAGCTTCCTTATCTGCTGTCTGGTGACGGAGAGTGGAAACGGTATCATCGGTGTCATCCTTGTCGCGATCGGCCGTGGTTATCCCGCGTACGGATACGCGGTTAGCCCCACGACGTCAACCGCAACCGCCATTCCACTCTGCGAATTCACCCATGGCCCAAGAACAGTTCAGCTGGCAAAGCGAGCTAGCGTGCAGTGCTGGCGAGCTGTACGACTGGCACATGCGGCCGGGGGCGTTCGAGCGGCTGTCGCCTCCGTGGGAGGTGGTGCACGTGGAGCGGTGGGTGGAGCCGCAGCATCTGGGGGACGGCCCCACGATGCGGCTGAAGATGGGACCAATCTGGCTTCGCTGGATCGCGAAATATACCGAATGCGTGCCAGGCCAGCAGTTCCGCGATGTGGCTGTCAAAAGTCCATTTGCCGCCTGGGATCATCTGCACCTGTGCCGCCCCAGCGGCTCGGACCAGCAGCACAGTTCACTCGAAGATCGTGTGTCGTATGCCTTACCCGGTGGATTACTGGGTAAGCTGGTGGCAGGTCGGAGCACTCGAAAACAATTACAGCGGATGTTTGCGTACCGTCATCGGACGACGATCGCCGACTTAGCCGCTCATCAACAGTCGGGAGTAAAGGCGATGAAAATCTTAGTTTCTGGTGCTTCGGGGATGGTCGGGCAAGCACTGATTCCGTTCCTCACGTCGGGTGGACATCAGGTCGTGCAGCTCGTGCGCGGCAAAGGGCCAGCGCGACCTGCCAGTGGTGGTTCGACGGCGGCGGCGGTGACGACGGTGAACTGGGATCCGGATCGCGGCACCATCGACTTGGCGGCTCTGGAAGGAATCGACGCCGTGGTCCATCTGGGTGGCGCCGGCATTGCCGATCGTCGCTGGACGCCCGCTTATAAGGAACTCATCAAGACCAGTCGCGAGGTGAGCACGCGGGTGCTTAGCGAAGCGCTCGCGAAACTCAAAACACCCCCTCAGGTTTTTGTTTGTGCCTCTGCCATCGGGATGTATCAGGACGAAGGGGATAAGTGGATCGACGAGCAGAGTAAGCCGTCCAATAGTTACCTCGGCCAAGTCTGTCAGGTTTGGGAGGGAGCGACCAAGGCTGCCGCCGATCGCGGTATTCGAGTGGTCAATCTGCGGATTGGGGTAGTGCTGAGTGCTCGCGGCGGAGCGCTCGCGAAGATGTTGCTGCCGTTCAAGCTCGGAGCCGGGGGGAATCTCGGAAGCGGCCGTCAGTACATGAGCTGGGTGGCGATCGACGATGTTCTCGGAGTCATCCTGCATGCGATTCAGACGGAATCATTGCGGGGCCCGGTGAATGTCGTTTCGCCGCAGCCAGTGACGAACGCCGAATACACGAAGACGCTCGGGAGAGTGCTCGGGCGACCGACGATTTTTCCGATGCCTGCCTTTGCCGCTCGGCTGGCTTTTGGCGAAATGGCCGACGCTCTGTTGCTCGCCAGCCAGCGTATCAAACCGAGTCGCCTGATTGAGTCCAACTACAAGTTCCGTTACCCGGAGCTGGAGGATGCGTTAAGATACCAGCTCGGTCGGATCAAGGCCTAAGCGACTGTACCCTGAGCGGTGCTTGCAGACGGATCCTGATCCACTTCCTTCTCTCCGTCACTTTTCACTCGATCGCTTGCCATGACTCTGAGCCGCCGCGAACGTATTGAAGCCATGCTAGTTTCAGAACCCAAGGATTTGCTGCTGCGTTACAGCTTGGCGATGGAGTGGCAGAAGGAAGGCGAGCACGAGCGAAGCTTGGCCGGGTTCCGTGAACTTATGCAGGAAAGTCCACCCTACGTGCCGGCCTTCTTCCGCACGGGCCAGCAGCTGGTTGAACTCGGACGAATCGCCGAAGCGCGAACTGCGCTACGAGACGGCATCGAGGCGGCTCGGCTGCAGCGTGACGCTCATGCAGCGGGCGAGATGAGCGAATTTCTGGCTCAGCTGGGATCCTTGGGCGACTAGCTGGCGATGACCCGTACCGCTCTCGCCATTCAGGACCGCTTACCGGAAGTAAACGATATTATTCGTTTTCTTGCCATCGTCCGTAAGCTTATCGGTGGTCGAGATCACGAATACGTCGACCTCGGAGTTGCCGGTGAGCTGATCGATGGCATCATCGACGATGGTGGAGATCATTTGGTTGAACTCCGGCGTGAACACGCGCCGAGTGGACCAAGCCTCGAGGATGCCACGAAGCAGCGGCAAGTCATCCCAAATTTGAGTTGTTCGGCCACCATTGATGGCTCCAGCGATGAGAATGTCGGCGCCGTCGCCTCCGGAAATTTGGTCGGCGCCCAGGCCGCCGACTAGCAGGTCGTCGCCATTGTTGCCATTGATCGTGTCGTTCCCCAAGCCGCCAAAAATAAAGTCGTTGCCATCGGCACCGGAAAGCTGATCATCGCCTCCCAGTCCAACCAGGACGTTGCTGGCGGCATTACCCCAGAGAGTGTCGCTAAATTCGGTGCCGGTGATATTGTGAATGTCGCCGTTTACCAGTCGAACGGCGTAATCGGGATTCTGCGACTGGTCCGCTCCCACCTTATTCAAATCCAGTTTGATCCCGCTGGAGCGACCACTGAAATCAATCCGATCCTCACCGGAACCGCCACTCAACAAATCTTTGGCCTTGCCGGTTTTGCTGCCCAGGTAGAACACGTTGTCTCGTGAATTACCGGTGAGCGTATTGCTGGCGGAGCTACCGTACAGATCTTCAATCCCGAGCGACTCCGTCGGCTCGGCGGTCGCCACCAGGGCGGTCGCCAGGCGTAACGTGAGGTTGCCGTTATTGACGACCTGCGCTGTCTTGAGCGACAGATCGACGGTCACATTGCCAACGAAACCGCGGAAATCAAGTGCATCGCGGTTATCGCGCGTTCCCACTCCAGACAGATTGAATCGACTGTCTTCCAGCACGACATCGCTGCCCAGTAGTTGACCGGAGAACACATACGTGTCATTTCCTAAGCCACCACTCAGCGTATCATCGCCAGCACGTCCTTCCAGAATGTCTCCGCCATCGCTGCCATTGGACGCATCAAAACGATAGATCAGGCATTCGTAGTTCCCCACGTCGGCACTGGAGTAGCCACGAACTTCCACGTAGTACGTGCCATCCGCGGGCAAGAAATAATCAATCAAATTCGGATCGTTGCTCTCGAACTCATCGTCGCTCGTAATGAGTGCGTTGCCAGCGGCATCGTAAACGGTGAGTACCGCGTCGAACCCTAGACCGGCATCCGCAATCCGATTCAAGGCTTTCGAAAGCACTTGGATGTTGAGGATATCTCCGCGACGTCCGTCGAGCCGATAAACATCTCGTTGACTGGCGGCGATACTCCCCAGCACGTGCACGGCGCCCGCCCGCAAATCCTTCCCGGCATTCAATCCACTGGGCATACTGTTGGGCATGGCCACGGTGGCAAGGTTCAGGGGCTGTGAGCCGGTGAGGGTCGTCTTATCGTGGCTCGTTAGCTGTTCCGCCACCAACAGTTTGCCATCAGGGGCGGTGGGCAGCACGTTGGCGAACGCCAATTTAAACAGCTCTCGCTCACCAAAAAACGTGTTCGATACCAGATCTTGTAGCGTGAAACCGGTCATGGCCGGAGTCGCAGCGATGTGGGAATTCGTCTCGTAGGCACTGGACGAACCGCGGTAGGCCGGAGTGATATAGAACCCGGATTTTCCCGGCGGTGCGCTGATACCAAAGCCAATGGGGCCGAAGCTATCGGCGTGACGCAGACCCAGCAGGTGAGCCAGTTCGTGTGCCCCCAGCCAGCTCGATGCCGCCACAAAGTTTTCCGTGGTGCCCGCGGGGCCACCAGGCAGATCAAGCAGTCCGTTGACCTGCACGGTTGCCGTTCCACCCAGGTTACGATTACCTAAATCAATTTCAGACGAGTCGCCGCCGGGCTGTCCATCGGGCCGAGACTGGTTGAAATACAGAGTCGCAAAGTCGCCCGTGGTAGGCGCGGTCAGTGTGAACTCCAGGTTGAACCCAGCGTAGGCCTGCTGCAGAAGCTGCACGATCGCAGACCGCTCCGCAGCCGAATAAACTCGTTCGGTCCCGTCGGTGCGCGAGTCGAAATCCAGCCAGACACGTTGCGTGCGACCATTCCAAGGCAGACCCTGCCCCAAGCGATCGTCAGCGATTGCGGCGCCCGATAACTGATTGGTGCGATCGTTTCCTCGCAGAATATCACTGCTCGACGTGCCGATCACATCTTCAATACCCTGAGAACTGCTGAGCTGCAGGGTGAGTCCTGTGCGTACGACTTGCGGCAGCGTGCTCGCCAAGTCCAGCGTCACTCCCGTCGTCGAACCAGCTGGCATCTGCCACGACGAGAAGTCGATCAGATCGCGATTCAGTGAGGCTGGTTCAGCGATTGTTAGTGTGCCAGTCAACGCAGTGCCAGCAAACAGATACCAGTCGTCGCCCGTGCCACCAGCAACTGTTCCCGTCATGTCCTGGCCACTCAGCACCGCTCGATCCCAGCCGTCGCCGAGATCAACATTCATGGCCACCGAGTTTCCTTGGCTCGTGATGGATTTGGGATTGTTGACGAACACGTCATTGCCACCAGCCGCGAAGTATCGAATACTCGCCTGATTGCCGCTATTGATGAGCGTGTTCGGCTGGCTATCGCCTTCGACATCCAGTAGCGTCCGGTCGTTGCCGTTATTGATGACCGCTTCAAACCCAGCTTGTCGCACGAGCACCGTGGCTCGATCGGCATCATTACGCAGGAGGCCAAAGTCAGCATCCTTGATCGAGATGATCGTATCGACTGCCGTACTGGTATTGGTGAGTGTCACAAAGCGAGTGTGTTCAACCTGCAGCGTGTAATTAGCACTCGCAAGACGATCAAATCGATTTCCATTCCGCTCACCGGTGCTCACCGTTCCAGCCAGCGAACCAAATACGGCTCCGGCCGCCAGGATTCGTGACTGCGCGCCAAGATTCGTTAGCGTCGTGAACTTTGCGCCGCCGACGTACAGCACTGGTCCGAGCCAGTCACTGGTCAGTGAACTAAAATCAGCCCCACTCAGATTGATCGTAGTGCCCGCACCGGTACTCGTTAGCGACGAGAAATTAGCACCAGCCAGGTTGATCGTGGCACCGCCGAGTGAGCCGCTCAGGGTGCTGAAATTCGCTCCGGCGAGGTTGATCGTGGTTCCCGCTCCGGTACTCGTCAGCGACGAAAAATTGGCACCAGCCAGGTTGATCGTGGCGCCGCCGAGTGAGCTGGTGAGCGAGCTAAAGTTCGCTCCGGCGAGGTTAATCGTGGTACCGGATCCGGTGCTGGTGAGCGACGAGAAATTGGCGCCAGCCAGGTTGATCGTAGCACCGCCGAGTGAAACGGTGAGCGAGCTGAAGTTGGCTCCCGCCAGGTTGATCGTGGCATTGGCGCCGGTGCTGATGAGCGTTGAAAAATTCGCTCCGGCGAGGTTGATCGTGGAGCCACCCAGCGAATTGGTGAGCGAGCTGAAATTCGCTCCGGCCAAGTTGATCGTAGAGCCTGCGCCGGTGCTCGTAAGCGACGAGAAATTCGCGCCCGCGAGATTGATCGTGGAGGTACCGAGTCCACCATTCAGCGAGCTGAAATTCGCTCCGGCCAAGTTGATCGTCGAGCCGGCTCCGGTGCTGGTGAGCGACGAAAAGTTCGCGCCGGCGAGGTTGATGGTGGAGCCGCCGAGTGAGCCGGTGAGGTTACTGAAATTCGCTCCGGCCAAGTTGATCGTCGAGCCGGCTCCGGTGCTGGTGAGCGAGGTAAAATTCGCACCCGCGAGGTTAATGGCGGAGCCGCCGAGTGAGCCGGTGAGGTTGCTGAAATTGGCTCCGGCCAAGTTGATCGTCGAGCCAGCTCCGGTGCTGGTGAGCGATGAGAAATTCGCGCCGGCGAGGTTGATGGAGGAGCCGCCGAGCGAACCGCTAAGGTTGCTGAAATTGGCTCCGGCCAAATTGATCGTGGAGCCCGCACCGGTGCTGGTGAGCGACGAAAAATTCGCGCCCGCGAGGTTAATCGTGGAGGTGCCCAGTCCGCCGGTGAGCGAGCTGAAATTGGCTCCGGCTAGGTTGATCGTCGAACCTGCTCCAGTGCTCGTGAGCGACGAAAAATTTGCGCCCGCGAGGTTAATCGTGGAGCCGCCGAGTGAACCGGTGAGCGAACTGAAATTGGCGCCGGAGAGATTGATCGTGGAACCAGCTCCCGTGCTGGTGAGCGATGAAAAATTCGCGCCGGCCAGGTTAATCGTGGAGCCACCCAGGGATGTGGTCAATGTGTTGAAGTTGGCGCCGGCGAGGTTGATCGTCGCATTGCTACCCGTCGATATCAAGGAATTGAAATTCGCGCCACCCAGGTTGATCACCGATTTTTCGACGTTCACACCGAGCGTGGTGAAATCAGCAGTACCGAGGTTGATCACGACGTTATCGCCAGAATTCTGGAGCGAATCGAACGTCGTGCCTTTGTAGTTCAGGGTGCTGCCGCTGACGCTGGTAGACAGTCGACTGAAATCCGCTCCCGCCAAATTGATCGTGGTCTGACTACCGGAGTTGATGAGCGAAGTGAAGTTCGCGCCGCTCAGGTTAATCGTTCCACCCGTTCCAGAATTGGTTAAGCTCGAGAAATTCGCGCCGCTCAAGTTGATCGTGGAGTTGTTAGCCGAGTTTACCAGCGACGAGAAATTCGCTCCGGTGAGATCGACGTTTTCAGCATCTCGCGTGAGATTCAGGACCGCATTGCCCAGGTTGATGTTCGAAAAATTGGCACTCTTCACGGCCAAGTTAATGGCACCGAGAGTATCAATCGAACTACCACTGGCAGCCGTCACCGAGTCGGCGTTCATCACAATCTTGGAATCGGTCGAGCCGCCGGTCGAATCACTCGCTCGCACCTGCCCGGTCAGGTAAACCGTGGCGGCCGTCACTGCCAAACGTGCTAGTGGCTTTTGGACAACGACGGTATCGGCAGCGGAAAACGTGTTCGCTCCGTTGGAGATTTCGATCGGTTGGTTTTGAGAGTCGATGTCGAGGATTCCACCGAAGGCTGACACATCGATCCGATTTTTGTCTGCACCCAGCGTAAAGCGGGCGGCGGCCACACCAGTCAACTGCAGGGACAGGCCATCACCAGCGGAGATTGCGGTATCACTCAGAGTGATATTGATATTATTATTG
Source organism: Planctomycetota bacterium (assembly GCA_046086325.1). Taxonomy (GTDB): domain Bacteria; phylum Planctomycetota; class Planctomycetia; order Pirellulales; family Pirellulaceae; genus JBJSXJ01. The sequence goes on along the minus strand of JBJSXJ010000302.1, from coordinate 4,350 downwards.
GAGATAATCGTGGCCGCATTACCGACGAGCGTCCCGCTGCCCGTCCACCCAGTCACAGTGAAGCCAGCTCCGGGCAACTGTGAGGTCAATACAGCTGACTCCAGGCCCGTCATCGCATCCACCCCGACACCCGTCAGCGAGCTATTGGTGATGGCGAATGATACATTAGCCGTTTCGATCAAACGATCGTTGGCATTGTCGCTCGCACTGCTATCGCTCGCAGCCAACTCGCCGCTGCGCTGCACGAACCCCACCACACTCGTGGGCAACGCTTGGCTACTGGCCCACAGATTGAAATTTGCGGTGCTCCAGGTGCCACCGACGAGCTGATCATTTCCGAGGCCACCGGTGAGCGTATCTTCCGCCGCTCCACCCACAATTAAATCGGCACTGCTCCCACCGATTAAGCGATCGGCTCCACCACGTCCAAACAACACGGAGGTTCCGGTGCCAGCGACGAACAGATCCGCCCCGGATCCGCCGATCGCCACCAGCGGTGCAGCGCCTGAGGCACGCAATTCATTCACTCCGTTTCCCAATTGCGCGAGCACGAAGCCGCCACGGGAAACGATGTCGACCGAGCCCACGAATGAGCCGCTGGACAACAGCACCGGCTGGTCGACTCCATTCAGACGCACGGTCGTCGCCGCCGTGCTCGTGGACGTTGCAATCGATACCGTATCATCGGCGGAACTGCCGACGACGAGCAAATTGCCATCGAGCAAGCCTACGGATTGCGGTGTTACATTCACCCAGCGAGTCACGCTGGTGCCGGCGCTGCTGGAAAGCTCCACCGAAAACTGCACGGGAGCTGCATCGGCATCCGGCGACAGTGTCAACAGCCCGGTGCTGGATTGAATCGTCGCCCAGCTAGGAGCATCCGCGCCCACTCGATACGACCAACTGGATCCACTGCTGTCGGGCGCTGTAATCGTCAGCTGCTGAGTGGTTGTTTTGAGTACGTTGACTGCGACGAGATCGGGAACGCCGGCCATGAGTCGCCGACCTTCCAGTGATTCAAATCCGAGCTGTTCTCGAAGTGCTTCCTGCTGAGAACGTGGGAACCTAGAGCGAAATCGCTGGTTACGAGCTCGCTGCGCCTTAGGCTTTCCCATGATTCCACCCATCCTTTTCTGTCTGACTAGACAAGTCGTGTCCAGCGATTCCGCAGACTTGCGTCAACAAAAATTTGGGTGCCCTCCAAATCTCTGCCGTTAATATGGCGTAACTGAAATGTAAAACGGTTGTTAGTGATGCGTCGATGCGCGACGTCGACGGCGAAAATCTAGAGTAATCGCGCGCTCGTTACAAGTCGTGAGACTGTAACCATTTGCTTTTGTCGATGCCTCACCGACGCCGGTCGGCGGCACGGTGGGCACAGCCACCGGATTAAAATCAACCGAGTAAGCGGTCTGTCTTGACGCTGGGGTCGTCGGCACTGGGGTCGTCGACGCTGGGTTCGTCGGCACCACCGTCTGCAATTGACTTGCGGGGATTTCGCCAAAACCAGCCTTGCCCGGTCGTTTCCATTCCAGTTTCAACGCCGCGCGCCCGGTGTTCTCGAAATAGTCCAATTGCACATCCAGCAGCTGCCCGGCGGTTAAACTGAGCACCGCGCTGGAGTTATACATACCGAGGTGCGATTTGAAATTATCAATACGAGTGACACCCCCCAGGGTGAGCCGAATTCCCTCGTCACTATACGTGCGGAACTGGTAAGACCCCGTTTGTGGCACTCGCAGCTGCCCCGTCCAGCGCACACTGAACGTGTCTTTGCCGAGCGACGTGTCCGGTGCACCAAGCCCCCAATTGAAGTTGATGTAGGAGTCGACGCGAGTCATTTTCAGCGCGGTGAAATCTCGATTATCAAAATACTGCCCCAGCAGCCCCGGGACAGTAAGAGTGGTTGGTGGCGGAGTGGGAGGTGGGGGAGTGGGAGACACGGGAGCGTAATCGAGCAGGGCGCGATATTTGGGAGCTTGCGCGAGCGGCTGATTCTGCGCTTGTAGCGCCCCGAAAGCGCCGAAGCTGGAGGGATACCTGCCGCCTGTGTAGTTGTAGTTTACGAATCGATTCACCCCGCTACGGGCGGATCCGTCCAGCAACTGAGAATAAACGTCGTACATACGAGGGTGAGCACCGGCAGCAAAAAACGCCGGTTCATAAGCCGCTCCCCAGCTGTCTAAATGCGGTCCCCCTTCATACGCCACCAACTCGATCGGTCGGCCCAACTGCGCCGCCAACTCGTCGGCCAACTGGCGATGTTCCGTTAACCAGCGAAACGTCGTCGGCAGATTCCGCAGCAGTGCATCGATCACCTGGTCGGCGGTGGTGGTGGCGCGAAAAGCTGCGCGGTCTGCATCACTCACAAAGGCATACGCCGCCGCCGAAATGGCATCCAATTGACCCTGCATGTGGCTGGCAATCTGCTGCGCAATCCAGCTATTCGCTTCCTGGCCAGCGACCACCCGCGTCAAGCGCTGGCTCTGACCCGCAAAGACCTCCGACCAAATCGCAAAGTCACGTCGAGTTTCCTGGGCGACTAAAGCCCAGCGGTCGCCTTGCAAGGCCGCGTTCTCGGGCCGGGACAGCTGCGCCGTAATCCACGGATAAACTTCAAATCCATACCCCGCATTCCAAGTTTCATTCGCCCATTCCACATAGACCTTTCGCCCGGGCTCGAGCGTGTCACGAACTTGAATTGCAAAATTGCGAACAAAGTCGTCGCTCGCTTGATACGGCATGTTGAACCAGGGATCCGCATCCAGCTCGTTGGCCAGTTCGATCATGTATTCCAGCGCCACACCCGTGCGCTGATCGCCACTTTGCTGAGTGGCTGCATCCCAGGGACGACGACTGCTCCAAGTCGTAACATCACTGCCATTGGTCTCCGCCCAGTCCATGAATCGCAGCGTCTTAAACGGCGCGAGGCGTTCTAAGAAGAGCGGATGAAACGGTGAAAAACTCGCGCCCGGCTGCCAGGCCTGACCCGCAAACGATTGGCCTTGATAGTCGGGCATCCAAACATGAATGTTGCGAATCGGATCCGCCGTTGCCAACTGCGTAACCTGCAGGTGAATGCCGTCGGCACTCGGCTGCACATTCAGCAAGGCATAATGAGTGCCACTGGGCATCGTCCCCTGCTCAATCGCCGTGGCCGCAAATCCCCACGAGACCGTGCCGCTGCCTTGCCACTCTGCGCGGTAAACGCCCGCCGGATAATCGGTTCCCACATCGCGAAAGAGCAGCGTTCCTAAACGCTGCTGAATCAGCTGCCCCTGCGCATTGGGAAACTGGTTGAGCGAGGTGGGCCACCCACGCGCATCAACGTGCACCGGCCCGCCACCCTCCCATGATTCGGCCCCCGTCACCGTGTTGTAGGCATGACTGATCCAGGGACGGGAACTACGAAACGCATCGGTGAACGTCCACGCCGGACTCCAGTCCGCCACCGACTCTAAGTTCATGCCGAGTGCCATGGAACTGGCACTGGAACTGGAACTGGAACCCGCCACCGCAGCAGTTCCCGCGCCGGCCATCGCCCAGCGCCCCTCCAGTCGCTCCCCAGCCCACACCCGCGCCGTCGCCCCCCAGCGCGCCCGCGGGCGCCAGCTCGCCCGCGCACGCCGCCGACCAACCTGCCGCCCTGGCACACTCGACCGCTGCGCAATCAGACTCCTCGCCCACCGACGCCCACGCTGCACGGCTTGTACGAGCCCGCTGGTGATCTTCCCAAGCATGGTCCAAATTCCTTGTCGGGACCGGGATCGCGAACATACTCCCACTTCGCTACGCGAATCCCTCGTTCCGGGTTACGATCGTGTTGCTACGCCGCAAATCGCCAGCGGTTCAGACGCACGCAGAAAAAAACACGCGATTTTTTTGGTCCATGCGACTACAGCGTGCGCGGGCTTGAAGAAACGGGGACCTGCGGATCCTGATTGGATTTACGCCATCAGTCCGAACAGCACGACGAAACGTTAAGGGCATGGATGGGTCGGTATGTGTGGCGGAGGAGAAGAACGCTGGGAATCCGGCTAGCAGGCAGAGCAAATCAAGGGCCAACGGCCCGGCCAATCACCTAGCCCAGCCCAGCGGGCTGGGTTACCGGCCCCACCAATCAAATATACCCAGGGCCAAAGGCCCGGCGATGAATCAAGGTCATTCGGTTTTTCTCTGGGCCGACCCCCGGTGAGGCCGTCGGATTTTTGGAGGCATCGCGGAGGTGTCCAAAGGTTTGCGCCAATGACACCAGCCACTGACGTGCGAACTCCGCCAGCGGCTGCCTGCGCCAGAGCGCTCCCACGACCAGGATATCCCTCGTTGGGTTGCATCCCCGCAGCGCCCGAC
>JBJSXJ010000301.1:0-5740 GCA_046086325.1 Planctomycetota bacterium | reverse complement strand
CCACCACCCACCACCCACCACCCGTGACAGCAGAGGCTTCACGATGAGCCACTCACCTGTTCCCTTCTACACGCTCGCTCAGCGCTGGTCCTGCGCCAGCTTGATTGGCCTGACGCTCGGCCTGTGCGCTGGACTTGGCAGCCACGGACTGAAGGAGTCGACTGCCCGTGCCGACTTGCCTTATGAACAGGAGCCGATCAACTATTCCAAAGCGACGCCCACCGATCCGATCGCTCGGCTCCAAAAACAACTTGATGACGGCCAGCAAACACTCGCCTACGACGATGAACACGGATACCTGAAGTCGGTCCTCAAGCACCTGCGGATTTCACCAAGTTCGCAAGTGCTGGTCTTTTCCAAGACCAGTTTTCAGCGGCATCATATCTCTCCTCGCACTCCCCGCGCACTCTATTTTCAAGACGATGTCTATGTTGGCTGGGTGCAGCAGGGGGACGTGCTGGAATTCACCGCCATGGATCCACAATTGGGAGCGGTCTTTTACTCCCTCTCGCAGCAGCCCAGCCAGACGCCGCGCTTTGTACGACAGACCGACAATTGCCTCGTCTGCCACTCCTCCTCGAAGACTGCCGATGTGCCCGGGAATCTCGTCCGCTCCGTCTATCCGGATCGCACCGGCTTGCCAAATTTTGGAGCGGGTACCTACAACACCAATCACGACAGTCCGTTCCGGCAGCGCTGGGGTGGCTGGTATGTCACCGGTCGTCATGGCAAGCAGCGCCACTTGGGAAACGTCTATGCGCCCGATCGTGAACATCCCGATCGACTCGACGTAGAAGCGGGTGCGAACCTCACCGATTTAAGCACCCGCTGCGACGTGCGTCCCTACCTCACGCCTCATAGTGATCTGATCGCTTTGATGACCCTCGAGCATCAGTCGCACATGCACAACTTGATTACGCGCAGCAGTTACGATGCGCGGATGGCACTCTGGTACAACGCGTCGCTCAACAAGGCGTTTGGGGAACCCGCCGAGCATCGGACGGAGAGCACCACTCGCCGCCTGAAACATGCCGCTGAATCGCTGCTGCGCTATCTGCTCTTTGTGGATGAACCGCTACTCACCGAACCCATTGCTGGGACCAGTGAGTTTGCGGCCGAGTTTTCGCGATTGGGGCCGCGGGATCGGCAGGGACGTTCGCTGCGCGATTTCGATCTCCAGCAACGACTCTTCAAATACCCCTGCTCATACCTGATTTACAGCGACGGTTTCCGGCAGTTACCCGGCGAAGTCAAAGAGGAATTCTATCGCCGGTTGAATGAGATTCTGGCGGGGCGCGATGGGAAGCCGGAATTCGCCAAAATCAGCGCTGCGAATCGCCAAGCCATTCGCGAAATCCTCTGCGATACGCTGCCGGATTTGCCGGAATACTTTCGGGGGGCTGCGCACCGTGGGGAGTGATCCGTTTTTGAAACACAGAGGCACAGAGAACACAGAGGGTTTTGAAACACAGAGGCACAGAGGGCACAGAGGGTTTTGAAACACAGAGGCACAGAGGGCACAGAGGGATTCTGGAAAAACATCGCTTGTTGAAAGACGGATTGCCTTACTATTTACGGGGAAATCACGACAAAAGATCTCTGTGACCTCTGTGCCTCTGTGTTTCCATGTATCCCTGTTTCCCTTTAGTAATTTTTTCCCTGTCCCGAGCCTTCAACACGCGCGGAGATGCGGAGGGCGGGTTACTGGCCGAGCGCCTGATCTAAGTCGCTGCGGAGATCTTCAAACGCTTCCAGTCCGACGGAGAGTCGAATGAGGCCGTCGGTGATGCCGTGTGCGGCGCGAGCGGAAGGAGCGTAACTGGCGTGCGACATCGACGCCGGCTGTTCGATGAGCGACTCCACCGCTCCCAGGCTCACCGCCAACTGAAACAACTTCGTCGACTGACAAACTCGCTTGGTTTCCTGGAAGTCGCCTTGAATTTCAAAGGTGAGCATGGCACCGAAACCACCTTGCATTTGACGGGCCGCGATTTCATGACCGGGGTGCCCGGGCAGTCCCGGATAGAGCACGCGACGCACGCGACGATCGGTTGCCAACCACTCTGCCAGTCGCTGCGTGGTGCGACACTGCTCCAGCACTCGTAGCTGCAGCGTCTTGATGCCGCGACTGCAGAGATATGAATCCCACGGTCCCAGCACCGCTCCCGTGGCATTCTGCAAAAAGTAGAGCCGCTGATAGAGTTCGGGGTCAGCGACAACTAACGCTCCACCCAGCACATCGCTATGGCCGCCCAGATATTTGGTCGCTGAGTGCATCACGATGTCGACGCCTAGTTCGAGCGGTCGCGTGAGCACTGGAGTTGCAAAGGTGCTGTCGATCCCGAGCAGGATTTGGCGACGCTTGGCGATTTGTGCCACGGCGGCGATATCGGTGATCGATAGCTGGGGGTTGCCCGGACTTTCAATCCAGAGCAGTTTTGTTTGAGGCGTGATCGCGGCTTCAAATTCATCGAGGCGAGTGCTATCCGCCAAGCTCACCGTGATTCCCGAGCGGTTGATGACTTTATGAAACAGCCGATAAGAGCCGCCGTAAATGTCACTGCCCGCGACGATGTGATCGCCCGCTTCCAGCAACATGGTGACGCAATGAGTAGCCGCCATGCCCGAGGCAAACGCGAGTGCTCCGCAGCCTGATTCGAGGGACGCGATGGTGGTCTCCAGGTTCTTGCGCGTGGGGTTGCCACTGCGCGAGTAATCAAACTCACCCCACTCGCCCGCTCCGGGCTGCACGAAGGTTGTCGCCAGATGAATCGGCGGCACGACGGCCCCCGTCTGCGGATCGCGATGATTGCCAACGTGAATTGCACGCGTGCGAAATTCCATGATCGAGGGAACTCCTGGAGGCCTGTGGGAGTCTCTGGTTTTAGTGGTCGAGCCGCAATCAAGCAACGGTGGATCGAGTTGGTCCGGCCAGAGTCTCGGTTCAAGGGAAGAGGCAAAATAGGGTCAATACTGTTCCCGCTCGCTGGCTCGCGGTACACTCTGAAATCCTGAGTGGGCCCAACGATACAGCGGACGATGAGGATTCATCGTCGGCAGGCCAGATAACACCGTTTTTTCTGACGACGCAAGCTGAGGCTGAGATGAGTGACGCAAAAGTGCGAGGCATCGTGCATCTGATTGAAGACACGAAAAGCTATGGTCAAAAGGGCTTTCGCAAACGAACGGTGGTGCTGGAGCAGAACCTGGGACGGTTCACCAACTACGTGCCCGTGGAATTCACCAATGATGGCTGTGATTCCGCAGACAGTTTGAATGTGGGTGACGAGATCGAAATCGCCTATCGACTCAGCGGGCGCCGCTGGCAGAAAGATCCCTCCAGCGAAGTGAAATTTTTTCTCAGCGCGGAAGCCTTGGGATTCAAGATGATTGTCGCGAAGACCCCCGGTCAGTTTGACACGGTCTCGGGCGATCCGAATGATGAATTGTCGCAGCCGTTCGGCAACGACGACGACGCTCCGCTCTAACCGGGGCTGGAACCACTATCCGCTGCTGGTGGCTTGCTGCCCATGGATGTCGAGCCACCTCGTATCTCGGAACAACTGCTCATCGAGCGTCTGGATGAATTGCAACCGACCGGTGATTCACGGGTGGTGCTGTGCAGAACGCTTGGGCGTGCTCAGTTGGCTCGAGCCTGGGCCGCTTGTCAGCCCGAGTTCACGGTCGCGTGCAATTTCTGGGACGTTTATTCCTATGGTCGCGCCGCCGAGCTACTCGCGGACGGGCCCACGAATGTTCGTTTGACCTGCCTGCCGGACCCGGTGGACGAAGCGTTAGCCGCAGCAGCGCTGCCGCTCTCCGCCCAGGGTGATGCCGAATGGACTCGTGAGTTATTGCAAACGGTGCAGTGGCAATTGACGATCGGCGGAGCACTCTGGGCCGCCACGGATCATCCTCAGGATCGCTGGTTGAGGCATGAATTGGAGCGGCTGTTTGACCGGGTTTCAGGCTGGAAATGTGCCAACGGAGTGGTGTATCGCGCGATCAAGCGTCAGCCACTGAAGAAATTCAAGGACCACTCGGCGAAGTACGTTTTTCGCGATCGCGATCGGCTCTTCGCGGTAACCAGTCGTCCTGGAGTGTTTGGCCATCGGGAAATCGACACCGGGGCTCGCGCACTCATCGAATCTCTGGAAGTGCAGCCGGGCGAGCGGGTGGTGGACATTGGCTGCGGAGTGGGCGTGCTGTCCCTGGTCGCGGCGGGGCGAGCCGCGGCGGTTGACGTGCTGGCACTCGATTCCAATCCCCGCGCGGTCGAGTGTACGAAATGGAATGCGGCCGCCAATCAATTACCGCCGATTCGAGTGGAACTGGATGCGAACGTCTCCGCCGTGACGCCTGGCGGTCACGACGTGGTGCTCGCAAACCCGCCCTACTACTCGCATCATCGACTATCTCGTCTGTTCGTGGATGGCGCGAGCCGAGCCTTGCGCCCGGGTGGCCGCTTACTGGTCGTGACGAAATCGCCGCAGTGGTATGTCGATTACGTGCACGGGCCGGCCGAGTCGCTCTGGTGCGAACCGGAGCTGAAATCGGTTCGCGGCTACACGATCATCCAGCTCCACCGTACCGCCGCTGAGTGCGGCGAGTGAAGCTGTGCGGTGAGAAGGACCACTTGGAGGTCCAAACTACGAAGCATCCGCTTGACGGCAGTAGGCCACAATTTCCGCAACGCTCATTTTCTTCGGATCGAGCTTGCGAGGAGCGGCAGCGGCCGGTGCGGGTGCTGGAGCGGCCGGTGCAGGTGGAGCCGGTGCAGGTGGAGCAGGGGCTGCGGCAGGTGGAGCAGCAGCAGCCGGGGCAGGTGGAGCAGCAGCAGCCGGGGCGGCTGGGGCAGCAGCAGCGGGAGCCTTTCCACGTGCGGCGGCCAGAATATCCGCGACACTCATCTTCTTCGGGTCCAGAGCTGGCTTAGCGGCCGGTTCGGCGGCTTTCGCAGTTACTGGAGCAGCCGGCTTCTCGGCCGCTGGAGCAGTCGGCTTCGCAGCGGAGGCGGGAGCTTTGCCGCGAGCGGCAGCCAGAATGTCGGCGACGCTCATCTTTTTCGGATCAGCTGCAGCTGGCGTGGACGTTGCTGGCTTCTCGGCAGTCGGGGCAGCTGCTGCAGGAGCGGCACCGGATTTGGCTCGAGCGGCCGCCAAAATATCGTTGACGGACATCTTGGCACCGGCGGCGGGAGCAGCCTTGGCGGCACTAGCGGCCGGTTTTTCGGCGGCTGGCTTGGCAGCGGCCGCCTTGGCAGCCGGTTTCTCAGCCGCGGCAGCTTTCGCCGGTTTCTCTTCCGGCTTCGGCAGCGGCTGATCGATGACTTTCAAAAAAGCCAAATCGATGTCGTACCACCCAATATTGTTGTGACCATCGAACTGCACCAGCGCTCGGCCACTCATGTTGACCGTTTTCACCGTGCCCGTCTGCCCGCGAAACCGCAGCAGTTCGGCGCGACCCTCGTCGACAACGACATATTTATCTGTGTATTGCTGCTTGAGTTGCTCGATTTGTTCGAACATGGCCGGGGCGGCTCCAAAGGTCGTGAAGTCAAGCCAGTATTGTGGCCAAGCGACCAGCAAAATCAAGGCGGGGGAAGCGGTGGGGAGCCGATTTGACCGCGACTTGGTCGAGTCCTAGGATGCCGCGTGACGGTCTGCCACCAAGCAACGCTTGGATCGTGCCTCTTCGGGAAGATATTCCGTCGCGCATCAAGTCTCTGTCCCGAGTCCTC
>JBJSXJ010000300.1:0-12035 GCA_046086325.1 Planctomycetota bacterium | reverse complement strand
GGGGAAATTCTCATCCCAGGTTTCCAGGAAACGCCAGTAGAGACGCAGGCGAGTTTCTGGCCAGGGGCCATCCGTGGCGAAGAGCACTCGGTCGGCATGTTCAATCAAAAATTTCCTTGCTGTATAAGGTTGCCGCCCCAGTTCACTAATGCGGGAGGCTAAATCCACATGCAAGTTCGGCCATTCTTTCAACCAGGCACTCAGCGTACGTAGATCTTCACCATCATTACCCAGGTGAGCAGCGATGAAGATGGTTTGCGGATGGCGTGCAACCACGCGATTGCGAGCGGCCAACAGCTCGTCACGACGTGGAAATCTCGGGTTATGAAAACTCCACTCCGGTCGTCGCTGTAATTCCTCCCAGCGTTCATTTCGCTCATCGATCGGTAAAAAGAAGGCCGAAGGATCAGCGGTATGAATTAAGACTGGCAGCCCTAATTCGCCGCAGGCACGCCAGATCTCGTCCCAGCGTGGATCATCGATGCGCAGAAACGAGCCGTCCGGATTGCGATAACTTAGCCCGAAGTCCTTAAAGATTTTCACGCCACTAGCACCGCGCTCCTTAGCGTCGGCCAGTAGTCGAGCTGCGCGACGAGGAAAATCAGGACGCTGACAGTCCCAACTCGACGGATCATCTTCCCGGCCCGAGCCGCGCCAGTCGATGTTGGCAAAGACGACGAAACGGTCGCGATGCTGTTGCCAAAGATAACGTGTGTGTTCATCAAGTGCCTCGCCCCAGCCACCATCGAGACTGACACAAATGGCAATTTGATTGCGATTCATCACCTCCAGGTAAGCATCGCGCTGGGCGGGATCATGTTTGGTGCGGATTTTAAAATGCGTGTGCAGATCGACCACGGGAAACTGCGCGCGAGTGAGTTCGTGCTGGTCGACTTTGATTCGCGGCTCGGGGCGAAACCGCCGCAGCAGCAGTTCCCGCCCATCTCGGCCATCCAGTTCTTGTCCGCGGGCCAGGGACGCGCCGAGCCCGTCACTTGGTGCCGGGACAAGGCTGGAGCTCAGGAGCAAAAAAAGGACAAAAACGAGTGGAAAATGATCTCTCGACCACCTTTTCGATCGGAATCGAATATCATTCATGAACTGTTCACCTCCAGCGTTTTGTGGTTTGCGAGCATTGTATCGCACGCGACCCTCGCCAGGGTCACGATATGAATTGGGACCAAACTCAACGACAATCTGAAGATCAGCGCAGTCGTGCTCGCGAGCTCAGCTTGCAACCCACTCGACCGCCGCGTGAACTACCCGACTACGAATTGCAGGAGTTCCTCGGGGCGGGCGCGTATGGCGAAGTCTGGGTGGGACTCGATCGCAACACGGGTCGTCGAGTGGCGATAAAGTTTTATTCGCACAGCAGTCATGTCGGTTGGGCGCTGATCTATCGCGAAGTGGAAAAGCTTGTCTTGCTGTCGACGGATCGCTATGCCGTGCAGCTGCTCGATGTGGGCTGGGAGAGTGATCCGCCCTATTACGTCATGGACTACATCGCTCATGGGTCGCTGGCCGATTGGTTGCAGCGAAGGGGCCGACCGACCATTCCTGAGGCGCTGGAACTTTTTCGCGAGATCGTCGTCGGGTTGTTGCATGCTCATGGACGTGGCGTGTTGCATTGTGACCTGAAGCCGATGAATGTTTTGTTGGATGAGGATCTGCATCCACGTCTGGCCGACTTCGGCCAATCACGCTTAACACACGAACAGACGCCGGCGGTGGGAACGTTGTTCTACATGGCCCCGGAGCAAGCCGATTCGCGCACAGCACCCGATGCTCGCTGGGATGTCTACGCCCTGGGTGCGATTCTGTACGAACTACTGACAGGAGCACCACCGCATCGCGATCAGACGGCACTGCTGAAACAACTGGAACAGGCGAAAACGCAGTCTCAGTGCCTGCGCACCTATCGCGACTACTTACTCTCGGTAGGTGTACCGACAGGACACTTACAGGTTCGTGGCATGGATCGGGCGCTTGGACAAATCATCGATCGTTGCTTGGCCGTTCGCCCTGATGATCGCTATGCCAATCCGCAGGAACTGCTGGATGCTTTGGACGCGCGTTCGGCGAGTCGGGAACGGCGACCGTTCGTGGCACTTGGTTTTGTTGGTCCGGCGCTTTTGCTACTCGTGATGGCGCTCTTCGCTTGGCGTGGATACGATAGCGCCGTGAGTAATACGGAAACGTTGTCGCAGGAACATGTCGTGGAGCGGAATCGGTTTGCGGCGGAATTGGCGGCCCAGCAAGTTTCGGGTGAGATCGCGACCTACTTCGATATTGCCGATAAGGAGTCTCAAGCAGACGACTTAACGCAGCAGCTGCTGCCGCTGCTCGAGAATACCGCTCTGCGACGACTCAGCGAGCCACGCATGTCGGATGCGGAGTTCGAAGAGCTACAGCGCAGCTTCCGTGACGATGAACGTAGACTCGCTCTCCATCAGTATGTCGAATCGCGGCTGCGGCATTACCTGGACACCATGGTCCCCAATCGACCCTTAACGAAGTTTGCCAGCATCTTCGTTCTCGATGCACGAGGCACCATGCTCGCCGCTGCCTATGATGATGAAGTCGTGGGCGACACCGTCGGCCAAAATTTCGCTCATCGAGCCTATTTTCATGGTGGACCGAATGAACTGCCGGCTTCCCCACGGCCACTCGATACGGCTCAGCCGTTGAGTAATACGCATTTGTCTCCGGTCTTCCACAGCTCTTCGACGAATCGCCTGAAAATCGCCATTTCCACACCGATCATGCAGGAGTTAAATGATCAGTCGGTGAAAGTTGGAGTGCTCGTGATGACGGTCAATCACGGCGACTTCGGCTACTTCCGCTCCGCGATGGCTTCTTCCACCGAGCGTTTCGCGGTGCTCGTCGACGGTCGCCCGGGTCCCGAACGTGGCTCCATTCTCGTTCATCCCTTCATCAATCAGATGGCGGCTGAGTCGGGGCGGCCGCCGATCGATTTGCGCGAACTACGAGTGCCCACCGATGTACTCGATGAAGAACTCAATGCAGACTCCGCACGACGCTACCAAGATCCGGTCGCGCGCCATCCGCAAGGTACCTCCTATCGCCGCGACTGGTTAGCTGCTGCGGCGCAGGTGGAGTTGTGGGTGAGTGAGGATGAAGCCTGGAAACCATCCGGACTGATCGTTCTGGTTCAAGAGGCAGCTGATGATGTGATTGCCCCGGTCCGACAACTTGGTTCACGCTTGCTGCGAGAAGCCTTAGCGGCGTTCGCCGTCGTCATTGGACTCTCGATTCTGCAGTGGTATTTTGTCTCTCGATTTTTGTTGTAACCGTTCCCCTGAAACACGCGACCGATGGAGTTAGATCACGCTTTGAACGCTTCCCCGGGACAGCACATCACGATTACGAATTTGTCGAAGCGCTACGGTTCGCGCACGGTGCTCGATGGCATCTCGCTGCAAATTGAACCGGGCGAAACCGTGGCACTGATTGGTCCCAGCGGCGGTGGGAAATCAACTCTGCTGCGCTGTCTGAACGGCTTAAGCAGTTTTGACTCGGGCACGATTCAAGTTGGTACGCACACGCTGGGACCGAGCAGCAGTCGCGCGACGTTGTCGGCCGTTCGTCGGATCTTCGGCATGATCTTCCAAGATTTTCAGCTCTTCCCACACATGACCGCTTTGCAGAATGTGATGGAAGCTCCGTTGCAAGTGGCACGTGAACCGCGTGATCGGGCGCGACGTCGAGCGATCGAATTGCTCAGCCAGGTGGGCCTGAGCGATCATCAGGATGCGTTCCCGCAACAGCTTTCGGGTGGGCAGAAGCAGCGAGTGGCGATTGCTCGGGCGCTCGCCATGGAACCACGCGGACTCCTGTGCGATGAAATCACGAGTGCCCTCGATCCAGAACTGAAAGCCGACGTACTCGCCGCGCTGGTCGGACTCAAGCAGCAGGGACTCACCTTGATCGTGGTCACGCATGAGATTCTGTTTGCGCGCCGGGCGGCTGATCGAGTCTGCATCTTGGCAGACGGTCAAATCATCGAACAGGGACCACCGGAACAAGTGCTGGTGAATCCGCAGACTGACCGGGCGAAAAAGTTTCTCAGCGACGTCCTCGCTTGATCACATCCGCAAGCGCAGGCCTCGGGGCAACGATTCACCAAACGCACGCTCCCGCTCCGCTGCTGCCAACTGGCCACCATCGCGCACTAATTGCTGGTAATGCTCGGGGGCTTCATGCTGCGCTAGCCAGCTCAGCACTTCTGTACGTCGATTGACATTCAAATCACGGTAACGATCACCGGTTAGCTGTGCGATCAAGGTGACACAAAAAAGGGCGCTGCTATCCACGGTAGCCAGCTCCATCACCGCACTCAGCCAATTCGCCGCGACATCAGCCGTGATGACGGCATTCAGAGGACCATACACCGGCACTCGCGAACCGACACGGCCCAACGTCCACAGCAGTGCCGGTCGCAGCGATTCCAGTTTCCGCTTGGGCAGTAAATCGACAATGATGCGTCCGAGTTCGCGCTTCATCGCAAGTGGCAGAAGTTCTAGTGAGCCGAGTAGACGCCAAACTTCGGCGGCTTCGTGCTGACTGAACGTCGTCTCGCTCGCGCGGTCCTGGCCGGTCGTCAGGCGTCGATGCAGCGCTCGTACCGGTGCGATGAGTGGCTCCGCGACAGCACGCTGCTGACCGGCAGTCAAACCGCCCGCGATCCGTCGCCACAGGATGAGTGATTCAGTGCGCCCTGCCGAGGTACCGTGCGCGAGTCGACCTTGGACTAGCTTCCACGACTCGGACACTCGCCAGTCATCGACTGCCAAACCATATCCGGGTCGCAAGGTGTAGCCGAGAAGATTGAGCCAGCGCGCTTCATGAATGGCGGTACGACGACGACCTGCATCGCGTTCCAATAAGCCTTCGGCCAGACGACGAAGCAGTGAAGTTGGCCATTGGTCGCGGTCCATGCCTGCGGCTGCTACCAAATTCTTCATGATGGAATCGGGAGGCAAGGCCGGCTTCGTGGGACCGAATGTCGCGTCGAGTACCTGTTGGCAGGCAGCCCAGGTTGTTTCGTCGAGCACGCCTTCGCTCTCGGCTTGCGACTCATGGGCTGCGATGTCGGTTTGTGTGGTGGAGCGCACGTCGAACTGCAAGCGCCAGCGTCGACTGCCCTGCTCTTCAGCACACCAGAGGTCGACCGTGCCAATTTCAGTCAACTTCGCCAGCAGCTCCACGGAGGCTGTTTCCTCATCGCTGCGGCGACGGCTTCGCAGCGCAGTGCGAATGGGTGGTAATGCCTTATGCCACTGCGGGTCGATCTCCACGAGTTGGCCGACTGCATCAGCCAGTCGAATGCTGGAAACGAAGAGCGGAAATTCAACCGGCTGCGATACCAGCAGCTCCAATCCTTTCCCGCCCAAACGATCACCGCTCAGACGATATTCCTGTCCCGGTTCCGCATTGCCGGGAAGAATGCAGACGGCTTGCGGTTGAGTGCCTGCGGTGGCGACGCCGAGATAATAGGAGCGCGCTAGATTAGCTGTGATCCGCACTCCCGCACCGCGACGCACCATGCCGTAATAGGCCGCTCCCCGTGCTACGGCCAGATCAAGTCGAGCGTTGGTTAGTTCTTGCGGCTGCCATGAGGGCTCGGCGGAATTCTGAAACCACGCGGCGATCTGCGCGAGTAGGCGACGGCGAATGGCGGGAGATTCAAACAGTCCACCGTTAAACAGTACCAGATCAGGCCGAGCGGGATCGGATGCGGTACTGTCTTCGTCGCTTACACCAGCCTGACGATGGTTGGTTAGGAACGCTGCGAGGTGACGAGTAATCGCAGCATCGGTGGCAAACGGCAACCCAAATTCCTGAAATCCAGCACGTGTGGTGCGCGGGCGATCGCTGAGTTCCACGTGTGGAAAAAAGCCGTCGATCAGCACTTGCTCGACTTCCGCGCGCGTCACTTCGATTTGGCGACCACCACCGATTAACCGTGAGCCGCTACCAGGTAGATGGACGGTGAAGCGTTCCAGTTTCTGCTCGCCCAGCAGTTCCTCTTTGACTCGTCGACAAGCACGCACGAGAAGATCCCACTGACGGGGCGTCAGGGAGGCGTCCGTGGCCGAGTCGCTGGAGGTGACGAGTCGTTGTTCGAGATGGTGAGCGAGAGCGAGGTCGAGGTTATCGCCGCCGAGGATCAGATGGTCACCGACAGCCACGCGATGAAATTGAACTCGGCCACCTTCACCCGCCCGGACACGAATCAGCGTGAAGTCGCTGGTCCCACCACCAATATCACAGATCAGAATCTTCTGCCCCGGCGATACTCGTTGCTCCCAGCCGTCTGCATGCTGGTCAATCCAGGCATAGAACGCCGCTTGGGGCTCTTCGATCAGCACCACGCGCGCGAGGCCTGCTCGCGCGGCCGCTTCGACGGTGAGTTCGCGGGCTACCTCATCGAAGGAAGCGGGCAGCGTGAGCACGAAGTCTTGTTGTTCGAGTGGCTCGGTTGGAAAGCGATGATTCCAAGCGGCGCGAACATGTGCGAGATAGCGACTGCTCACTTCCACCGGGGATAAACGATCGACGTCTTCGGCGGTGTGCCAGGGCAGAATGTCGCCCCGTCGATCCACGCCCGCGTGACAAAGCCACGATTTCGCCGAGGCGATCAGTCGTCCTGGCATGAGCGCGCCTTGGTCGCGCGCGTACATGCCAACCGCGAATGGTAAGGGTGTGCTCGTCCAAGGCAATCGAAGTGCGGTATCACTGACCTCCCCACCGGCGGGCTGATAATGAAAGGAGGGTAGAGTTTCGCGCGCTTCGATCTGACCGGCTGCGACGAGTTGTGGGATTGCCAGCACGCGCACTCGCCACGGCGACTCGTGTGTATCGACATAAGCGACTGCCGAATTCGTCGTGCCCAAATCCATGCCGACAACATACCGACTCGGCAGCGGTTCCAGAGAGTTAACCGGGGACGTTTCGCTCATGCCTCGTACTGTCGGTGGAAAGGTGTGGAAGTGCGAATTGGTGGGCTTGGTGTCCAGGGCGTATGATGCAGCAGATTGACCTTTTGTACAATGCGGCGCTCGTGGCGGTAGCTTGTCAGTTACACTTTCAATCGCCAGACTATCAATTCTGAAAAACTCCCGACCATCAGGTCGCTTTCAGTTTAGTGTGGGGATTATTTTCGTATTGTTTCGGTTTCATTTGTATATCTTTCAGAAAGAGTGGCAGGCAGATGGCGAAGTCATCGAGTCCGTTGGATATGTTGGGATCGTTGCTCGAAGGTGGCATGTCGAAGTCGAGCAAGGGGCGCGTGGAAAGCTCGCTGGGCAGCGAAGGGCTGGGCGGCTTGGGCAGCATTCTCGAACAGATGATGCCGGGTGCTGGTGGAGGTGAAGCGGTGGGTGGAGCGGCCGCCGGTGCAGCGAAGGGAGCGAGTGGAGCACGAGCCGGATCAGCGGGTGGTGCGAGTGGCGGTGCGGGCAATCGCAACGCAGGCGCAGCGGACATCGGCGGCATGATCGGCAAAGTGATTGCGATGATCGCTGGCAACAAAACGCTCAGCATCGGAGCTCTGGCGGGCGCCTTGCTGGGCGGCGGCGGCAAGTCGGTAACCGGCGGCATGGGCGGAGCGGCGCTGGCCCTACTCGGGTCTCTCGCCTTCAAAGCTCTGGGACTGGGTGGCGGTGGTGGAGCGAAAAAAGTGAGCAAACTGGCGGGACTCGATGACATCAATCCGCTGACGGCAGGATTGCGTGCGCCCGAGACGGAAGAAGAGCAGCAGCAGGTGGCGGCGGTGGCGGATTTGATCGTCCGCGCGATGGTCAACGCGGCGAAGGCGGATGGCGAAGTCGACGAATCCGAGTTGGCACGCATCACTGGCAAGCTGGCCAGCGACGGGCTAAGCGGAGCTGACCAGGAAGCACTCGCCGCGCAGTTGCATGGTCCGATGGAGACGGATGCAATTGTGGCCGAAGTTTCCAGCATCCAAGTGGCAGCTCAAGTCTACGCCGCCTCGGTGATGGCGATTGACGTCGACACGCCCGCCGAGCGGGAGTACTTGGCGAGCCTTGCGCAGAAACTGCAGCTTGACGCGGACGTCGTCGCCGACCTGCATCACTCCGTGGGCCTCCAGTAAGATCATCGTTCGTCCGGCGAACGACGAGGAAGTTTAGCGGCCGACGGGTAGCACAGTTCGTTACTCGTCGGTCTTTTTCTTGCGCTGGAAGGTGAGCAGCACTTTCTTTTCGGCGTCGAGCAGGTGGAGTAGCTGGAGCTGTTCGCCTTCGGTTTTGATGCTCGTGGCTTTACCGAGTGCTTTGACGTAATCGGATTCGATTTTCATCGCGGCCGGTTCGCCCGCTCGGCGCGTGGTGAAGAGCGGTCCGAAAAGGGGCGGGGCTTTGGTGGCGAGCATGCCGCCGAAGCGATTGACGCCCGTCGAGCCGCTCACCTTGCCCTCTGCCGTGACGCTCAGGTCGGGAGATTCGTCGGTGAGTTCGATTTTCTGGTCACCGAGTTTGGTGAGTTGCCAGTCGCCGACGAGTTCTTTGGGGACGGCGGGTTTTTCCTCGGCCTTCGCATCTGGGTTAGGGACGGCCTTCGCATCATCGGCGAGCGAGATCGTAGAAGCGTAGGTGTAGCTGACGAGTGCGGGGCTGCTGGCCAGCGCGGTCTGCAGGCTGGCCGAAGCGATTAGAGAGAGGAAAGCAGAGCAGGCGAGTCGCTGAAGAGGCAGTCGGGTGATCTTCATGCTGGGGTCCTTTTTGATGGTGAACGAGTTTGAGCGAGGGTAAGGTTGAGCGAGGGTAAGGTTAAACAGGCCGGAACTGCTGCTTGAACCGGCGTGAACGGGAGTTATGCGGGGGTTCGCGGAGCACGTTTTGGTATTCGGCCCGTTGGCACCCTTGCAGGGAGCGCTTAGTTTGCTCAAAATAGCGTACTCGTTTGATTTTGGGAGAGGTGGCTGAGTGGCCTAAAGCGCCGGTTTGCTAAATCGGTGTAGGAGTAATATCCTACCGCAGGTTCGAATCCTGTCCTCTCCGCTGCAAAACCCTGGTTTTCCCAGGGTTTTTTGCATATCTAGCCCCAAAACAAGCTTATGACTGCCGTGATTTTCGGCGCCGCGGCGCTCGAACCCAACGCGCGGACCCGCAGCCCAGCGAACCGAAATCGGTGGCATGACGGTCGTCCAGGTTGTCGGTGTTTCATTGTCGATAATTTCTTGGGTAAGGCGTTAATCGAGATACCGGAGCATCCAGACCCCGGCTTCACATGCGTCGCGTCAACATTGGAGTGACACGATTCGGTCGAGGAGGCGGAAGAGCACTGAGTGCCAGGGATTCCAGGAGAGGAGGCGGAACACTAAACGTCTCCCGGTCTTCACGATCTGGCAGGGAACGAGCATGACCGCGTGGAGGAATGTGTCGAACTCCATGCGTAGCAGCGTGCGTTTTTCTTTCCCGTGCTTCTCCTTCCAGCGCGCGTCGACCGGTATCAACAACGCCCACCAGGCTTTCAGGCTCCATGCCAACGCCGCCATGACCATGTACGCACCGTTGCTCACCATGCAACCCAACGGCATGTTCGTGGCGTGAACGCCTCCCTTGAGTTGACCAATGAGATTCTCCTGATCGCAGCGCGAGTTGGCCTCGAAAACGATCTCCTCTCGCGATACCGTGAGAATGTTCGTGATGTAGAAGAAGTAACGAATCTCGTCGAATAGCTCGCGTTGTCCGTCTACGCCCCTCGCTCGCGTCAGGTTCTTGCGAATAACGACGATGCGGTAAGTCTTCTTGCACGCCACTGGTTGGTAATCGAATTCAGCGACATCCTCGTCCACCAGTTGAACGTCCTCAAAACCGCGTGCTTCGACGATCGGCTGCTTGCAGTTCTCGGGGCGTACTCGCGGAGTGGTGGCCACATGATACTTGGCCGGCCGTTTCAGCTTTCTCCAGGCAGATTCGGGCAAATCATCGGCGAGACCTTTGAGCTTTCCGCTGGCGTCCATTCCAAAGACGAACTTGACGCCCTGCGAATTCCAGCCGTCCAGAAACTCGGTCTGCGAGAAATCGGTGTCGCCGCGCAACAGAATCTCGCGGAACCCGGCATCCTTGCAGAGCTTCACGGCGCGATCCAAATATTCGGCGGCGTCCGCGTGCGAGGGAACGTTCCCCGGGCGATTAACCAGAAACAACGGCTCGCTCGTGTTCGCGAGAGAAACAACGAGCGGATGATAGCCCCAGACCTTCTTATACGAGTACTCCATGCCCAGCTTGAACTCTCCCAGCGTCTCGCACACAGTACCGTCCGCGTCGATTACCGCACGATCAAAGAACTCCTGCGGTTGCTGACGCCACACTTTCACGCGGGTGTCGTTGAAGACCGATTGCAACTCGTCCACCTCTTCGGCAACGAAGCGGCGGCAGAAGTCGCCAGCCGTGGTGGGGTCCGGGATTCGTTCGGCGCCCAACGCGTCGAGATAGACCTCGTCGTTACGCAACCGTTCGAGATGCTCCAGCCGCCTGTTGCCCGCAAGCACATTGAACGCAATGTTCAGTACGTGGTCGGATTCTTGGTAGGGGCGATGCAATTTGAGGACGGAGATGCGTTGGTCAATCGCGTCGACCAGGCCAAGGCGACGCGCCATCAAGTGCATGGCACCAATGCCGCCTGCTGCCAGTCCGTTACCACGACCCGACACTTCGTACTCAACGTTGCTTGCGGTGAATGCCGGTTTCTCCTGAGGCGCCATCTCTCGTTGACGAAGACGAGCCTCGATCCGACGCTTGCGTTTCTTGAGTTCGCGGGCGATAATGGCCTTCACTTGAAAACCTCCGTGTGCGTGTGGGTTCTTCTGTTTCGTGTACCAGAATAAACCCCGGAAACTCACGCAGGTTTTCGTGTTTTTCGGGAGTTTTGTGCGGTTTCTAACCGCAGGCGTAAGCTTGTTTAGGGTCTAGTTAAGGAGAACAGTATTGTGAGAAGAAGTCTATTTCATTTTGTCGCTGCGGTTTCGATGGCCGCTGCAGGTATGGTTTCAGCGGTGCAAGCCGCAGTTGTGAGCTTTGGATCTGGTGGCAACACTTTCAACATGGAGTTTGTCACCATCGGTAATCCAGGTAATGTAGCCGATACCACTGGTTCACCGAATCCTGCAGGTGCCGTGGGCTATACCTACGATATCGGCAAGTTCGAAGTCAGCGAGGATATGATTACGAAGTACAATGCGAATTTCGGCACAGCTAATTCGCTTGCGATCACTAAGGACTCCCGTGGTACGAACAAACCCGCAACCAGTGTATCTTGGAACGAAGCGGCGCGGTTCGTCAATTGGCTCAACACCAGCACCGGTGGCACTGCCGCTTATAAGTTCGCTGATGGTAGTGGCGTCAACGATAACATCGCCTTGTGGGATGCGTCGGACACGCTTGATTACGACGCCTCAAATCGGTATCGCAGCAAGCGAGCCAAATATTGGCTTCCTAGCTACAACGAGTGGTACAAGGCGGCGTATTACAAAGGCGGGAGCCTGAATGCAGGATACTGGGATTACGCCACTGGCAGCGACACAGCACCGACGGCTGTTGCGAGTGGAACGGGTACCGGCGGCAATGGAAATAATGAAGCTGTGTACGATGGGCCATCTGGCCCAGCAGATGTGGACCAAGCCGGTGGCTTGAGTCCTTACGGCGTGATGGGCCTAGGAGGCAACGCTTTTGAATGGGAAGAGTCTTCCGTCAACCTGGCTAATAGTAGCGGTTCTTCTAATCGAGGGGTCCGCGGCGGCTGCTGGCTCAACGACGCCTTCTTCCTAAACTCGTCGTATCGCATCGACTACCTCGGCCCTAGCTTCGAGGGCGACAACTTCGGTTTTCGTGTCGCAAGTCTTTCAGTGCCTGAGCCGAGCATGATGGTGATAGGGACGCTATTTGTTTTAGGGGGGCTAGTTGCTAAGAGGCGGATGACGCAGTAACCCTTTTTCCTTTGGCTCTTTTACCCTTTTTCTTTCTTTCTGCGCGCCGCCCATGGGCGGC
>JBJSXJ010000299.1:0-19102 GCA_046086325.1 Planctomycetota bacterium | reverse complement strand
ACCGACGGCGTCGTCTATGAGAACTCGGGTGTCCGCTTCGGGGACATTCTCGATGGCACTTCCAACACGGTGTTCATGAGTGAAACGGTACGCAGCGTCGGTGCGGATTTTACTCTCCCCGCAGGTCAATTACCTCGATTTCCCTACCAAGCAACGCTGAATGGTTCTGCCGGAGTGGATGCCGGACTGAAGCCCGTACAGGGGTTAGCGGCATCGGGCGGTGGCTGGGTGAACGGCCCGTCCGGTGTCATCAACAATCCCGACTTGGCCTCGATCTGGCCACAGAAGACGAGCTGGCGCGGTGCCGCCAGTGCAGCACTCCGCGGCCGTGGCACCTCGTGGGCTCATTCCGGTGCCATCAGCACGCTCACCAACGGCTACCTCACCCCCAATCATCGCATCCCCGATGTCGTCGTGCATTTCACCGGCTTTTTTGCTCCTCGCAGTTATCACCGCGGTGGAGCAAACGTGGCCTTCGGAGATGGAGCAGTGCGATTCCTGCCCGATTCGATCGATGCCAGCGTCCATCGTGCTCTGCATAGCAGTATGGGCGGCGAAGCCAACACGAGTTATTGAGTGGTCAGTGGTCAGTGGTCAGTGGGCGGTGGTCAGTGGGCGGTGGTCGGTGGGCAGTGGGCGGTGGGCAGTGGGCAGTGGGCAGTGGGCAGTGGGCGGTGGTCAGTGGTCGGTGGGCAGTGGTCGGTGGGCAGTATCTACGTTTTTCGGAAAGTGGACTTTGATGTCGGACGACTTGCAAGCTGCGGAGCGGGGACGCTGGCCAGACTATCGAGCGGTGTGGCGCTGGCATTTTTATGCCAGCTTGTTCTGCCTGCCGTTTGTGGTCGTGCTATCGATCAGCGGCGCGATCTATCTGTTCAAGCCACAAATCGAAGCGTACCTCGATCGACCCTACGATCAACTCGCCCTGACAGCGGCCGAGGCCACGGTGGCAGACCAGGTACGCGCGGCTGTCGCTGCGGTTCCCGATAGCACACCCAGCGGCTATGAACTGCGGACCAGCGATACTGCCGCCGCACGCGTGCTGGTGCGCGCCAGCGGACAGACGCATCGAGTTTATGTGCAGCCACAAACACTCGAAATACTTCACCAAATCCCCGAAGAACAGCGTTTGATGCGCTGGCTATTCAAGCTCCATGGCGAACTGCTCATGGGTGATCGCGGCTCGAATCTCGTGGAGATCGCCGCTTGCTGGACCATCGTCATGCTGCTCACCGGACTCTTCCTCTGGTGGCCGCGGAAAGCAAGTCGCGGAGCGGGAGTTCTCTATCCACGGTTACGTCAGGGCGCGCGGCTAATGTGGCGCGATCTACATGCCGTGACCGGATTCTGGATCGTCGGCTGTGCCCTACTGCTGCTTGCCACCGGCCTGCCATGGGCGAAGTTCTGGGGGAATTATTTCAAAGCCGTTCGCCGCTGGACCGGCACCGCCGTCGCTCAACAAGATTGGACGACCGGCAGCGAACGCGGTGAACATAGCGGCCATGCCGGACATGGCGGCGGTGGGAGTGGCGGCGGTGGGAATGGCGGCGGCAGCGGCAATGCAGCCGCTGCCAAAAAACAGTCCGCTCGCCCCACCACACCCGTCGACTTCGCAGCGTTTGACCGAGTCGTAGCGGCGGTCACGCCACTCCACCTGGAGCATCCCGTGGTGATCAGTCCGCCCAGTCGCGGCGGTGACAAATGGACGGCTAAATCTCAAACCCCGAATCGACCGCGACGTGTGAACCTCGTTGTGGATGGTCGCACGGGTGAGATCCTCAGTCGAGAAGATTATCGCGATCGACATTGGGTCGATCGCATCTTGGGCGTGGGCATCGCCGCTCATGAAGGTCAACTGTTCGGCTGGCCCAATCAATTGATCGGCCTCCTGACGGCCTGCGGGCTGGTCCTGTTATGTGTGAGCGGTTTGATCTTGTGGTGGCGTCGTCGCGATCCCGGTACACTCGGTGCACCTGCCCCACGACTGCCAGCACGTTTCTCTTGGCTGTTGCTGTTCATCATCCTGGCTCTCGCCCTTTACTTGCCACTCTTTGGTCTGACCCTTGTGCTGGTTCGGGTCGCGGAGTGGCTGGTGCTGAAACGGATTCCGATGATTCGACGCTGGTTAGGATTGCCGGGGCCGATGCCGCTGGAGGCTGGTTGAGGGAAAAACATCAAGCTTGCGACCAATCTCAGCCGTTCTTACAATAGCGAACCATCAATTCACATCGATGCATGACGTGAGTGGCCAGCAGTTTAAGGTCCGAGTGACGGAAGGAAGTGGCGCGATGTTACGAATCAGCACCGGGGGACCTGGACGTTACTGCGACGGCATCGCTCGGCGTAGCTTCTTACAGATCGGCGTGGCGGGGATGGCGTCGGTTGGCCTGGGTGATCTCTTGCGAGCTCGCGCGGCCTCGGCGGCGACGGGCGGTCGAGCGAAGAATACGTCGGTAATCCTGCTGTGGCTCGACGGCGGCCCAGGACACCTCGACATGTACGATATGAAGCCGGAAGCACCGTCCGAATATCGGGGAATCTGGTCACCGATTCGCACGAATGTTCCTGGCATCGACATCACGGAATTATTTCCGTTGCAGGCCAAAATCGCGGACCGCTTTTCGATTGTCCGCTCGCTGCACCACGACACGGGTGATCACTTCACGGGCGGCCACTGGATGTTGACTGGGCGCGGTGGAGTGAGTGGGGCGAGCACCCCGGGAAAATTTCCCTTCTTCGGTTCGATTGCCACGCGCGTGCTCGGTTCCCGTCAGCCGGGGATGCCTGCCAACGTAGCGGTGCCGTATGCGATGAGCATTGGACTGCGGCCCGGATACTTCGGTGGAAACTATCTTGGTCCCCAAGACAATCCGTTCGAAACGGAAGGCGATCCGAACGCGGCGAACTTCAAAGTACAGAATGTCGGTTTTAGTGGTTCGATGACCATCGAATCGCTGGAGAATCGCCGCCAGCTCCTCACTCAACTCGACTCCACTCGACGCATCCTGGAAGGATCCAAGACGCTCGCGGCACTCGATCAGTTTGATCAGCAAGCATTCCAGTTGGTGACGGGCGAACGAGCGCGTAAGGCGTTCGACATGACTCTCGAAGATGATGCCACACGCGAACTTTACGGTCGCAACTCGTGGGGGCAAAGCGTGCTTCTCGCGCGACGTTTGGTCGAAGCCGGCTCCACGTTTGTCACCTGCCATTTTGGAGGCTGGGATCATCACTGGGATTTGCAAAAGGGGATGGAGAATTATTTGCCGAAGGTAGACCAGGCGGTGCATGGCCTGTTCACCGACCTCACGCGCCGCGGACTCTATGATCAAGTGCTCGTAGTGCTCTGTGGCGAGTTCAGTCGCACGCCGAAGATGAATGATGGTGGCAATGGTGGAGCGCCACTGAGTATGGGGCAGCCGGGACGTGATCACTGGGGGAACGCTATGTTCTGCTTGCTCGGTGGTGGCGGAGTGAAGGGCGGTCAGATTGTGGGCTCGACCAATTCCCGTGGTGAAGTACCACAAGATCGGCCGCTACGACC
Source organism: Planctomycetota bacterium (assembly GCA_046086325.1). GTDB lineage: Bacteria > Planctomycetota > Planctomycetia > Pirellulales > Pirellulaceae > JBJSXJ01. Next base: position 15,558 of record JBJSXJ010000299.1, on the reverse strand, counting down.
GGGCGACATTCATCACACGATCTATCATGTCCTTGGGGTCGACCCGCATTTGCAGTTCCTCAACCATCAAGGGCGTCCGTCACCGGCCATCGATCATGGCGAGGTGATTCGAGAGTTGATCTAATAGCGGCGGTCTCGGTTCCCTGATTCTTGCCCGGAAACCGCCCGTTATGGCTGAACTGCTCTACTTCTACGCGCTCTCCTTGTTTGGAGTCGTCCTAGCGACGTTCATCGTGCTGGGCATCGGTGGCCGGAAAATCCTGCCGCTGGCCGACCTCGCCACGCCCACTCTGCCGGAAAAAGATCTGCAGCAGGAGCCGCTAGCCACGGAGCGGTGGCCGAAGGTTTCCGTCGTGGTCGCCGCGCGCAATGAGCAGCAGCATATTGAGTCGTCGATTGAGAGCTTGCTGCGGATGGACTACGAACCGCTCGAGATCACCGTCGTGAATGATCGCTCCGAGGATCGCACGGGCGAGATTCTCGATGAATTAGCTCGGCGACATCGGCAACTGAACGTCGTGCATCTCCGCGAGCTTCCGCCCGGTTGGCTCGGAAAGAATCATGCCCTGCAGTATGGAGCCGATCATTCGTCGGGCGAGTGGCTGCTTTTTTCCGATGCGGATATTCAGTTCGAGCCAACGGTCTTGCGCCGAGCGATTCACTATGTGCGGCGCGAACGCATCGCTCATCTGTCGTTGATGCCCGAGACGCCGATGCCGAGCTGGTTGTTGGAATCATTCGTCATCACGTTCGCTGTCTTCCTCACCATTTTCACTCGACCTTGGAACGTGCGCAACATGCGCAGTGGCGCGCATATTGGAGTCGGCGCTTTCAATCTGGTACGGATGGATGCTTACCAAGCGGTGCACGGTCATCAGTCGATCAAGATGCGCCCGGACGACGATTTGAAGCTCGGTAAGATCCTGAAGCTGGGTGGCTTTCAGCCGGATGTACTGAGTGGAGTGGGGTTACTTTCCGTGCCCTGGTATGGATCTGTGCGCGAAGTCTTTGTGGGATTAGAGAAGAACACGTTTGCGGTGGTCGAGTATCGAGCTTGGTTGACGATCCTCTCGACGCTCGGCATTCTCGCGGGCAATGTGGCGCCGTTTGTGCTGATGCTGGTTACGAGTGGCCCTACACGATGGCTTTTTGCCGCTGCCGCCGGATTGCAGTGGTTGCTGGCTGCGGCTGTTGGTTTCTCGATGAAGGCTCGAGCCACCGCTTTCCTCGGTTATCCGCTGGCCGCTTTGATGTTCGTACTCATTCAGTGGCGTTCGATGTGGTTGGCACTCTCGCAGGGTGGAATACGCTGGCGCGGTACGCTCTATTCGCTCCAGGAATTACGCGCAAATCGAGTGTAGGGCTGGACGCTGGAAGGCCGGCCGCTCTCTGCCTAGTTGGAACTCAACCGTCAATCAAGTTTTGATCAGTAGCTGCAGGTGTTACATGATTCAGCATTCACGATGGCTCTTCGTTCTCTGCTTCATCACGGTTTTGCTGGTGGGACCAGTGGATGTTGCGGTTCCAGCGGCCAATGCAGCGGACACTTGGAAAGCAGGCGCTGCTCGAGTGCGTATCACACCGGAGCAGCCGATGTGGATGGCGGGTTATGGAGGGCGCACGGCACCGGCCGAGGGCACGACAAGTGAGCTCTGGGCGAAGGCGCTCGCACTGGAAGATGCGGCGGGCGAGCGAGCGGTGTTGATCACCTTGGATGTAGTGGGAATTGATCGAGTGTTATCGGCACAGTTACGCGATCGGTTGGCCGAGCACTATCGATTGGAACGTCGTCAGATTGCGATTTGCACGTCGCACACGCATTGCGGCCCGGTGGTCGGACATTGCCTCAGCAGCATGCATTATCAGTTGCTGGATGAACGGCATCGGGCACTCGTCGATCAATATGCGGCGGGGCTGTTGCAAAAGATCGATCAACTGGTGGGCGAGGCGCTGCGGAAACTCGCACCAGCTCAACTGGCCTGGGGTAGTGGCAAAGCGACCTTTGCGGTGAATCGACGGAATAATCCCGAAGCGCAAGTGCCGGCGCTGCGCGCGGCCGGGGAACTCAAAGGCCCTGTGGATCACGATGTTCCCGTGCTAGTGGTAAAGAATCTGGCTGGCGAGTTACAGACGATTGTGTGTGGCTATGCTTGTCATGCCACAGTGCTCAGCTTTCAGCAGTGGTGTGCCGATTATCCAGGTTTCGCGCAAACAGAGCTGGAACAGAAACATCCCGGCGTGATCGCATTGTTTTGGGCCGGCTGTGGCGCCGATCAGAATCCACTGCCAAGACGCACCGTGGAGCTGGCAAAAGAGTATGGAGTGCAACTGGCGACAGCGGTTGACGCGGTTTTGAATCAGCAGCTCACGGCCATCCCCGCCAAGCTCCAGACAACCTATCAAGAGATTCCACTCAAGCTCGGACCGCTGCCCTCGCGCGAGCAGATCCAGCAGGATGCTGAGAACAAAGATCGCTACGTTGCTTCGCGAGCTCGGTGGCTGCTGAGTCAGATGGCGGACGACAAACCGCTGCGCGCGGACTATCCCTATCCCGTGCAGACCTGGAGTCTTGGTGAGCAGGTGCAATGGATCACGCTGGGCGGCGAAGTGGTGGTCGATTTCGCCCTGCGCATCAAACAAGAACGCCACGGACCACGAACATGGGTCGCGGCCTATACGAATGACGTGATGGCTTATATTCCGTCGCGTCGAGTGCTGGTGGAGGGCGGTTATGAAGGTGGCGGCGCGATGGTTTACTACGGCTTACCAACCGTTTGGTCAGCAGAAGTAGAAGAGCAGATCATCCAGGAAGTCCATCGCCAAGCCGGAGCGAAGTAACAGCCACTGCACATCACTCTTCAACCTCACTCACTCTTCAACATCACTTAGTCTCCCACATCACTCTTCCACATCATTCTTCCCCCTCACTGCCACGTGAGTCCTCGCCGTGTGACTCCGGGGCTGCTTTGCCGTCCAAGTACCAGCCGTGTCACTTCAAGGTGGCAGGCTCGTTCTGGACTACTGGTTCGGTCGCTGAGCATCACGCAGGGCTTGAACGAGTGCGATCGTTTTCAGGGCTGGCCAGCAGCGGCTAAGAGTTCCCAGTTCAAATCGTTCGCGCGAGAGGAGCGGATGATAGAACGGATCGTGACGTAACTGGTCGCCCCATTGCTGTCGGATGAGAGGCAAGTTGCGGCTGGTTTTGCGGCGCGTTTTGCTGGAGTAATGACAGGCTGTCACCTGGGGCGTATAAGCGACTCGAAATCCCGCCGCGCGCAGCTTCAAGCATAAATCGAAATCATTGAAGTCGGATGGGTGACGTTCATCGAGTCCGCCGACAGCGTCGAAGGCTGCACGCCGCACCAGCACCAAAGCGGCGGTGAGTGCCGAGACTTCTTGCAGCGATCGCAGACGACCGGCGTATCCGAGTGCATCGTGCGGTAGATCAATGTGTCCATGCCGGCCGATTTCACCCATACCGAAAAACACTCCACCGTGCTGCACGGTTCCGTCGGGGTAATAAAGCAGCGCGCCGAGAGCTGCCAACCGATCATCGGCTTGGGCGGTAGCCAGCAGCTGTTCCAGCCAACCCGAACTGAAGCCGTCGACATCATTATTGAGGAGCACGATCCAGTCGGCGGTCGTGGTCGCAATGGCCTGATTGTTCATGGCCGAAAAATTGAACTCACCTTGAAATTTCACCACTCGCAGCTTGCCCGCCGCAGTCTGCTGGGCGAGGAACTCCAGTGCTTCTGGTTCATCGGATTCATGATCAACCACGATCACTTCGTAGTTGGGATAGTTGGTGGTGGCCCAGAGTGATTCCAGGCAGCCGCGCAGCAGGGCGCCACTGTTTCGATTCGGTATGACAATGGCCACGCGCGGCTGCGGACCTGCAGGCAGCTGAAAATCCAGTTCATGCAGACGCGGGTCAAGTTGATTCTCGGTCACACGCACCGACACTCCCCGTCGATCAAGAAAACGCTGCAGCGTGGCCACGTCGTGCCTGATGGACGAGGACGATGCAGTGGTTTGCATGAGCACATGGGGAATGTGGATGATCGAGTGCGGTGGCTGGTCGTACAGCTGCTCGGAGAATCGCAGAGCGAGCTCATAGTGGTTACTCGCTGGCTCCTGCTGCATGGCGTCTAGGTTTTGCCGTAAGCGCGGTCGGGCATAGGCGGCGGTTCGTCCGGTGAAAAAACTAGCCCACAGATAAAACCGGGAAAAATCCGGCTTGCAATTCAGCTCGGCCTCGCCCCTTAGCTGATCGATCCGCTGCTCATCCGCATACATCCATTCGGCTAGTGGCTGCTGCTGCTCGGTGATCGCGATCCAGGCCAAGGCGTCGGGGGTGAGTGTCGCAGCCAGGTCGAGGAGCAAGACGAAGCGGCTCAGCGGTCGATCACTGGAAAACTTGGCCGTGCTGGAGCTTCCTGAAACGAGCTGACCAGCAGCGGTGGCCGGCTGTTCGAGTTGGTTTAGCGCGAGCAGTACTTGGTCCGACCAGCCGGCTTGGTTGTCGGCGGTGACCCAAGTCAGGCGCGATTCAGGGGTGGGAAGCAGGCTTGGGAATGTGGCCTGCCAGTCAGCGGGCACGACGATCACAGCGCGCCAGTCGCGGTGGATTTGCTGCTGGAGTGACGCGACTGTTTGGAGAGTAGCGGCTAAGGCAGATTCCGGTGTGTGCTCTTCGGGATCGATGAGCAGAATGACGCCGACGGTGGGACGAGACTGCCAGCGAGCCAGTTCGGCTGCCGGGTGCATTCGACCGGCTTGCCAGGTGAGTGACCAGCGTCGAGCGGTATCGCGGGTGGATCGAATCAGTCGGCGCACGTGGCGCTCGAGTTCCTTCAGCAGTTGCTTGAGTCGCCGTGGTGGTCGTTGTTGGCGAGTGGCACTGGGGGGTGGGCTCGAGTTGCTGGTACTGAGAGATTTGCCGTCAGTCAGTGGTTGAGGTGGCGAGTTGGTGGGCATGAAATTGGCAGCGCGAGGCGGAAGTGGCCATGAGTACCGCTGGGGCGAGTGAGCCGAGTGCGGCTGGGAGACGGCATGGGCGATGGGACAAAGGGACAAAGGTTGCGAGGATACGGCAGCGACTCAGGGAATACGATAGCGAGTTGCACTTGTGCTGGGGGGCGTGGGTTCCTAAACTCCGCGCCGATTTTCGGCCAAAAATGGGCGAAATGGGTGATTTGTACGATGCACGGACGTTTGACTTGAATTGGAAATGGCTGCTTTTAGAATGGGTGGAGCGCCGTTTCCGCAGAATTCTTCCGAAGGCAGGTGGGATATGCGAGCTGCGGTGTGGGCTTTGTTGGTGGCGTCAGGTTTGCTGGTGGCATTGAGCTTGGCTAATTGGGAACGCACTTCGGTGTATGCTCAGAAGCCAGCCAATCCGGCTGCAACTGCTACTTCATCGGTAAAGTCTGCGCAAGCGGGAGATCTGCTGGCGATTTCAGGTGATACAGTCGACGGACGCATGCAACTCGTGTTAATCGATACGAAGACGCGAGCCGTTGGGGTTTATCACATTGATCGCACGTCAGGTCAGGTGGCGCTACGTAGCGTAAGAAACGTGCACTGGGACCTCCAAATTGACGATTTCAACGGCGGGAGTCCGTCTCCGCAAGAAATCAAATCCCTATTACCCTCTCGCTAGCGGGAAGTTAGTCACATGGCCGCAAAATTCTTCGAACTGAGCGAAGCCGCAAAAATTCTTGGCGTCACCACCGACCAGCTCATGGAAATGCGGCAGCAGGGCACCATCCACGGCTACCGTGACGGTTCGACCTGGAAGTTCAAACCCGAAGAAGTGGAACGAGTGAAGGCGGATCGCAGCGGTGGTGGCGACGCTGATTCGGATGACTTCGAAATTGGCAGCGCCGAGAGTGCGATTGGTGATGAAGAGCCGAGCGACATCGATTCCTACTCGCTGCTGGTGAGCGATGATTCGCAGAGTAAGTCGGCGGGTTCGGCGAGCAACATTATGGCCGACAGCAGCTCGATTGGAGCGGGCGGCAGCAGCATCATCTCGGTCGGCAAGGGTTCCAGTAAACTCAGCTCCGATGATTCCAGTCTCAGCGAACTCAAGCTGTCCGATGACGATTCGGAATCGAGTGTGTTCACGGGTAAAGATGCCGAACTGGATACGTCGGCGGGTGGCACTGGCGATTTGAATCTGGCCGATGACGCGGGCGGCGATTCCGGTTCGTTGCTGCTATCGAACGATCTGGCGATGGGTGAATCGCTGTTGTCCTTGGGTGAAGATAGTGATGACATGGTGCTGGGTGCGCCGAGCGGCCTGGGGAGCGATGTCTCTTTGGATCCGAAAGGCAGCGGCATCAACATTGGAAAACCATCCGAAAGCGGACTATCGCTCGAGGAGCCGCTGGAACTGGGTGGCTCCCAAATGGAATCATTGGAGTTGCCGGAGGACGAAGAGTTCGTCTCGATCGGCGATGCCGCGAGCGATCCCGACTCGGCCACGATGCTTAAGGCGGATGAAGAGTTTGCCTTGGGACCGCAGATGATGGGCGTCGGCGATGACTCCTCCGACAGCGGCTCGCAGGTGATCGAGCTCACTGATTCGGAAACATTTGAAGACAGTGCGGGCACCGTGATCGGGCCAGCGGATATGCTGGGCATGGGCGGCGGTTTCGAGGCGGCCGGGGCAGGGGCGTTAGCAACGGGTGCCGGCATGGTAGCTATGGGAGCGGCCGCTGGCGGTCAACCTCAAGCTTCACTGCCACCCGCGGCGCTGGAAGCTCCCTATTCCATCTGGAATGTGATCGGTCTGTTGTGCGTCGTCATGGTGATGGCACTTACGGGAGTGCTGATGGTCGACGTACTGCGGAACATGTGGGCCTTTGATTCTCCATACAGCGTGAGCTCCGGCGTCATGGATTCGCTCATCGAGGCACTGAAACTAGATTAAGTGAGCTGTGGGCGAAAGGAGTCGCCAAGATGACGAGGGGTAAAGCCCAGTCTGAATTCGTTAGCGCCGTCTTACCCGATTCCTGTCGGTCTGGGATGGCGGTGCGCAAGCTGTGGCATGTTCTACGGCCGGCGACGGTGGCGGCGAGCGTGTGGCTGCTCAGCGGCTGCTCGCTCACGGACAAAACACAACTTTCTGAGTGCCAGGATGAGAAGCGACAGCTTTTGAGTCGCGTGGTCGACGAACAGCGTCGGTCGGAATCGCTGCAAGGCGAACTGAAGGTTTCGAATCAACGACTGGCGGATGCCGAGAAACAGCTTGCCCGCTCCTTTGGTACCCGTGGCAGCTCGCCGCTGCTCGCGAGCGGTGATTTGTCCAGTCCACTCGGCACCGGTTATCGCACGGCGGAATCCAGTCGTGCGAGCGACGGAGGTGGTGAGCGAGCCAGTCTGGTCTCCAGCGATCCTTCGATCACGCGCCAGGTGCAGCTCGGCGCACCCCGTGAGCCACGTTCCGGGAACGGCGGTGGCAGCGTGTTCAGTCGCGAAGGCGCCAGCGGCAGTGGGTTTGGCAGTGGTGGCTCCAGCGGTGGTCTTGGCGAGGGTGGTGCCGGTAGCGAAGCGGGTCAGCGGGATGGGACGGGGCTGGAAATCGTGGGGCCTCAAAACAGTGGTGGTCCGTCAGGTTGGTTGCCACGTAGTGCGCCGCGACAATCCACTCGGAATCCGTAACCACTATCTCTTGGGACTGGATTCTTTCTATAATCCCACATGGCCCTCTTCGGTCGAGCGGCGATCGTGCCAATGTTATTGTGGCATTGGACGTTGCGGTGACCTGGATGGCTCCAACCCGTTGGTTCCCACCTGAGAGTTATGCATGGCTGGCCTGCGCGGAACGACTCGTCGTCCCATTGAACTCATCCGATTTTCTCGGGAGCTACTGCTGGCGGTAATCCTGCCAGTTCTTCTGCTGCCGCTGGTCTCCGCCTGCAGTCGTCCGGCCGAGATTCGCCGTTATCAAGTTGAAAAGCCACCGCATCGCCTGCTAGCCGCGATGGTCACGCATGACAAGAGTGCTTGGTTCTTCAAGCTATCGGGACCGCGCGTCGAAGTGAGCGAACTGTCGGATGAATTTCAGCAGTTTCTGGAGAGTCTGCGATTTGGTGAGGGCGCCGAGGCGACGCCGCAGTGGGATCTCCCCACCGGCTGGACTCAACAGGCCGGCAACGAACAGCGCTTTGCCACGATTCAGATCCCGGCCGAACCGAAGCCGCTCGAGCTCTCTGTGACCCGCTTGCCCGTTCCGCCCGTCGCGTCGGCGGAAAGTTATCAGCTGCAGAACATCAATCGTTGGCGACAACAGATGCGGCTGGGAATCATCATGGCCGAGGAACTAGCGAGTGAAACTAGCCGAGCGACCAGCAAGACGGGGCTACCGATTACCTGGGTGAACTACGTCGGGACGATGTCAGAGCCATCGGCTGCTGCCAGGGAAATGCTGGGACGAAGAGGTATGGGCGGTGAAGGTCCGATGGCGGGTCCGCCGGGATCGGTGCCCGGTGCGCCCGGTTCTGTGCCGGGCCCTCGGGGCGCAGGAACTCCCGGCTCCATCCCAGGTGCTGCCGCAGGTACCGGCACAGCAGGTGGCGAGCCCTTGCCATTCACGCATACTGCGCCCGCCGAGTGGCAGGTGATGCCGGCGGGCGGCATTCGGCGACTTTCATTCCGAGCCGCCGCGAGTAGTGCCTCGGGAATTACGGAAATCACGGTCACGAATTTGCCCGCCGAAGCCAACGATCTACTCGCCAATGTGAATCGCTGGCGAGGGCAAGTGCAACTGCCGCCCTGGTCAGCCGCGGATCTGCAGAAATCAGCCCAGTCGGTGACGATGGGTGGCGTTGAAGGTACGTATGTCGAGCTGCTCGGTGACGGTTCTAAACCGAACGAAAAAGCGGTGCTCGGCGTGATCGCGGTCCATGATACGCAAGCTTGGTTCTTTAAACTCACCGGACCCCGCGACACAGCACTGAGTGAGAAGGCTCGGTTTGAGGCTTTTGTGAACTCGGTGAAGTTCCCCGGTAAATAACCGTGCGAAGACAGGAGTTACGGCGATGGCAACTGGACAAATTCCCTCGCAGACCTTGGGCGACATGTCGCTCGATCGTAGCGGAGCGACTGCTGCCCGTGGTTTTCTGACGACCCTGGCACAGCCGCTGGCATCCCTGAAATTGACGGTTGCTCTGCTGGCCGCCAGCATCTTCATTGTCTTCGTCGGCACGCTGGCGCAAGTCGATCAAGACATGTGGGCGGTGATGGACGACTACTTTGATTCCTGGGTGGCTAAAGTGCCGCTGCAGGTATTCTTTCCACGCTCCTGGTTTCCGTCCTATCAGAACATTCCAGGCTGGTTTCCGTTTTTTGGCGGCAAAACGATTGGCTGCTTGATGATGCTCAACCTCGTAGCCGCCCATGCGCTGCGTTTCCAAGCACGCGCTCGGGGCCAGCGACTGTTCTGGGGACTGGTGACGTTGGCAGTCGGAATTTTCATCACGACGTTAGTGGTCATCAGTGGCCAGAGTCGTGGTGGCTTGCAAGGCAAGCCGCCTCTGGAATGGACGACTCTCTGGAATCTCGTGCGTTTCAGCTTGGTGCTGGCCGCTGGTGGTTGTATCTACGGCCTGAAGAAACTGGAACTTAGTCGCCGGTCGGAGCGATTGCTGCTGTGGTCGACGCTCGCGCTGCTGCTCTTCACGTTAGTAGTGCTGTTCTGGCCGGGAGCCAATCTCTATCTCGGTGACGCTGGTATGCGCATCCTCTGGCAACTCATGCAAGGCACGTTTGCGGGCTGTGTGCTTTTGGCCGGTTGCTATTTGATTTTTGAAAAGCGAGCGGGTGTGGTTCTGCTGCACTCGGGCATCGGCCTGTTGATGGTTGGTCAATTGCTGGTGAGTTTGTTTGCGGTGGAAGAGCGGATGTCGATTCGCGAAGGGGAAGCGACGAACTACGTGCAGGACATTCGTGGAGTGGAAATTGCGGTCTTAGAAACGTCGACGACGGATCGCGACCAAGTGGTAGCGATTCCCATTACGGAAAAAGGCAAGGAGACGGCGTACGCTCCCGTCGCCGCTCAAACCATGCTCGGCCAAGAAAAAACGCAACCGGCGCGGAAGGTAACGAGTGCCGAGTCGGGGTTGCCGTTTGACATCGAGGTGGTGAAGTTCTTGAAGAACTCCAGCGGGCTGCGCGATGTCAAACCGGATGAGGAGAACTTGGCCACGAAAGGTGTTGGCCTGTCACTCGCCGTGGACGAGATGCGCGGTAGCAGCGGTGCCAGCTCGGATAGTCGAGTGGATGTCGGGGCGGCGTATGTGCGTTTGACCGACGCCGAATCGGGGCAGGATCTGGGAACCTACTTGCTCTCGCAGGTGCTCACCGAGCAGAACCATGTCGAGAAGCTTACGGTGGGTGAGCGGAGTTTTGAATTGGCGCTGCGTTTCAAGCGGCAGTACAAGCCTTACACCATCGCACTCAAAGATGTGCGTAAGGATGACTACCCAGGCACGTCGATTCCCAAAAACTATTCGTCGGATATTCGGCTTAGTGATCCCAATCGCGAGTTTGACGACGAGATCCATATTCGCATGAACGAACCGCTGCGCTATGCGGGCGAGACGTTTTATCAGAGTGGTTATCGCATGGACCGTGATGGGACCGAAGTGACGGATCTGCAGGTGGTCACGAATACTGGCTGGATGATTCCGTATGTCGCCTGTGCGCTGGTCGGCGTGGCGATGACGTTCCACTTCCTGCAAGTGCTGTTGCGATTCATCAATCGGTTATCGCCGACTTCGACCTCGGCCCCGCTGCCCACCTCGCCCACGCGTTTGAACTTGTCTGCGAGCCTGCTGACCCCCGCGCGCCTCGTCGTGCCCGCTCTCACCGGTCTCTTCCTGCTGGTGCTGTATGGGTATGCGGCGCGGACGCCCAAGCTCGCCGACGATGGCTTTGATCTTTATGCGTTTGGCCAGTTACCAGTGCTGGAAAAAGGTCGCGTGAAACCGCTCGATACGCTGGCCCGCAACACGCTGCGTTCGGTCGCCAATCGTGAAACATTCAAAGATCAAAAAGGAAAGACTCAGCCGGCCATTCGCTGGTTCCTAGACTTCGTCACGGATCGTGAGGATCCTCGCGGCTTGGAAAAAGATGGTCGACCGTTGGTGTTGGCCGACGAGTATGAGGTGTTTCGGATCGAGAACGATGACGTCATGAATCTGTTGGGGCTGGAACGCCGTCCCTCCTTGCGCTTCTCGGTGAACGAGTTGAGTAAGAAGATTCAGGAATTTGAGAAGCAGGTTGAGAGTGCACGGCAGCGGGGTGAGAAGAAAGCGGAGACGCTGAGTCCTTATGAGCGGAAGCTGATTGAGCTCGATCAGCGAGTTCGCGCCTACACGTTGGTCAAGTTTGCGTTTTCGCCGGTCGCCTTGCCGCCGTTCCCCACGGAGCAAGAGTTTGCTCAGGATCCCGAGCGCGCCAAGCAGCTCCAGGATGCCATTCGTCGGCGGATGATGACGATTCCCGACCGTGACAAGGAGCTCGCCCGGATGCAGCCGCCGCTGGCCGTTCCGCCGCTGAATGCAGGTGGTAAGGAAAACGAGGAGCAAGCAAAAGACTGGCTTCCTTATTCGACAGCGGCGAATCGAGCGACGCTGGAGCGGATGTTGCTCAAGCGCGATCCCACGAATGCCGCCACGGCTTCGCTGGAAAAGATTTTTGCCGCCTACGCTCGCAATAACCAGCCCGAGTTTAATGCGGCGGTGCGCGAGTATCGGAATCAGTTGAAGCGCGAGCGACCGATTGAATATTCAGCGGCAAAGGTTTCGGCCGAATCGTGGATGAATCAGTTCGCTCCCTTCTTCTACTCCACGTACGTCTACGTGTTGGCATTAGTCGTAACCGCGCTTGCCTGGCTGTTTTGGATTTTCGGAAAACAGCGACTGTTTAACCAAACAGCGTTCTGGATGATTCTGATCACGTTCGTCGTTCATACGTTGGCGCTGGCGCTGCGAGTTTACATTTCGGGACGACCGCCCGTGACGAACTTGTATTCGTCGGCAATTTTTATCGGCTGGGCCTGTGTCGTCTTTGGTTTGGTGATCGAAGTAATTTTTAAACTGGGCATCGGCAATGCGATTGCCAGTGTGTCCGGATTCTCGACGCTGCTCATTGCCGACAAATTGGCGATGGATGGCGATACGATGGCTGTGATGCAGGCAGTCTTAGACACTCAGTTCTGGCTCTCCACGCACGTCATCTGTATTACGCTCGGTTATGCCGCCACGTTTGTGGCTGGGTTACTGGGAGTGGTCTACATCCTCGCGGCGGTCTTCACGAACGTGCTGGATCGCAAGTTGAGTGACGTGATGGGCGACGGTGGTGCAGAGGGTTCGACGGCGGCGGCAAAAGCGGCGGCCATGAAAACGACGGCTCGTAGCGCTCGGTCCAAAACACCGGCAACCACGACACCTGCCGCTCTGCTGGCACAGGCCCAGGCAGGCAAGCTGAAGACGGCCGACATCATCGCGCTGGCGTCCGCCGCACCCACCACGGCTCACTCAGCCGGCATGCAAGCGAACACGATCGGAAAGTCGCTGACGACGATGACGTACGGAGTCATGTGCTTCGCGATTCTGTTCAGCTTTATTGGCACGGTCTTGGGTGGTCTGTGGGCCGACGATTCCTGGGGCCGATTCTGGGGCTGGGATCCGAAGGAAAACGGAGCTCTCATCATCGTGCTCTGGAATGCTCTTGTGCTCCACGTGCGCTGGGACCGGATGGTGGGGGATCGAGGGTTCGCGATGCTGTCAGTCGTGGGCAACGTCGTAACGGCTTGGTCGTGGTTCGGAGTGAACGAGCTGGGTGTGGGCCTGCACAGCTATGGCTTCACCGAAGGCGTGCTGCGAAACCTCGGCCTGTTCGTCCTCTCGCAGCTCCTCATCGTCATCGTCGGTTTGAGTCCACTGGTGTTCTCTACTGCCCGCGGGCGGCGCGCCGACGATCTTGGATGAGATCGATAAGCCACCACTGAGCGAGCGAGATGATGACGGGCAGAACAAAGAGCAAACTTTGTTGCAGTTTGGGATAGCCGATCAGGAACGGCAGGCGAGTGACCACCAGCGGAAAGCACTCCGTGATCCACACGCTGTTGATGAGAATCAGTCCGCAAGTGATAACGCCTAGCACCAGCATGCCGAGGCAGCCGTGATTGGTGAGTCGGCGGTGCGGAGATCGAACGCTCATCATGGGTAGGTCGGTTGCCGAACGCCTGCTGGATCGATTCCAATATCAAACCGCTGGCAGTATGACTCCCCGTCGCGGTGGAAGGAAGATGTCCAGCGGCGTAATGAGCGATGAATCAACTGCGGAAAAATAGCTGCGGTCAAATATTTACGGTCAAATAATTACGGTGAAACAACTCCGATGAAGTCAGGTGGGCGCAATGCAAAGTAACGGGATTAAAAACTTGGCGGGAACGGGTCGGCGAGCGGTATGGATGGGGGTCATGTTGCTGGCGAGCTGGCTGGGCACAGCCAGTACAGCGGTCGCTGAGCAGCGCGTGCTGCTCCAAGGCGATCAGCGGCTGGCGATCGTCGATCGAGACGGAAAAATTGAATGGGAAATGCCCTGGGGAGGCATTCATGACCTGTGGGTCCTCGGCAACGGCCATATCCTGGTGCAACAAGGTGCCGCACAGGTCGCCGAGATCGATCCGAAAACCAAGCAAGTGGTCTGGAAGTACGATTCCGCGAAGCAAAATGGGAATGCTGGCAAGCGAGTCGAAGTGCATGCGTTCCAGCCACTGGATGATGACCGGCTGATGATCGCCGAGTCGGGGCCGGCGCGGATCATTGAGATCAATCGCGCGGGCGAACTGCTGCGAGAAATAAAGCTGGTGGTCAAAAAACCCGACGCCCACACCGACACTCGCCTGGCTCGAAAATTAGCCAGCGGCAATTATCTCGTCTGTCACGAAGGCGACGGCACGGTGCGTGAGTACAACGGTAAAACGGGAGCTGTGGAGTGGGAATATGAGGTGCCGCTGTTTGGTCGACAACCGAAAGGTGGCCATGGTCCGGAAGCGTTCGGCAATAAATGTTTTTCTGCCGTTCGACTGGCGAGCGGTAATACGTTGATCGCGACGGGCAATGGACACAGCGTCATCGAAGTAACGCCCGACAAACAAGTCGTGTGGAAAATCGAACAACGAGACTTACCAGACATCGTGCTCGCCTGGGTAACGACCTTGGAAGTTCTGCCCAGTGGCAACTATCTGATCGGCAATTGCCACGCAGGTCCCGGTCAGCCGCTCCTCATCGAACTCGAACCAAAATCCAAACGCGTCGTCTGGAAGCTCGATCGACATCAGGACTTTGGCAATAACGTTTCCAATTCCTGGGCGCTACTCGACCAAGGTCAATCACGGCGCTGATTGGGCCAGGCGCCAGCTCGAGTCAGAAGTTAAATGAAGGTTCTATCCGCGAGAGGATGTCGACATGGTACGAGTGGGAATTGCTGGCATTGGCTTCATGGGCTGGATTCATTACTTGGCTTACCAACAGGTGCCGTCGGTGAAGCTGACGGCGATCGCCACGCGCGACCCGAAAAAGCTGGCGGGTGACTGGCGCGGGATTCAAGGCAACTTTGGCCCACCCGGCGAACAAGTAAATCTGGATGGGGTCGCTAAACACGAAGAACTCGAGGCCCTCATCGCTGACCCTAACGTCGACCTGATCGACCTCTGCCTGCCACCCGATCTGCACTGCGACGCGACGATTCGAGCACTCGAGGCGGGTAAGCATGTGTTCGTTGAGAAGCCGATGGCACTGACGGCCGACGAATGCCAGCGCATGGTCGCCGCCGCTCAGCGCACCGGCAAACAAGTGCTCGTCGGCCAAGTGCTGCCGTTTTTTCCCGAATACGCTTACGCACGCCACGTGATCGCCAGCGGACAGTACGGAGCACTCCTGGGTGGCTCCTTCAAACGGATTATCTCGGATCCGCTCTGGCTGAAAGACTTCTACGATCCGCTCCGAGTGGGTGGGCCACTCGTGGACCTCCACGTCCACGACGCTCATTTCATTCGGTTCCTCTTCGGCCTGCCCACCAGCGTCACCTCCCAAGGACGGATGCGCGGGGAAGTTGTCGAATTCTGTAACACGCTATTCCAATTCGCTGACCCGCGGTTGGTGGTGAGTGCCAGTTCGGGAGTGATCAATCAGCAAGGCCGCTCGTTCACCCACGGATTTGAAATTCACCTCGAACGCGCCACGCTCAACTTTGAACTCGCCTGGGTCGCCGGTGAATCAAAACCCCGCCTCCTACCGCTCACCGTGTTCGATGACTCGGGTAAAGCCGTGACCGTGGATTTAGGAGAGTCGGGACCGATCGATGCGTTTCAGCTTGAGATCCAAGAGGTGGTGAAGTCGCTGGAAAGCGGCACCCCGTCACCCATTCTGGGAGGTGACCTCGCCTGCGACGCCGTCGTGCTCTGTCACAAACAAACCGAATCCGTGCTCCGCGGGGGCCAGCCTATCCCGGTTTGAGACACTGAGGGGACGGAGACAC
>JBJSXJ010000298.1:0-5815 GCA_046086325.1 Planctomycetota bacterium | reverse complement strand
AGCCGTGGTCGCGGGGCGACGAGCCAGCCGGTCTCTGGCCTGGGATTCCGCGGATCTATGTGTCGACGCGTGATCCAGACTGGGCTCTGCGCGAGCTCACCGCAGCCTGGTCCGCGATGCAGCCGCATGCATAAATTTAGTCCTTCAAGGTATGCTGCGGGGCCATGTCGAGCAATGACTCAGTGTGGCTGTCGCCACAGGTGGACTGCTGCACTTCCCACTTCGGGATTGGCACCACAGCGCTAAACCTTCGCGGCACGAAACCACGATCCGAATGGCACGATGCCCTCACCAATTCGCTAACTCGTGGCCCGCAAAATCCCAATTGCCGGTGAACCAGGACACACCGGCGGTCAACCCACGGTAATCCCGGATGGAGCCTTTTATCTGCTCCCCACGCCTCGGCGCTTCTCGTATCGGGTGGAATGTGATATCAACCTGAATCAACATCGAGGTGCAGTTTGAATCCAGATCATGCCGAAATCCCAGAACACGATCCGTCGGTGCTCGTCATCACGACGGGCGCGGAAATGCGCGCTTGGATGCAGACGCAGCGAGCTGCCGGGCGTCGCGTCGGTTTAGTGCCGACGATGGGCGCGCTGCATGAGGGGCATGCCAGTTTAATGCGGGCGGCCCGCCGAGAATGTGATGCGGTGGTCGTCACGATTTTTGTGAATCCCACTCAGTTCGCTCCCCATGAGGATTTTCAGCGCTATCCTCGTACGCTGGCAGCAGACTTGGCGATGTTGGCCGCAGTGGGTGGTGGAGTGGCGTTTGTGCCCACAGCCAGTGAGATGTATCCCCACGGCTACTCGACGTTTGTTGAGCCACCGCAAGTCGCACAGCCGCTCGAGGGAAAGCATCGGCCCGGGCATTTTCGCGGTGTGGCAACCGTAGTGCTCAAACTCTTTCTGCTCGCACCCGCGGACATCGCCTACTTTGGACATAAGGACTATCAGCAGACGCGTGTGATCAGCGACCTGGTGCGCGATTTAAATGTGCCGATCGAGATCCAAGTTTGTCCCACGATTCGCGAAGAGGATGGGTTGGCGATGAGTTCGCGCAATCGTTATCTATCGGCGGATGATCGACAGCGGGCCTTGAGCATCTATCGTGGGATGCGGGCGGCACGAGAATTGTTTCATGCTGGCGAACGACGAGGAGCGGTGCTGCGTGGGCGCATTGTGGCGGAGCTGCATGAGAGTCGTATTCATGAAATGGACTACATCGCCGTCGCTCATCCCGAGACTTTGGCTGAGCCGGAAATGGTTGAAGGTCATTTTTTGATTTTAGTTGCCGCGCGACTCGGTACCACTCGGCTGATCGACAACTTGCCACTCGCAGTTGGCGACTCGGTGGAGCCTGGTGAGAATTTGCAAAGCCGTGACGCCGCAACTCGATCGTCTTCCTAACGCCCGGAGTGAGCAGTCGTGTTAGACGAAGTCTTTCGCTTACCGCACGAGATCATGGGAGTGCCATTCTTTGGAATTGGCTGGGTGCTGCTGCTGTGGGGGCTCATCGCCGCAGTCTTGCTGACGGTCATGATTCGTCGTCACGGCTGGAGTCCGGAGGTGACGAGTTTGTTGCCGATGCTTGTGATCGGAGCCTTGGCCATTGTGTTTTTGATGCCTCGGCTGGAGCAACCTGCACATGGTGATGTGGCCATGGGCATGCCGCTGCGCGGATATGGTTTGATGGTGACATTAGGTGTGATTGCCGGTGGCCTGCTGGCCGCTCGCCAAGCTCGCGAGAACGGTGTCGATCCCGAAGAGGTGTTCGGGTTGGCGTTTTACTGTTTCGTGGGCGGCATCATTGGAGCGCGAACGTTTTATGTCGTTCAGTATCGAGAAGAATACTTTCACGGTGCCTGGACGGAATGGTTACCGCGCGTGCTGAATTTCACCGAGGGTGGCTTGGTCGTTTACGGCTCGCTGCTCGGGGCTTTACCCGCTTGCTATTACTATGTGCGCAAACATCGGTTACCGATCGCGGCGATGGCGGATTTGGTGGCGCCAAGTTTTATGGTGGGTCTGGCGATTGGTCGCATTGGCTGTTATCTGCACGGTTGTTGTTTTGCCGGATTGTGTCCGCACGATTCCCTGACTGTACACTTTCCGATCGATTCGCCTCCGTACCAGCATCAACTGGCACGGGGCCAGCTGCATGGCTTCACATTGAAGGTAGATGAGTCGGCGGGGCGAGTGGTGATCTATGAAGTGGAACCGGGAGGAGCGGCCGATCGGGCAGGACTGCGGGCGGGCGATGTTGTCGAGCAGATCAACGGCCGGCCCGTTCCACCGCTGGCGACAACGCTGTTTTTTACTCCGGTGTTACTCGTCCAAACGGACCGCTTGCCGGGAGTGACAGTGGAACTGGACGAGTTGCCAGCGCGGAGCGGCCCGACGGTGCCCGTGCAGATCTTCAGCTCCCTGCATGCCGCCGCACTCGGCCTGCTGCTCTGGACGTGGTTCCCGTTTCGTCGGCGCGACGGCGAGGTTTTCACGCTCCTCTTGACCCTCTACCCCTTGGGTCGGGTTTTGGAGGAAATCATTCGGGATGATGAGCCGGGGCGACTGCAGACAAATCTGACCATCTCACAATGGGTAAGTTTGGTCGTGTTCCTGGTGGCCATGGCGCTCTGGATCCTGCTGCTGCGACGTCCCCACGGCACCATTTGGCCAAAAACATCGTGATCGATGGAACTTTTGGCGAGCGCTGGTATCTAACGAGCTAAAGGAATCAGGCCGGCGTGAATACCGACGTTGCACTGATCGAGGCTACCTTGCAGG
This sequence comes from Planctomycetota bacterium, assembly GCA_046086325.1. Taxonomy (GTDB): domain Bacteria; phylum Planctomycetota; class Planctomycetia; order Pirellulales; family Pirellulaceae; genus JBJSXJ01. Next base: position 3,026 of record JBJSXJ010000298.1, on the reverse strand, counting down.
GCGATCAACACGCCTTCGGGCAGTTGGTGCGCGCACACCAGAATCGCATCTTCGGATTTGTGAGTCACTATTTAGGTGACCATCAGGAGGCGGAGGATGTTGTGCAGGAGACCTTTATTCAAGCCTTCCGCCACTTGGCAACCTTTCGTCAGGCAAGTTCCTTTCACACGTGGATTTATCGTATCGCTCATAACCTCTCTGCCAGGCGTCGCCAACAACGCTCGCGTCGACCACAGGTGCAGGTGCCGTCCAGCAATTTGACTGGCCTGCTGGATCGATCAGAGACTGGTGAACAGCGTCTGAGTCGACAGGAACGAGCGGTCCAAGTACAGGCCGCACTGGCGGAGATGAGTGAAGAGTTTCGAACCATTCTGATATTACGCGAGATGCAGGACTGCGATTACGACGCCATCTCTGAGATTCTGGCGATACCGGTGGGTACCGTGCGAAGTCGCTTGCATCGAGCTCGGTTGGAGCTGCGCGAGCGGCTGCAACCGCTGCTGGTGGAAACAGGCAGGGAGCAATCATGAAGCTACACGTTTCGGATGAACTCATCAGTGCCTATTTGGACGGTGAGCTGAATGAGTCGCAGCGCGAGCAGGTGGAAGCGGCTTTGGCGGCGGACGAAAACCTGCGCCAAGTCGTGCGCGAATTGCAACTCATGCGAGACGATTTGCGCAGCTTGCCTAGCCCTCAGCTAGATGACGAGTTCGTGCAGCGCGTGTTGCAGCGCACGTTGTCGCAGCAGTCGCGTCAGCTGGTGCGGTGGCGCTGGGCATTTGTCGGAGCGACTACGGTGGCGGCATCGTTTTTGTTCCTGCTGGCCTGGGGCAGTCTGCCGCTCAGGCCGCAGCAAGTTGGAGCCCGTTTCACTGAGAACCATACACCCGATCGGATCGCAACCGACGCCCATCAGCAAGATCCGGATGTCATGGGTGCTACGTTAAGTAAATCGGCGGCGATGGTTGCCAAACAGCAGGCCGCCAGCGAGCGGTTGGCTGAAAGTGTTCCTGCGGCACCGGCAGCAGCGGAGCCATTCGGTAGCGCGGCGGGTGGCGCGGGTGGCGGGAGCGGGGCGGGTCGTATTAGCGCGCCGGCACCGAAGGCCGATGTCGCACAAGGTGTTTTGAGCGAGGCGTCTGGTGGACTGGGGGGCGGTGTCCATCGTTTTGTGCCCTCGGATAAAACCGATAGGCCTGCGGCACCCGGTCTGCCGGGGGCTACGGGTGCGGCTGCGGGTGCGGGTGCGAAGTCGGCGGTACGCGATCAAACGCAGGAACCGCTAGAACCGCTGGAGCCGCTGGTCATTCAGGTCGTCGTCGCAGAAAAAGATTGGCCGCGCTATGTCGAATCGGTGGTCGCTCATTTTAACTCTTCAGCTACTCGAGCCACTTCAGCCGCACAGCGCGACGCTCTGGCGCGGCAACTGGATCGTAAACGAGTACCGGATTCGTCCCAGAATTCGTCCAAAGAATCGTCCCAGGATTCGTCTGGCTCGACCATAGCTTCATCGACGGTCGAGCAGCCGGTGACGGAACGCTGGTTTCGACTGCAGACCGATAGTTCGCAGCGGTTGGCGAACGAGCTAACGGAGTTGATTCCCGAGGTGCAGGTCGCAGTTTCGCGGATCGAGGCGCCACGTGCAGCGGCGGCTGCGCGTCCGATCGAAGCGATGACACAAACTTTTCTGCTGCGCGAACGAAATCAACTTCAGAGTAAGCAAGAGGAACTTAAGCGTGCTGCGGGTAATCAGCCAGCCGAGCTGGCGAAAGCGGCTAATGCCACAAAAGCAGCGGATGCGACAAAAACGGCGGCTACGGAGAGCGTAATTTTGGTCATTCGAGCAGGGGCCGTCGCCCCGGGCGCAGCTCCTTCGGCACGCCCGAAATGACAAGTTTTCCCCAGTCACACGGCGGCATCTGCGAGCGCCAAATCGCTATTTCTGCATAGCTTGCCGCATTTCGGCGGCTGCTACTTGCCGCCACGTTCGTAGCTGTTAACTTGCGACACTCGTTTTGGCGGACACGCAGTTGCAAGGAACTCAGTTTCATGGATCAGCAAGAAGCGGTGAGCTCGGTGGAGACGACGTTGGAAACAGCCGAGTTGCAGGTGGCATCGCAGCCGTTTGTGGGACAGTGGCAGCGACTGGTCAGTTCCACCAACTGGGAAAAGGGACGCATCATTCAGTTGTGGCGAGTGGCCTTAGTCGATTCGGGTGCCCCGGCATCGCAGTATGCCGATGAGGTCTGGAGCGGGTTGGTAGGCGGTGTCACTCCGCAGCATGTGGGACGACTGCGTCGAGTCTTCCAGCGGTTTGGGGAAACGCAAGACAAGTTCGCTGGCTTGTATTGGAGTCACTTTCAAGCGGCGATCGATTGGGACGACGCTGAAATGTGGCTGGAAGGGGCTCGACAAAGTCGGTGGTCCGTTTCCCAAATGCGCGGACAACGTGCCGAGACGCTCGGGATACTCGTGTCCGAGCAGGAAGAGCAGACGGCGGTCGCGGCGAGTGCCGGCCATGATCCGCTCACACCCGATGAAGATTTCATTGCCGAGCCGGGAAGTGCGGACGCCGACGAGTCGCCGCGCAAACATCAGTTTGATCGCGAAAGTGCCACTGGACCGCGCGCCGAAGGTCCTGATTTTGGTGACGAATCGGCGGTGAACGAGTCGCTGCAAACGGCCTTCAGTGCCGTGGATGGTGGAGCTGAGGGAGAGAAGAATCGGGCGAATGCGGCGGCAGCACTTCGTCCCTTCGCCGAACTGCCCGCGCTGCCCGCAGATTTGGCAGAAGCCGTCGAGCTGCTCAAGATCGCACTGTTGCGACATAAGACCGATGGCTGGCGAGACGTCCCCTGCGACGATCTGCTCGCGACCCTCGATGCCCTCAAATTACTCGCCGTCGCCCCGCAGTAATTCAGTCCCCAATACCGCTAAAAATGTAGCGGTATCGGCGTCAGCCGTCCGGCCCGGCAAGAGGTAACGGCACGGCGTAAGCCGTCCGGCCCGGCAAGAGGTAACGGCAC
>JBJSXJ010000297.1:0-32275 GCA_046086325.1 Planctomycetota bacterium | reverse complement strand
GACGTCCTCCGCGTCTTCCGCGTCTTCCGCGTCTTCCGCGCCTTTGCGTGAGACGTCCTCCGTGGCCTCCGCGCCTCTGCGTGAGACTCCCCTCCTTACTTCAACGGCTTACCTTCGATCGGTTTGCCATTGGTGGTGAGGATTTGAATTTCGTGAGCGCGATGCGGGCCGGTGTAGGTCCACACAATCTTCTTCTCGGGTGTGACTTCAAAGATCTTGATCGCTTTGTTCGTGCCATAACTGGCGATGACTGTGTTGCCGTTGGGGAGCCGCTGGCCGCCACACGGATCGACAAACGGCTGCTCCTGCGGAAAGTCCTCGTTGCTCACCTTCCAGACAACTTTGCCGTCGGCGTCTAGTTCCACGGTCTTATTGCCGTGAGTGAGGTTGACTAGCGTGCGGCCACCTCCCAAGCGAATGGCGGTGAACGGCCAGTTTTCCGCCTTGCGGCCTCCCAGGTCGTCTAGGTCGGTCTTGAATTCCTTGAGCACTTTGCCGTCGGCTGCGTACTCTTTCACTTTGAAGGCCAGCAAGTGCGGCACCAGATACGTGCCACCGGGAAGCTTGCGTGCCATGCGAGTTTGCATGTGAGCGTTATCGGTCTCCGGCTGCAGGGCAAATTCCACGGCAATCGTTTTGCCATCGGCTTCCACTTCCAGCAAGCGCGGCTTGCGACCCAATTCAGTAATCAACGTACGACCGTTCTCCAGACGCTCGGCCGTACCGATCTCTCCATTCTCCGCCGACTTGCGATAGTGGAAGACGGTTTCCTTGTTACGAGTCAACTCGCGGACTTCATCGGACCAGGCAATGAGCACGTTCCCGTTTGGTAGGACGTAGCCATCCCGAGCGGCCGGGCGTCCCGCATTCCACCCCTCATTCCCTTCTTCATCAATAATCCCGGTAAAGCTTGGCCCCGCGATGAAGAACGAATGCTTGATCGGCTCGTCGGCGTTCACCGGCCGCATCCCCGCCAGCAACCCGCACAGCCCCACAGCCAGCACCCACCAACTCGTCGAGCGAACCTGCAGACAACCCGCCATAAACCATCCCTTTGTAAGAATTATGAACCAATCCCCAAACTATCTAGCGATGAACAAGAGTTAACAACTCAGCGATAATTGTATCCTCAAATGATTTAGTCCATCCGGGTTTCCTGTGGGTTGACCGCAGAAAATCCTGTGGTGACAGCCAAACTGAGTCGTTGCTCGACGTCGCCCCGCAGGAACCCCGGATGACCTAAGGTAATAGCTACACGATTCTCGCTCTCCCGCAAACGCTCGGACGAGAGTTGAAAGGGCATATCCGACCAGTGTAGCTGCGTTACCAAGTCGCTGCAGGCGACTCAGCAACACCGAGCGAAGCATCAGCGTTTTTCAGTCAACTGCTCTCGTCTTTGTTGGAGTTGCTCCTGAGCTGCTACGAAGACGGGCCTTGCGCGTTGCTTTTGCCAAGCGATATTCGTCAGCAACTGCCGCTCTATCCAATCTAAAACGGCGGTGGTATCAGCGAGTTCGATCGCGGCTTTAAGCCAGTCGCCGGGCTGTGTCGCGGAGTCGGAGGACGCACTGGCAAGCAGAGTTGCGGCTTCAAAGGAATCGCGCCAGGGGTTGATGTTTTGTCTGCCCACATTCTCCGCAAACTCCCGTAGTTGTTCGTCTGTTCCCCACTTTTGTAGCGTTAGGCCGCGATATCGCAAGGCTTCATAAATCACGGTCGTGTACGCGAGGTCTTTTCCAGAGTTTTTAAATAGCTGCAGTGACAAACTCCGAGCCTCTTGTCCATGTTCAAGGGCTTCTTTCTGAAGGAAATCTCCCGGCAATTCTTCACCCACCAGCAACATTCCCAGGAGAATTCGTTGTGCAATGACTTGTTCGAGGTAGGCCGTTGAAGTGGGAAAATCCTGTGCTAGTTGTTGTGAGCCTGCGAGCAGTTGACGGCGACATAGGTAATAGTAGTTTTGATTTCGATATCGTTGCAACGAGGCAATTCGCCCGGAAACTTGCCGCAGAAAAGCTAGTTTCCGCCAAGATTCAATCTGCGGATCGCTGACACTTATCTGCAAGAGTTGGAGGAGTTCGTCGGTAGCTTGTCGTGCTTGGTAGAGTTGCTCTTGCTCTGCGCGTGTAGCCCCCAAAGAGGCTCCCACTTCTGCCAGACGATCCGGTAAAGAGGCGTGGATCTTGGCGACGGCGATCTCCACCTGGCGTAGTCTTTTACCGAGCCAATCGACTCGACTTGCTTCCGTTATCTCTGCCCGGACCTGCTGAGGGCCAGGTGTCTGGTAGACCGTCAAGCGACCAACGCTGTAGGGGTTGGTCATTTCGCCACCGGCTGCCACAAGTTGTCGGCCATCTGCGGTGAAAGCGATGGCCACGAGGTGGTCGGTATCCCAACGAAAAGTGGTAAGTAGTCGCTGGCTGGCGACGTCGTAGAGTTTGATGAGTGCAGCATAAGGCTGACTTAGTGAGGCGAGCGTGCGTCCATCTGGCGAGAATGCCAGTAAATCCTGTTGCTCGGCGTAACGCAGGTTCGGGTCGGTAAGCGCGCCCAGACTGGCACCGGTTTTCCAATTCCAGATAGAAATCTGACCTTGAGTTTGGAAACCCAGCAATTCAGCGTCGCGCGCGATCGTGACACCACCCATGCGATTGGCGCGTCCGTCGATTCGTAAGCGGACTTCGCCGGAGGCAACGTCGTAACGTTGCATGACATCGTCCGCCAGCACCAGGAAGCTCTCACCATCTGGTGTGAAGCGTAGGCAGCGTAGAGGGCGGTTAGACCAGGGAAATGTACGTATAGGATTCCCCGTCGCGAGATCGAAGAGCACGATTCCGGATTTTGGTTGCCAAGCCAGTACCTGGGACTTGTGCGGCGCGAAGGCCAACGAGCGACAGTCGTCCGGCAAATTTAGTTTCACGCCATCTTGGCAGCGAAAGACCGCTTCATTCCAAATGTAGTATGCACCATCGAAGCTCATGGCGACCGAACTGATTTTGCCCTGGAGCGCCGGCGTGTTCTGAGAGCTGACTAATTGCAGCGAGGGATAGTCATAGATCCCGACAAATCCTTTAAACCCAGCCAGAGCCAGTCGATTTGAGTCACGACTGAAGGAGATCGCAGTCACTAGTCCCGTGGTGGGATCAGTGCGCCGCGTGACGCCTTGGGCTGAATCCGCAAAGCTCCAGGCTTTTGCTCCACCGCTAGCGCTGCCGGTAAAGGCAGTTTTGCCATCACGAGTTAAAGCTACGGAGATTACCTCCACTTCATCGGCAATACTCCGCCAACGCTGCGTTGGGATATCGAGCATCGCGGCACCGCGAGTGCCTCCCACAAACAAGCGCTGGCTGTCCCCGGAGAGAGCGGCTTTCACCAGTTGTTCCGCCGGAAATCTCGGCGCTTCTACGGAAGTCCATTGCGGTACATTCCAAACGCGTAAGCTGCCATCCGCGCGTGTGGTATAGAGTGTCTGGTCATCATGCGTCAGGGCGACGTCATTCACCCAGGCAGGAGGTTTAATGAGAGTTTCCTGCTTTAGCTCTCCGCTCGGGAATGACCATAGGCGAGTTCGTCCGTCAAAGCTGGACACGGCCAGCAGGTTCCCTGCGCCCGAAAAGCACAGTCCACTCGGACCGTGGGGATGTCCAGGATTACCTCGTCGATCCTGCTTCAGTCGCAACAGTATCTGCTCATTTTTCAGGTTCCAGACCGTGACTTCACCCGGCCGGTCCACTCCCGCACTCGCCACCGCTAAGAATTCGCCCGTGGGGTGAAACGCCAGATCTCGTATCTGCACGTCGGTAGCTACCAACAATTTTCCGCGTTCCCACGAATCGACGTTCCAAAGTCGCACTTGTCCATCTTCGCGTCCCACTGCCAGGAGCTTTCCCGAGGGGGAGAAACTCAACGCCGTGACGGCTCCGATGGCTGCGGAATCCGTGAGCTCCCTGCTGACTTTCTCAGAGGTCCGCCAATCAACCAGTGAGACCAACCCCAAGTCGCCACCAAATGCCAGCAGTTGATCCTGGGGCGCCAGGGCGATCGCTGCCACTCGGGCGCCGCCATCATTCCAACTTCCACTCTCATGGAAAATAAGCCCCCACAGGCGATACCACGAAAACTCGCGCAGGTCATCCTTGCCGGACGCTGGAAGCAGTTCGCGCAGAAGGTTGCGGGCCTCCTCGAGGCGTCCTTCCTCAAAGGCCCGATATGCCAGATTGATACTGACCGCATAGCGCTGCAAGTTCGCTTCGCGCGCGCTCACCTGCGCTTCGCGCTCACTGGCTTGAGCCGCCAGGCTGGCACTGCGCTGATCACGCTCGGATTGCGTCAAACGCTCGTTGGCTTCCGAATATCGATCCCGCGCCTGAATTGTCTCGCGTAGTTGCCAAGCGATGCCTGCCACTCCGAGAAGGATCGCCAGCATCGTGGTGGTGAAGGAGGTGGCCAGCAGCGGATTGCGGCGGCACCAACGCGCGATGCGTTCCACACGACTGAGTGGGCGCGCGGATATGGGATAGCCCGCTGTGTAACGGTCCAGATCCTGGGCAAGTTCCTCTGCCGAGCTGTAGCGACGTTGCGGATTTTTCTCCAAGCACTTCAAACAGATCGTTTCTAAATCCGGAGAAATGGCGGCATTAAATCGTCGCGGAGGGACCGGATCGTCATGCAGAACCTGTTGTAACGTGGCCCACGTGGAGGCCGCTTGAAAGGGCGGCCGCCCCACAAGAAGGCAATAGAGCGTGGCCCCCAGACCATAGATGTCCGTGTGCGGGCCGACACCTTGAGGAATCCCGGCCGCCTGCTCGGGTGCCATGTAGCTCGGCGTGCCCATCGCTTGGCCAGTAATCGTCAGATCCTGGTTGCCTTCCAATCGTTTGGCTAACCCAAAATCGGTGACTCGCGGTTGCCCGTCGCGGCCCAGTAAAATATTGGCAGGTTTCAAATCACGATGGACCACCCCTCGACGATGTGCATAGGAAATCGCCGCCGCGACCATTTTCATTAAAATTGCCGCTTGTTGGCCTTCCCAGGCCGCGTCCCGTATCGTCTGCGCGAGGTTAACTCCCTCCACAAACGCCATCGAAAAATAGGGATTTCCTTGCCACTCACCAACCTCATAGATCGGTACAATCCCGGGATGATCCAACTGCGCCGCCGCCTCCGCCTCCAACCGAAATCGTTCAATCGCCTCCGCGTCAAGTCCCATCCCGGGCTTGATCATCTTGAGCGCTACTAGACGATCGGCACCCAGTTGTCGCGCTCGATAGACAACTCCCATGCCACCGCGAGCCAACTCACCAAGGATTTCATAGTGACCAATCTGCGGTGGCCTCTCGCTCGGCTGGCCCTGTGATCGATCGGTCCAATAAGTCGCTGTCTGGCGAGCGGCAGCAACGGCCGCATGGCTTATCGTTTCGGGGACTCGCAGCTGCAACATCGAACCGCACTTGGTGCACGTCGGGCGGTCAGTAGACGAAGCCACCGGAATCTGAAACGTCGATTGACAGCGAACGCATTCGTATTCCATCTCTCCCTCGACAATCCCATTCACTCCACCTGTCGCCGGTGAACTAGGACAGAAACCTTCTAATCTCTAATTCTCCATTCCTCCAATCTCCATTCCTCCATCACGAGCTGAGCGACCAGACGTGTACCTGACCGGCGATGTCGGTGGCGGCGACGGTGGATTGATCCGGCGCGATCGCCAGCGCCGACAGCCAGTCTTTGAACTGACCACCGCGAGGACTGCCAAGTGCCGCGACTTCTTTACCATCCTCGACCTGACAAATGCGCAGCGTGGTGTCTCGTCCCACCGATAGAATGTAGTTGCCATCGGCGGAGAACTTCACGTCGGTCACTCCATTCTGATGACCAGCAACTTCACGTACGAGTTTGCCGGTGGCGAGCTCCAACAGTTGCACTTTACCCGTATCGATTTCACCGCCTTGGCCGAGTGCCACGAGTTCGTTGTTCGGGGAGATGTCGGCAGCGATCAGGCCCTGAGCCACAAACTTGCGCCAGATCTGTCCACCGCCATACGACGTTTCTTCCGGCTTATACTTGGGAAACATCGCCTTTAAGAAGTCGAATTTTTCTTGGCCGCTGGTGGCGTCGAACAGACGCAGTGCGGCGGACGGAATATCAAAATCGTCGCGCTTGTAGCGATGCTCGCTGACCACGGCCGTATTTCCATCGGCGGTCAACGCCACGGCTAGAATCCAGTTCCAGGGATATCCCGACCACCGCTGCAGTTCTTTATGCTGAGCCAGATCCCAGACGATCACGCGCGCGGCCATGTCGCCGCTGATGATGCGCTGCCCAGTTCGATCGCAGGCCAGTGAAAGAATCCAATCCTCATGACCCTTCAGCTGATGACTGCTCGTGATCGTCTCTACCGTGATTCCTGGTGCCGTCAGATGCTCATCTTTCCGTTCGCGCTTAGCTTTACTTTTGCGCTGCTCGATATCCAGAATCGCCGTGGTTGTGCCTGTCGCTGCCGCAGCGGGCTGCCAAATCTGGATGGAGTGGTCGAGGCTCGCTGAAATCAGTGTCTCTCCATCGGCGGTGGCGAGCAGGCGAGTGATACCGTTGGCATGTCCTTCGAGTTTGCGAAGGGGCGGGTGATCGGGCGCTTTACGCTGACTGTCTTTGGGTGCTTCCCAGTCGGGCGGATTTTCGGGCAAGTCCCAGACGAACATTTCGCCGGCCTGATTTGCCGCCGCGAGCCGGCGACTGGAACCGAGAAACGTAATGGCCGTCGGCCAAGCGCCTTCAAAATTCAATTGCCATAATAATTTTGGATTTTGAATGTTCATGCAAAAGTCAGCCGTTGGATTTCAAGTGTTTGTTGAGCACGCAGATCCTGGTCACGACCAGCGCTGCTGTCCGGTGCTGCGTGCAGTGTCGGATCAAGAGATCAAATCGCGCACGACGCGGGAGCCGAACGGGGCGAGTGGAATGGGACGGACACCTGCCAGATTCTCGGTTGTGGGATCGATGGAAAGTGCTTGATAAATAGTGGCAAAAAAATCACCCTCGGTGACCGGGTTGTCTTTCACGTCCATGCCATCTTCGTCACTGGCGCCGTAGGTGATTCCGCCTTTAATGCCACAGCCGGCGAGTGCCGTGGTCCAACTGCGCACGTAGTGATCGCGTCCCGCTCGGTTATTGATTTGTGGAGTGCGTCCAATTTCACCGGCCCAGATAACCAACGTTTTCTCTAGTAGTCCGCGTTCCCGTAGATCGGTGAGCAGTCCGGCCCAGGCATGTTCCATGGGCGGCACCAGTCCCTTATGCCAAGCGAAATTGTCGGCATGAGAATCGTAGCTGCTCTGTCCCACTTCGATGAAAGGAACTCCCGCCTCTACTAAGCGGCGAGCGAGCAGGCAGCGTCGACCGAAGACCGAATCGCCGTAGAGCGACCGATATTTCTCCCATTCGGCATCCACCTTAAAGGCTTGATGAGCACTCTGCAGTCGCCGTGCCGCTTCATACGATTCGCGATGCATTTGAGCGGCTTCCGACTGGCGCTCGCGTCCGAAGCGATCTTCCAGGAAGGCTCGCACTTCATGTCGTTTGAGTTCCCGAGCGGGATCCATGCCGCCACTGGAAAACGTCGGCAATTGCCCCTCGGGACTGATTTCAAACGGCAGATACTTGGGGCCGAGAAAACCGCTGCCAGCACCGCCATGTCCAAAAATCTTGATGAAGTTGGGGAGGTCCGTGGCGGGTTGCCCCTGGTACTTTGCGACAATCGCTCCAATCTCGGGAAATCGCACATTCGCAGTGGGCCGATAGCCGGTATGCATGAGATAGATGCCGCCCGGATGATCGACCTCGCTGGTGCGCATCGATCGAATGATCGCAATCTGATCCAGCTGCTGTGCCATCTTGGGCATTAACTCGCAGACCTGCGTGCCGACGACGTTGGAGGCGATCGGACGAAACAGGCCACCGGTGGGCCGCCCCGGCTTCATATCCAACGTCTCGAATTGGCTGGCGCCTCCATTCATGAACAGATAGATACAATGCTTTTGCTGACGTTTCACTTGATCGGCCAGGGCCGACCATTCCGTGAGTGCTCCCCAGTTCATGACTACGCCGCCGGCCGTCGTCCCCAGCAGGCCTTTCATCAGCGCCCGGCGCGATAAATGATCCACACGATTGCAGCTTGGTTGCATGGAGCCAATTCCCTCGTTGTTGTCCGTACCGCCAGAGTTCCCTAAACGCGTCTGCCTATCTGTCTGTCTATCTATCTGTCTCTCCGTCCCTCTGTCAGCCTGCAGCGGCCATTACTCGCCTGCACCAGCTCCGATCACCGAGTGACATTAGTGGTTAAAGCGAAATTCGCTACAGGTCATCAGCGCCCAGATAACATCGCGCAGGCGTTCCTGGGGATCCTTTTCCGCCGACAATAGTTCGACAAACTTCTCACGCTCTTCCTGCGCAGGAGGTCGATTCAAGACCTGCAAAAATAGTCGTTCAACACGCTCATCCCAGGGCTGATCCTGGCGTGCCAATTCGGCCACGAGGCCACCGGGAGCGGTCACGAGCAAGCTGCCCAACTGTCCGTTATTCAGATACAGATGCTCGGCCAATCCACCTTGAAAATCGCCGGTGCCATTGGTGGGCTGTCCAAAAAATCGCAGCACGTAATCACCGGTGAGCGGGCGAAAACGCTGCGGACGTTTCTCCGGTGGTTTGTCTTTCACCGTCGCATCATAGTTCGTAACGACTCGCCAGGATTCCGCCAGTTCTTCGGCGGAAAGTGGCCGAGTGCGGGCGTGCTGGAACCACAGCGGTAGCGACTCGCCGGTCGCTCCGCGCGACGACAATCCATAGGTATTACTCAACACCATTTCGCGGATTGCCCCGCGCAGATCAAAGTGATGCTCGACGAGCCAGCGGGCGAGTGCGTCCAAGAGTGCTGGGTGACTGGGCGCATTCGACGAGCTCATGTTATCGACCGGATGCACCAGGCCGCGACCAAAATGCTGCGCCCAAAGTCGATTCGCGATAGCCCGAGAAAAGTACGGGTTATCGGCTCGCGTTACCCACGACGCGAATTGATCCTTGCGAGAAAAGAAAGGTGCCGGGGGCGGTTTGTTGTTTTCGAATTTGGTCTCTTGAAAGCCCTCTGGCAGTGGCGGTTCAACTAGTCGATCACCGGACAGAAACTTTGGAGCTACCGGTTCGCCTTTTTTGCCGGGCATCTGTTCTTTAGCCGGTCCGGTGAACAAGACATCGCCCGAATTCTTTTCGCCCAAGGCGTACAGGGTCAGATTATCTTTCTTACCCACTTCCACGATTTGCAGCCGCGCGAAAAAACCGGCCACACCATAGAAGTCGAGTTGTTTCCAGCTTTCGAACGGATGATCGTGACAGCGCGCACACTGGAGCTGCACGCCCAAAAATGTTTGCGTGACAACTTCGGTGAGATCTTCTGGCTGATTGCGATATTGAGCGTAGTAGATTGGTGGTCCTTGCTCGACGGAGTTCCCTGCCGCTTTTAAAAGCTCTTGAACCCACTGATCATAAGGACGATTCTGGCTGAACTGCTCGCGCAGCCAGCGCTGGATGCCGTCGCGTTTGTCGGTGTCATGGCCGGGTGGGTGGCGACCGAACAGAATCAGGTCCCAGATATCTGCTTGATGCTGTGCGTAACGCGGATCTGCCAGCAATCGATCCACAAGTGCTTCACGCTTCTGCGGTGCAGGATCTCTGAGATACGCGATCGTCTCTTCATAGCTGGGCACCATGCCGACCAAGTCGAGCGAAACTCGGCGCAGAAACTCGGCATCGTTCGCAGTCGGCGCGGGACTCACCTTTTCCCGCTGCCACGCGGCGGTTATCTCTGCATCAATCACTTCCCGCAACGTGCGTTCTGCCGCTCGTACTGGCGACTCGATCAGCGCCAGCACGAGCAACCCCACAGGAATCGCCCCGATGATCAACCGCGGTAGCTTCCAGGCTCGCATCATCAGCTCTGCTCCCCCAAGGCTTCAGTTATTGGAAGGTCGAGCGGATCGTGGTGTGGGAACCAACTCGGGTTTTTCTCGCACTTGAAAATAGCCCCAAAGCTCGACCGTACGATCATCGGTCGTGGTCGCATCCACTCGATAGCTGACCGGTGTCGCACGATCAAAGCCACCTAGCCCAATGGCAGTTGGTGGCTGCTGGTCAACCAGGGGCGGTGTCACCACGTCCAGCCACGGGCCCCAGAGATCCGTTTGCAACCGCACTCGACAGGACTTCACGCGCGTGTTCGCCGGCCAAGTGAGCTGGAGTGAAACGGGGCTATTCGGCTTCGGCTCGGGCGGCTCCGCCAAAGCGGTGAACTTTGAGAATAGATCGCTGCGTCGATCGAACGGCTGTTCCGGTGCTTTCCAACCCAGCCGCGCTTTTTGATCCTCATCGAGCCACGATTCACTGATCCAGCCCGCATACTGACCAAGGCTCATCACCGAATTGTTGCCTTGGCGCGGGTGAGGCAGGCCAACCGTGTGACCACAGCCTTCGTGATAGATGACACAGTCCGATCCGCGATAGGGCACGCGCCAGCCATCGGCACTCACCAGCCCCCAGCCAACACCCCGATCAGCCAGGTAGGTTGCGCGAGCTCCACCGGCTGCCGCGCCCGGGAAATGTCGTCCATTCGAATAATTCCCCTCGAATACCCAGCCGCCCTGCGGATCTGGTTTCACTCGATAAAAGTCATCCAAGGGGCGCCAATTGATGTCGCTCAGCACCAATAGAATCGGAAATCCCTGGCGTTCCTGGCGACCAAATTGGAGCGCTTGATCGGCTTCTCTCAGCGTCTTGAAAAAAATGAAATCGCCATCGCCATCGCGTAACTGTGCGGTCGATTGAGCCGACCGTAGCGGTTCGGTTCGCACCGTCACGTTAAGCTTCGACTGGCCCTGAAACTCACGTTCGTGAAACTGCTCGATGCGCCGACAGTAGTAGCGCACTCGATCCTGCCAGTCGGGAAGCGGTTCGCGGTCTTGAGGAAGGAAATAAACGACCGTGAGATCGATACGCTCAATTGAATGTTTTTTATCCCAAGTCTTGAGTTGAGCCTGGGTGGGCGCAGCCAGGGTTGCCAGAAACAAGGTGAGTAGGCTGAAGGTGAGCGTTTTCGGCATGGGGCGGGTGGGTTGAGAAGAGTGAAGAGTGACGATTTTTGAAAGCACAGCCTATCAGTCGTTCAGAGCTCAGCCAACTATTGAAACGTTTTTTCCGTCGTTGTGCCCTCGTTTCTTCGTGCGAGACTACTTCAGTTTTTCATCTGCCAGACCGCACAGTCCGCAGCCTTCGCTCGAAATGAATGGATCCCAGCGGCAATGGCTTACCGAATCTTGGCGTCGGGTAAGACACCTTTCACGCCCTCGTCGAGCGGCATGCGGTCGGAGGTTGGTGGTAAATCCGCAGCGGTCATCAGCCGAGTTAGCTCGACTTGTAACTCGGCGACTGTCGCTCGATGCTCCGGACTTTGGATGAGGTTTTGCAGTTCGCCGGGATCGTTACGAAGGTCGTACAGTTCGCTCAAGTGCCGATTTGGTTTGGTGTCTCCATGCGGGTAATGAATGTACTTCCAGCGATCGGTGCGCACGGCTCGCACGTTCGGTGTATAGGGAAACTGCTTTTCATAGTTGTAGTGATAGAACCAGCTCGTGCGCCAATCGGCATCGCCTTGCTCGATCAACTTCACCCACGAACGACCGTGGACCGGATTTAATTTCGGAGCCTGGCAGAGCTCAAGTAAACTCGGCGCCATATCCAGCGTCAGCACTTGCTGCTCAACCACTCGACCAGTTTTGCTCAAGCCTGGATAACGGACGATGATCGGGATCCGGATACTCGCTTCATGGGCGGTGCGTTTATCGACCATCCCATGTTCGCCCTCGAGTAAGCCATTGTCGCCCATAAAGACGACGATGGTTTGGTCGAGCTGGCCGGACTCTTGTAACGAGGTGAGTAGGCGACCGACGCTGTCATCGACGCTCAGCACGGTTCCCCAATAACCATGCACCATGTTCTCGAAATCCTTTACTGCTTCAGGACGCTCGTCGGGAAACTTCTTGCGCCAGTCAAACAGCGGTCCGTAGATGCCATGCCAGGTCGGCAAGCGCTGCTTGATCCAGTCGGGCTTGTCAGCCAGCTGAAACGCCGAAGCCGGGTAGGGGACTCGCACATCATCAAACGAATGCGCGTACTTTGGTTCGGGGGTGTAAAAGCTATGAGGCGCTTTATGGCCCACCATCAAACACCAGGGCTGCTGGTCCTTTTTCTTATCCGACTGGTCCTTCTTCGTTGGAGACAGCTCTTGCGCCGCCTTTGCAGTTGATTGTTGTTGGCGCAGCCAATCAAGTGCCAAGTCGGTTACGACCGTGGTGTAATATCCCGGAATGACTTCGCTACGCTGACCATTCAGATTCCACTCCGTGTCATAGTACTTGCCCTGTCCTTTGTGGGTCACGAAGTAATCAAAGCCCGGTCGCGGACGGTCATTCTCCTCTCCCATGTGATATTTGCCGATGTAGGCGGTGCGATAACCTTGCTGCTGCAAGATTCGAGGAAAGCTTGGAAGACGTTCCGGATACTCCGTAAAGTTATTCGTGACTCCGTGCACATGCGCATACAAGCCGCTTAAAATCGATGCTCGACTGGGCGAGCAAAGCGAGGTGGTGCAAAACGCATTGGCGAACCGTACACCTTCCCGTGCGACTCGATCTATCTGCGGAGTCTTCACGTGACGGGACCCGTAGCAGCTCAGCGCATCAGGTCGTAGATCGTCACAGAGAATGAAGAGCACGTTCGGTCGCGGCGCGGTCACTTGCTCCGCCGCCATGACGCTCGTAGTAGCGGCCACTATCAAGCTGACGAAAAGCAGTAGCGACGGCATGGGACTGCGGAGCGATTTTGGCGCGACAGTCGACTGGTGCGAACGTGGCATGATCAAGCTACTCCTGAGGCGATGTATCGGTTATTTACTTTTGGTCCTGTTTCCGAATCAGTAGACCCGTCAGCACTTCGCCATGGACGTCTGTGAGTCGGCGCTGAATGCCGTTGTGATAGTAGGTGAGTCGTTCATGATCGAGACCCAAGAGATGCAGCGCGGTGGCATGTAAGTCATACGAGTACGTGGGTTCCGTGGCCGCTTGCCAGCCAAAGGGATCGCTACTGCCGTGACTCGTACCGCCTTGGATTCCTCCACCCGCTAGCCACGCTGTGAATACTCCTGGATTATGATCGCGTCCCTTCTGCTTGCCCTGCATGAACGGCTGACGACCAAATTCACTGGTGCAGAACACGAGGGTTGAATCGAGTAGACCACGAGTTGAGAGATCGCTGAGCAGCGCTGCTGCGCCGGTATCCAGAATGCGTCCCCAGTAGCCATGGTCGCGTACGATGTCCTCATGCGAGTCCCAGTTGGGACGAATCTTTTTCGCTCCCGTGTTCTCCGCTCCACAAAAAATCGTGACAAAACGTACGCCGCGTTCGACCAAGCGTCGCGCCAGCAGGCATTGCCTGCCAAAGGGTCCAATGTCCTGATCGTCTAAGGCGTAGAGCTGCTGAGTGGCGGCGGTTTCACGACTGAGATCAGTCGCCTCGGGGGTGCTCAATTGCAGCCGTGCCGCCAGTTCGTAGCTCGCGATACGCGCTTCCAGGTTTGAGTCACCGGGGCGAACGGCAGCATGGCGTCGATTCAGCACCTGCAGAAATTCGCGGCCTAGCTGCTCTTCTTCTGGCGTGCGCGGATGGGCGGGAAGGAGATCGGCGATCGGAGGTCGATCGGCGGCGGTGGTCAAGGTTGTTCCCTGATGAACGGCGGGTAGGAACCCGGCACTCCAGTTCGCTACGCCTCCGGGCGGTAGACCGCGCACGTCCGGCAGCACGACGTACGCTGGCAGGTTTTCATTTTCTGTCCCGAGACCGTAAGTCACCCACGACCCCATGCTGGGGAAACCGGCTCGTACAAAACCGCTGTTCATCATGAACATCGCGGGGCCATGCAGTGCCGATTTATTCGCCATCGAGTAGATGAAGGAGAGGTGGTCGACTTGCTTGGCAAGCTGCGGGAACAGGTCACTGAGCCAGCGTCCAGATTCACCCTGTTGACGGAATTTCCAAAAGCTTTTGGCATAGTTCCCGGCGACGCCCGCAAAGGTCTGTTTGCCGAGTTCCGGATCGAACGGCTTGCCATCCGCGCGCTCTAACTCCGGACGATAATCCCAGGTGTCGACATGGCTCAGACCACCTGGGCAAAAAATCTGGATCACAGCCCGCGCGGTCGCCGGGTGATGTTGACGCTCGGTCGCTTGCACGGCGGAGGTGCGGTTGAGCAGGCAGCTCAAGGCCGCCAGCCCCAGGCCATCGCCACAGCGCTCCAGCCAACTTCTTCGACTCATCGTCATCGGCCTGGTCCTCATACTGTTCGTCGAATTCCCCCAGTGATGCGACCTGGGGCAGGTTCCTTAATCCTGACTCGCATTCCGCCTGTTCTGATCTTCGTTCCCGCTCAATCGATATGCACAAATTCGTTCGTGTTTAGCAAAAAGCGACAGACGGCTGCCAAGCCATGACGCTCCGCGAGTCGCTCGGCAAGCTGCAGTTCAGCGGCGGTGGGCAGGCGTCCAAATGCTAGCTGAAAGGCTTGCACGAGGGGACGTTTGTCATCCGCTTGCGTCGCCTCAGCGGCCACGCGCTGGGCAAAATGATCGGCTTGCTTGAGCATGAAATCATTGTTGAGGAGAGCGAGCGACTGGAGAGCCGTGGTGGTGGCGGTTCGTACCGGCGTGAGGTTAGCCGGATCGGGACAATCCAGTCGAGTGAGAAATGCGTGCGGCGTGGTGCGCACAATAAAGCGATAAATCGTACGCCGCCAAAGCTCGGGGCGGTCCGGTGTCAGATAGGTGTAAACGGGAGCATATTCTTCTTGGTACTGAAAGTCGCGATAACCGGGACCGAACATTTGCAGATTCAGATTGCCACTCACGGCCAGCACCGCATCGCGTAGTGATTCTGCATCGAGACGCCGTGGATTCTGACGCCAGAGGAGGCGATTGCTGGCATCGATCGCTTGGGCAGCTTGATGACTGACGACAGTGCTGGAGGAATGTTTGTCGGCGGCGGCAGAGGTAAGTTCCTGCGCCACGACTGCGGATTGCTGACGATAGGTCGCGCTCAGACAGATCGTGCGCTGCAGCGATTTGATCGACCAGTGCTGCTGCAAAAGTTCGGTGGCGAGCCAGTCGAGTAGTTCGGGATGCGACGGCGTTCCACCCGCTAAACCAAAATCACTCGGCGTATCCACCAGGCCGCAACCGAAATGATGATGCCAGAGCCGATTCACGATCACACGTCGGGTGAGGGGATGAGCGGGATGCGTCAGCCAGTTGGCCAGCGCCATGCGTCGCTCGGCGTCCGTTTCTAGCTGGGCGGGCATCGTCGGTAAATCGGCTCGCTTTAAGCAGTCGAGCAAACCGGGGCTCACCACTTCACCAGGCTCTTCCGGATTCCCCCGCATCAAGTCATGAATCACTGGCGGCTTCTCGGCGATGACGCCGTAGACTTTCGCCGGCTGAGGCAAGTCGGTCAGCTGCCGATCGAGTTGTTGAATTTTGTTCGCGAGTGCAGCTGCTGCTTGTTCCGCCGGCGCTTCGTCGGTGGGAGTTGGAGGCATGTTTGGGGGACGTTGAGTGGGCTCCAAACGAAGATCGACAAAGCAGACTTGATCATGAGAAATGTCTTGATTGGTGTCGGTGGCCAGTAGCGTGAGAAACCTGGCTTGGGCCGACAGCGCGACTGAAATTTCTGCCAGCCCGTCGTCGCGACCGAAATCGAGTCGCTCCGCCACTCGTTCACCGTCCACCAAAATAAAGATGGATGCACCGCGCTGCTTCGTCTCGCCAAAATACCCAGAGCTGCCACGCAGCGTGAGCAGGCCGCTGGGGAGTCCCGCGGTTCGCAGTTCTTGGAGGTCGAAGGTCACACCGGCGTTCGCATGCAGGGCGAGCAGTGAATACTTGGCAGCGGCGTAGTCGACGTCGGCCAGCTTGGTCGAGAACTGCGAATGGATAGGGCCGTTGCGAATGGCGTCCCAGGCACGTCCGCTCGTGCGAGGAATACTGCGGGCGACGAGGCCGGTCGAGGAAATCGGCACTTCACCGGAGTCACCGCCGCTCGGAATGACGACTCCGTCGATAAACCGGACGCTGGAGCGCTGATACTGATTCACGGCGGCGCCTTCGAGAAAACCGCGTTTGGCTAGTTGCGCTTTGCCGGTGGCCGGATCGATGCCGCTTTCCTTGGTGCCGGTGCCGAGTCCATCGCCGCCGCCAACGATGTCCGCCAGTTGCCAGGGAGTGCCGCGGAGCAGGGCTAGTTGTCGGCGCAGATCGCGGCGCGTGGCTTCCAGCTGTGTGCGCTGGACTTGCAGTTGCCGCTCCTCCGTGGGTGACACGATGCGGTCACCACGTTTCACACCGGCAAAGACGGCCCACAGTCCGTAGTATTCGCGCTGACTGATGGGGTCCAGTTTATGATCGTGGCAGCGGGCACATTGAATGGTCACTCCACAAGTAGCCGTGATAACTTGCGTGACGATATCGTCCAGGTCATCGGCCCGTGCGAGTCGTTTGAGCACCGGGCTGGGCGTTTCCGCTTGTCCCACAAAATCCCACGGACCAGCCGCGAGAAACGCGGCGGCGATCACCGCGTGCGGATCATCTGGACGCAAGACATCGCCGGCAATCTGATCACGCAAAAACTGATCGTAGGGCAAGTCGTCATTCAACGCGCGCACGACCCAGTCTCGATAACGCCAAGCATGATCGCGTCGCTGGTCGCGTTCAAAGCCATGCGTATCAGCATAGTGAGCGATATCGAGCCAGTGTCGAGCCCAGCGTTCGCCGTAGCGCGGGGAGGCGAGCAGTCGGTCCACCAGCCGCTCGTAAGCCAGCGGATCAGGATCGCGTTCAAACTCCCGGACGTCGGCGGGATCAGGGGGTAAGCCCAGCAGGTCAAAGTAGAGTCGTCGAATGAGGGTGCGACGATCGGCAGCGGGCGATAGGTCTAGTTTGTGAACCGCCAGTTTCTCGCGAACAAAGCGGTCGATCGGCTGGTCGCTGGCGGCCTCTGGCAACCGAGAGGCGGCGGCAGCCATCGGACTGGGTGGCACTTGAGGTGAACGGATCGCGCGCCACGCCCAGTGGTCCGAACGACCATCGCCCGATGGTTTGCTTGAGTTGGCTTCGTTTCCTGGCGAATCATCTGCCTGCGAACCGAGGTTCGCGAGCAGGAACAGCCCCATCAGGATGACACCAGATGAAAACAGTCGCAGCGGAAAAACATTCGGCAGCATGATGGCGGGTGGCCGGCAACAGCCACTTCACTCAAGTTCGCAAGGAGGGAAACATCGAAGTCGCGATTGTATCGCTCTCGCAGGCATTCTGCCTACGATGCAAAAAATATTGGAACAAAACCAGGTGGAGAGGAGATCACGCCAAGGCACGAAGGCACAGAGGCACGGCAAGGCCAAGGAACTAGGAACTAGGAACTAGGAACTAGGAACTAGGAACTACTAGGGCTCACTCCGCGCCTCCGAGTCTCCGTGCGCACCCCATTCCCGTGTCTCCGTCGCCTCCGTGTATCCGCCTCCATCTTGCAACTCGTTCTCTGATCGGACAGGATGTCGCTCGCGTGCAAATCATCTCAGCAACAGCGACTTGGTCGCGAACGGTAATTGAGGATCTATTCGGTGCAACAGCGAATTTCAATCAAGTGGCGGCGGACCATGAGCTGTGGGTTGTTTTTCTGTGCTCTCTCGGGCCTGTCGACGATGCCGAGTTTTTCGCCGAGCGGCCGGGTTGGCACCAATCTGGGCGGCAATAAGAGCGGCTGGACGGCGGCTGCCAGTGGGTGGGCGGCGAGTACGGTATGTGCGCAGGAGGCGAGTGGCAGTTTGAATTTGCCGGCGACGGATGATGGTTTACCCGGTAAAGGACCGCTGCGCCGCTACGATTGGTTTCGCAATTTGTGGAATGAAAAACGAGCGGGCTGGGCCAAGCGAGTCGCTCAAGACCAGCAGGCCGTCGTGTTTCTAGGCGACTCGATCACGCAAGGTTGGGGTGATCAGCTCGGCGGCAGTTTTCAGGGGCTGAAAGTTGCCAATCGCGGGATCAGCGGTGACACCACTCGCGGGATGCTCATTCGACTAAAAGACGATGTACTGTCGCTGAAACCGACGGGCGTGGTGCTGCTGATGGGCACTAATGATTTGGAAGAGGGAGCGGATGCTGCCACGATTGCCGCCAACACGCAGTTGATCCTGGAGGCCCTGAAAGCTCACAACGAGCGGATGCCGGTGACGCTGTGTAAGGTCTTTCCGGCGTCAGCGTCGAAGAAGCGACCAGCAGACCAAATCAAAGCGATCAATGCGGCGGTGGCCAAAGTCGCGCAAGGTTTCCCACAGGTGACGGTGGTTGATACTTGGACGCTATTCGCCAACGAGCAGGGTGACGCGAAGGCGGCCGAGTTCCCTGATCTCCTGCATCCGAACCAAGCTGGTTATGTGAAATGGGCCGCCGCCTTGCGACCGGTTCTGGCAACTCAAGGGCTGCTGGAAACCGACGCTGACCAGTTTGATGTCGAAGAGGGATTTGTGCGTTTGTTTAACGGCAAGGATTTGACGGGCTGGCGCTTGGCGGCGTCCAAGACGAACGCTGAACAGACGGAGCTCGACAATCAGACCGCTACGACCGATGGTCGCTACGTGGCCAAATCGGGTCGGCTGGTCGTCACCACACCGGCCGAGGGAAGTCGGATTCAGCAGTTGTATACGAAGCGAGAGTTTGCGGGCGATTTCGTGTTGAAGCTGGAGTTTCGCGCGACACCGAACGCCGACAGTGGTGTGTTCATCCGCGGACCGCAACTGCAGTGCCGCGATTATCCGCTCGCGGGTCCTTATAAAGAACTCAAGAATTACAAGCCGCAGCAGTGGAACGAGCTGGTGGTGACGGTGAAGGACAACGTGGCGGTCTGCACGTGCAATGGGGAAGTGCTGGAAGCGGCGTTCAAGTTGCCGCCGAAAGGTCCGATCGGATTAGAAGGTGATCGCGGTCAGATGGAGTATCGCCGCCTTCGCATCTCCGCCTCGGCGACAAATAACTAGTCGGGTGCTCAACCGCGAGCGGGGACTGGTCGATCTGGTCCCCTCTCCCTAACCCTCTCCCCAGCCGCTGGATTCGATGCACTCGCGGGACCAGCGCTATGTTGCCAGCGGCTGGGGAGAGGGGACCGGTGTGCGCGGCACTCGTCGATTAAGCCCGCCACTCGCCACCCGCCACCCGCCACTCGCCACCCGCCACTCGCCACCCGCCACTCACCACCCGCCACCCGCCACTCACTACGGTTCGCGAATGAACTGAGCGGCGTAGCTGCGGACTTCGTGGCCGTTGAGCACGTGGACGCAGCGCAAGTTGGCGATCGTGGATTCGCTGTATTTGGACAGTGGGACGTGAACGAGTTGTTTGTGGTATTTGCGGGCTAGGCGCCGAAAGCCCGCTCCGGGCGGGAGTGTGCTGAGGACCGCCACGTGCCGCTGTTCACTGTGAAAACAGGAGGCGGCCAGCAGTCGCTCTTCCAGCGTATCCGTGAAGTCGAACCGCGGATCGGACCAGACGTCGGGAATGACACGTGGCGGGTAAAGAAACATCGCTCCGCCGTAGTTCGCTTGGCAAATGCCGGGCCCGATCATTTCACGACGAAAATCGGTAGCAAAAAAAGCCAGGGTCGACTCTTCTTGATGTTCGGCATACCAAGTTGATCGCCAGGCATAGTCGCGGGGATCGGCGGGCGAATCGAACAGCATGAGGACGCAGTCTAGGCGGTCGCGGCTGGGTGGGATCACCTTGACGTAAATCTGCCCATCGTGCCAGTGTCGCAAGGTGTCGCGGATATCAATTCCATCTTTGACGCTGGTCGTGAACTTTTCGGTCCGAGCCAGTTCGCCACCCAAAATCGCTTTGGCACGATCCATCACACTCGCACGAAAATTCTCGACTCGCGTATCTTCCGGCGGCCAGCTGCATTGGCTGAACGGATTCCACTTCGCGACCCATTTATCATGTTGCCATTTCTCGGGTTTTTTATGCAGCCGCACGGTTCGCCACTGTCGCGGTGGTCCCGGCAAACGACTCACCGGCAACATCACTTCACCATCCGGCAGCATGGCCTTATCGAGCCCAAAGCGCAAGGTGGGTAAATCGAGTGCTTGGTAGTAGGGATACTCGCGCACCGTCTCGGCGAGGTGCAGGGCGAAGGTGTCGTTGATGACTTGCTGAGCGGCGACGACCAGCGTGTACATATCGGGTGTCAGGCGATGGTCGAGCAGGGTGAGGTTGCGGATGTACTGCAAACACTGCGCGAGCCGACTCGGAGGCACGACTGGACGGCGTCGTCCTGCGTCCTGTTGATAGCGCTCACGAGTCTCTTGCAGGAGCTGCTTCACGCCATCAATCGACAGGTTTTCATCATCTTCCCATTCCGCTCGAGCGCGTTCGTACAGACCAGTGATGAACGGCAGTTCGCCAAAAATAAATGCCAGCGTCTCGCGCGTGATGCCGTGGATGCTAGTTGCTGCCACTTCGTCGGGCTCCACGATTTCCGTCGGCAGATGTTGATAGGCGGCGCGCAGCCACGGCCAGTCGAGGATGGAGCAGAGACAAACCACGGAGCGATAGCTGCGAGTTAATTCGCGGAGGCGTCGTGCCATGTGGGCGATGCGCGCGGCAGGCTGCTCGGCGGGTGGTGGAATGGCAGGCAGGAGCGCCGCGGTAAAGCGGTCGAGCGAGGTTTTTTTCAGGGCATAGCAGTCTGGTAACGTGGTGGAATAGGCATCAAAATGAGCTGTCTCTAAATCGATGAAGACGCGCGTCCGACGCTCCTGCAACGCCACTCGTAAACCCATAATCACCGGCTGACAGGGATCGATCGGCACATAGCTGAAGCTGCCCGGACCTTCACCCGGCAACTGCTTTTCACGCTGAGTGACGAGGGTGGGAACAGGCAGAAAATCAATCGCTTGCTCCACGTCCGCCTGAAACGAGGGCGGCAGGGGGACCGCCAGGCAGTCAAAGGAATGTTCCAGCAGCAAGCGGCGAACTTCGAGCGCACAATCACCACTGCCATGCACGATCGGGACCAGCGTCAGACGGTCGCCAACGGCGAGCACCGGGGAAATTCGAGTTCGTTCTGAATCACTCATTCGGGTTTCAGCTCTACGCGTTCTTGTTCGCTACAAACTCTTGTCCGCTAGGCGTTCATGTTCGCCAGGTGTTCATGTCCGCTAGGCGTTCGTCGTTGTGGTTGTCGACTCGTCTAGTAACCGTTCGAACTCTTCTTCCGTGAGGATCGGGATACCGAGCGCTTGGGCCTTCGTCAACTTGGAACCAGCCTCGGCACCCGCCACGAGATAAGCGGTGCTTTTCGAAACGCTCGCCGCAGCTCGACCACCGTGCTGCTGAATCAACGCCTGTATCTCATCGCGCGTGTACCGATTGAGTGTACCGGTTACGACGACTGTTTTACCATGGAGTGGACCGGCGGTTGAGCGCTGGACGGCGACCGCTGCAAACTTCACACCCTCAGCGAGTAAGCCCCGCACAATCGACTCGCCGAATTCTCCATGAAAGTAATCGTAAACGCTACGTGCAATCGTGGGGCCAATCTCGGGCACGGTGCTTAACTGTTCGGCCGTGGCGGCCATCAAAGCCTCGATCGTGCCGAATTGCTCCGCGAGGATCGTAGCGACGCGGACTCCGACATGCCGAATCGACAGCGCGTTGAGCACTCGGGCCAGCCCTCGTTCTTTGCTGGCTTCAATCTGACGCACCAGCACCGTGGCCGACTTTTCACCCATCCGCTCCAAGTTGGCCAGTTGCGGGACCGTCAGTCGATAGAGGTCGCGGTAGGTCTTCACCCAGCCACTGCTCACCAGCTGCTCGACGAGTTTATCGCCCAGGCCTTCAATATCCATCGCATTACGATTGGCGAAAAAACGCAGGCGTTCACGCCACTGAGCTGAGCAGTTGGGATTGGGGCAGCGGATGTAGACACCGCCTTCGTCTTTGACGAGCCCCGCCGCACACTCGGGACATTGCGTGGGGAAGGGAAATGGCGGCAGCGCCAGTTTTCGTTCATGCAATTCCACTCGGACGATGTGAGGAATTACCTTGCCTGCCTTTTCCACGATCACGATGTCGCCGACGCGAATATCTTTGCGTTCAATTTCTTCCGCATTATGCAGACTGGCACGGCTCACTGTGGTCCCAGCAAGTTCCACGGGTTCCAGTTCCGCCACGGGCGTGATCGCTCCCGTCTTCCCGACTTGAACGGAAATCTGCAGCAGACGAGTTGGCTTTTCGTATTTCTCAAATTTGTAGGCGACGACCCAGCGTGGACTTTTCGTGCGGGCCCCGAGTCGTTCGCGTTGCTCAAACGAATTGACCTTCAGCACTAAGCCATCAACTTCAAAATCCAATTGATGGAGATTCTCAATCAGCTCTTCACAGTGATTCACGGCGGCGTCGAAATGGTCGAAGCCTTTGGCCAGTGGCGTGGGAGGCAGACCATACTCGCCCATCTCGCGCAAGAAATCGACATGGTTCGTCGAGCGTAATCCCTCGCAATAACCGACTCCATGACAGAAGAATCGCAGATGTCGTTCCGCACAAATGCGCGAATCGAGCAGACGAATGGTGCCTGCGGTGACATTGCGAGTATTCGCAAAGAGCGGCTCACCTTGCTGCTGTTGATGCTGATTCAGTTTCACGAGTTCAGGATTCGTCATATAGACTTCGCCGCGAACTTCCAGCACGGCGGGCACGGGTTGGCCTGACAGGTGATCAGTGGATAATCGCAGCGGGATGTCGCGGATGGTGAGAATGTTGTGGGTGATGTCATCGCCCACTTGGCCATTTCCGCGCGTGAGGCCACGGACCAGTTCACCATTCTCATAAATGAGCGACGTCGCCACGCCGTCAATTTTGAGTTCCACGACCCATTCAAGTTTTTCACCTTCGAGCAGCTTTGCCGTCCGCTCACCATACGCCCGCAGCTCTTCGACACTATAGGTGTTATCGATCGACAGCATCGGGACTCGATGCGCGACCTGCACGAGTTCACTGACCGGCTCGTCACCGAGTCGCTGAGAGGGGCTATCGGGAGTGAGTAACTCGGGATGTTCGGTTTCCAGTTGCTGGAGTTCCTTCATCAGCCGATCGTATTCTCGGTCCGAGATTTCCGAGGTAGCGCGGAGATAGTACAGACGGTCGTGGTGGCGAATCTGTTGGCGAAGTTCTTCGATGCGATGCAGCGCGGATTTAGTCATGCTTGGAAAATGGTCAGCGAGGAGTCAGTTCGATTAATTCACGCTTGGGATCTTGTAAGCCGCGTCCGAAGAACGTGTAGAAGCGAGTGCCAATTGTGAGGGCTGGACCCAGTCGCGGCTCAACATCCTCCAGGCTCGGCAGTTCACTTGTCCGCTGCACGGCGCCCGTGGCGGGATGGAGCCACACCAGATGCGGACGCACCTTGGCGCCGGCAACTGGCGCTGCTGGTGGCGGCGCGGCAGCGGCAGACGCTGGGCCGGTCGCGCTAGCGATCTTCGGCGGGTTCGTGGTGACGTAGGTCAAGCCGTGAGGACCACCGGCCCAAGTGGCTTGCAAGCGATCGGTGGCCGCATGACGCCACTGCACTGTTCCATCGTCGGCTGACAGTGCGGTGAAGCCGCTGTCGGTGGCTACGACGACGCGTGTTCCATCGATCGCGACGACGTGCCGCAGATCAGGTAAGTAACGTCGCCACAAGAGTGCGCCCGTGGCCGTCTCCAAGCAATCCAAGGCCCGGACGCCGGGCTGCGTGATGTACAAGCGACCGTCGCGAGCGAGTGGTTTTTGAATGGCCTGGGCCACCCAGTCCAACTCTTCGTCGGCTGGTAAGAGCACTTGTTTGCGAATCCAGCGCACTTGGCCGTGCGTGTCGCACGCTAACACAAATCCACCGAGGACAGCGATGATCGTGTCGTCGACCAATATCGTTTCGCACACATGCCGAGTGTGCCAGACGGCAGTTACACGTGCCAAATCAACTTGCTGGAGCAGCTCGCCCGTCTCGGGATCGAACGTAGCCAGACGCAGCACACTGTCTTGATTGTCCTGACGAGCGATGGTGAGTGCTTGCAGTCGGTCTTGAACGATCCAGGGGTCCGAAGCGATCGGCATGCTCTTGAGGCCATCGGCGAGCCAATTCAGTTTGCCGTCGGCCAGATTCCAGCTTCCCAGGAGCGGTCCCTCTTGCAGCAGTTGTCGCGCGAAAATGGAGTTGCCGACGACGCGCGGTGTCATGCTCACCATGGACCAGTCGCGCGTGCGCATCATGCGTTTGCCTTCCGGCAAGACGGATTGCCACTTGCGCTGCAGGTTGTCGCTGATTTTGTAAGCGGCGAGATGAAAGCGATTGTTCACGATCAGCCAGTCGCCAGTGGTGGTGTAACCGAGTTGCCGTGCGGGCCAATCAATTTTTAGTTTGGTAACGTTGCGGACCACTTCATCGTTCGGCTGCTCACCAGTCAAGCCGTCGAGTGGTGCGCGGACGGTGGTCTGATAATCTACCGGCGGCAGTGCCTCGGGTACGCTGCGGGTACGCTGCGAGTCGCTATCGCCAAGTTCCAGGGCGGTCGATCGACTGCGGAGGGACGCGAGCAGCGTGGCGAAATCCGTGCCGCTGATCGTTTTGTCTCCCAAGGCAACGGCGGCGGAGGCGTTCCAGTCGACGCTGTTGTCGGCAGTGCCTGGCCCGGCGGCGGTCGTTCCCGGCGACTGGCCCACGAGTGCCGCGACCAGATGTTGACGAGCGGTCAGGGCAGGTCGAGCGTCGGCGGCGATGGTCCGTTGCGCGCGCTGATAAGCGGCTCGAGCGTTGGCAAAGTCACCAGCGGCCAGGGCTCGATCGCCCAGCCATTGCTCGGCGAGTGCAGCCGCCTCGGTGCCAATGAATTGTCGAGCGACCAACTGGACGGCGTTGGGATCGCCAGCCTGTAGCGCCTGTCGCACTCGCAGCGGCGCAATATCGCGATATCGCTGCCGCATCGCTTCCGCGAGCGCCGGCGACTCGCCCAAAAACCACGGCACGGCCGATGTGAGCGAGACGAGCAGTTCATCGTCTGTGGACAACGGTGCTAATCCAGGAATGGACTCGGGCTGAAGCTGCGCCACCATGCGCGCGGCGTCGTCATACGCCTCGCTGCCCAAGAGTGATTCCAGTTCAGCAAAGGTATTGTACGCCTCTTTGCTCAGTTCCTCTTGCAGAGGATGTAGCCACTGAATGCCGGTGCGCGACGGAGCGGTACGTGGGCCGCCAAAAAAGAAGCCTCGCCCCGGTCTGCCGCGACCGCGCTCGCGCACCGTGTTACCCGCGGCTGCCGGTGCGTCGCGACCGGGAGTCATGCGGCGGGCTAAATTGTCGGCCCAGGGAATGAGTGCCGTTTGTTCATGCTGATTGAAATAGCGCAGCGTACGCATCCACTGGATCGCCTCTTGCCAATTACCGGCGTACAGCAATTGTAGAAGTTCGCTCCGCACGGCCGCGGGATCGTAGGTTGTCACAACCGCTCGCGTTTCGAGTGGCAGCGACAACAGCGAGCGGCGCACGAGCGAGTGTGGACGAGCCCCTTCACGATAGAAGGCGTCCATTCCCAGCTTGAGAAATCGCTTCACGAATTCATTGACGAGTGGAGTGGCTTCGTAGAGATCGCACGCGGAGCTCAACTGCACCAACCGACTAGTCTGCTGAGCATAATCGCCGGGCTTTTCGATCGCTGCCGCGATTAAACGTTCGAATACGGGTAACTCGAGAGTGGCTTCACGATTGAGTTGCAGGGTGCGCAGCGCGCAGGCGGTCTGCCACGTTGAGTTGTCTACGTCGGTGGGGCGATTTTTATCGACCAGTGCCACCCAGCTAGCGGCATCTTTAGCGGCTGTCAAATCAGGAACTCGAGCGACCAAGGCGGGGTCGGCGAGTTCTTCAATCAAATTCAAGGGGCGCGTGGCGAGTGTGGAGAGGGTGACGGAGCAGGGCTGTCGACGCGCGACATGTTGCAGGCCGAGGTGAGTGAGTCCGTCGGTGGGAATTTTCAGAGGCGGTTGCATCTCGGCCCAGTAGATGCCGTCGTCACTGCGCCACGTTCGCACCACTCCGCAGCCCACGATCAGGCGCAACCAGGAAGAAGGCTGGGAGGCATTTAACGCGGCATCGACGATGCGCTGGCCCGGTACGTCCGCAAGATCATCGTCGGCAGTCCAGGCCCACTGTCCGTTGCCCAGAGCTGGATTGGTCATCCACCGCAGATGATTTCCGGTGGGCTTATCGCCACGGGCCAGGAAGATGCTGGTGCCGGGGGAGCAATCGTCGAGCCGCACGAGGATTTCACGTGGCCCCTGACCTGGGAGCGCGACGCTGCGCGCCACGCGTTTGGCACCGGTGGAACTGAATTGGATGGCGTTACCCGCGCGGGACTCCCACTGGCCGACGTCTGCCAAATCGCCCTGCCACGGTAATTCGTTGAGCGGCAGCGACTGGATTCCAGCAGGCGGTTCTCGAGTGACTTCGGGCCACTGATCGTCGGTCGTGGGGCCATCCTTCGTCCGTATCACGGTGATGCCATGAAAGGTGGCTTTGCCGGCGACGAATAAATCGGTGAGCGGTGCGGCGAGCGGTGCTTGGACGAGCACGATATCGCCGCGGCTGAGGATCAAGCGTCCGTCGCGCTGGCGCAGTTCCACGGGGGCGGTGATGCGGAGTGCCGAGCGTCGATTGCGTCCCGCGTCGCTGGCGACCAGCGACCACGTGTGAGGTAACGCCTCGTCGTTTTGACGAGTGGTGGCGTAGGCGAGCCAGCGCTGCTGATCGGCTCCATAGCGAATGAAACTGATTCCCTGCTGACCGCTCCAGCAGTGGAACTGCACGTTGGCGACCGGATCAAATGACAGTCGCAGGGCGATGTCGTCGCCTAAGGGGCCCCGATAACGGACGAGTCCTTCGAGCGTGCCGCAGACTCCAAATTCCGTACGCGTATCGGACCAGCGATGACCATGTCCCACGACCGTATCGAACCAGCGCTGCAGTTGCTCGCGATTCGGCACCGATTTCGACAGATCGAAACCATCAAAACAGATGTCGGAAAAGGCTACTGGTTCTGGCGTCGCGGCCAAGATTTCCTGCCACGGCGGCGGTGGTGGTGGCGGCGGCGGAGGAGGAGGAGGAGGAGGAGGAGTGTTGGGGGGCGAAGGGTTCGGTGAAGTTGCGTTCGGTGAAGTTGCGTTCGGTGAAGTTGCGTTCGGGGGCGGTGCAGGGGTGGAGTTAGGAGTAGGCGTGGCGGGAGTAGGCGTGGCGGGAGCTGCTGGGTTCGAGGCCGCGGGATTGGAACTGGGCGGTGCGTTCGCTTGGTTCGCGGTGGCTGGAGAGGAAGCGGGGTCCGAGGAGTTTTCGGGACGGGCGCTGTCGGCCTGACCTGCAGTGTCGGTCTGGGTGGCAGTTGCATCCGACGGAATTGAAGCCACGCCGCGGCGGGCGGTGTGCACGGCTCCGCGCCAGCTTTGCACGAGCAGTCCCGCGAGCCCGGCGATGATCAGGAGGAACAGCAGCGACGCGAGCAGCCAGCGCAGGACGCTGGTGGGCGGCGCATTGCTGGGCGGCGCACTACTCGGCGGCAGTGCACTCGGTGGCGGATGGCTCGGTGGCTCGGACGGAGTGGGGAGCGAGTCGTTCATGAGCAGCTCAATTCTCGCCGCGCAGCATGTGCAGAAATTCGCGCATGAGCGGGGCGTTGTCGTGCCAAGTGCGGGCGGTGACGAAGTGCCCGTCGCGCACCATTTCCTGATTCACATAGACGCCGCCACCTTGCTGCGCGTCGAGGGCGCATTTGGCGACCGTGGTCACGGTACGACCGCGAATGCAATCGGCGGCCGTGAGGATTTCGATGCCATGACAGACGCAGGCGATCGGTTTTCCCGCCGCACTGAGCGCACGCGTCACGGCTAGTAGATGCTGATCGTAGCGCAGATACTCGGGAGCTCTTCCGCCGGAGATGAACATGCCAACATAATCGCTGGCATTCAAATCACGAAAGGCGACGGTGGCGCGGATGAAGTAACCGGGGCGTTCCTGCGTGATATCCCAGGGTACCGACGAGTCGGGCGGGATTTCGTGCAGTACGGTGTGGTAGAGGCGGGCTTCAGGTCCCGCAACGACCACCTCATAGCCCGCCTCTTGGAGCCGGAAAAAAGGGTAGAACGTATCGAGTGCCTCGGTGGCATCACCCAGCGGCATCAGGATTCGACCGGCCATAAAAAAACTCCTTCATCACCTGCTCGTGGGGCCGCCACGATGCGATTAGGCCGCCGGGCGCTCCAGCAAGCTGGTGGTTGCGACTTCTGTAAAACCCAGACTGCGTACCAGACTGGTCCCGCGATTGTCGTCCTTCGACGTCTGAATTTCCACTAGATCAATTCCTCGCTGCTGAAATTGTCGGAGTGCTTCGGCCAGGGTGTAGAGGGCGAGTCCGTCGGTCCAGGCTTCGTCGTCGCACTGAAAGTCGATCAGTCCCATCGCGCGCACTCCCCATTCATTCGCCAGCGGCTGCATGTCCCAAGCGACGATGCGCGCGGCGCGTGACGGCTGCGTTTTCAGTGCTAATTCGAACTGGCAGCGTTCACGACTGGCGAAGGTGGCAACTTGGTGCGCGGCGCTGACGCTGGCTAGCGGTGCGGCTTGCCAGTCACTGTGCAGCGTGGCCGTACGTTTCCACTGCAGTTGCAACCGGTCGACCGGGGGACGAAAGCCGGCGAGCGACCGCTGCCAGACCACTCGACTGCCACCCTCCGTAAATCCCCCTCGCTCAAAGCAGGCGCGCACTTCGTGGTCTTCAGCCAGCAGACCGTAGGATTGACTGCCGCCGGCAAAGCCGAGGTAGAAAGGGTCGAGCGGGGGCCAGCCACCGGCCAGCAGGCGGGTGGCACCTCGTTCGGTCAGATAATCGCGACAGCAGTCGAGCAGTTGATCGGCCACTGTCGTGCGGAGAGTGATTAAATCGTCGTTCCAACGGGAGTCGACGTGCCAGAGCGGTGCTGTGGCGGGGGCGATCACAAGCTGGTGAATGACGCCGCAGCTCGTGGTCGGAACGAGGCTGGCATGGGCGAAGCCGAGCACGATATCGTCGATGTGCGCGAGCCAGAGTCCGCAGGGGTCGAAGGCGAGTTTACCGAGCGGCAGTTCGTCCCACAGTTTGATCGTGGAGTGTCGGAGGCGCAGCGGATGGGGGGCCTGCAGATTCCAGAGGTAAGCGAGTGCGGGAGTATCGCTGTTCAGAAAAGTTCGATACTCAATCACGGCGACTCCACTTGCATCCAGACCTGACCATCTTCGATTTTCAGTTCATAGCGGGGATGGCAGAGCGTTTTGCTGCTTTGATGCTGACCGGTGCGAACGTCGAACTGCCAGCCATGCCAGGGACACGTTACAACTCCGTCGTGTAAACGGCCTTTGCCGAGCGGTCCACCTTGATGGGGACAGATACCGTCGAGTGCATAAAACTGATCATCCACTCGGTAGAGTGCCACGATCCGATCACCCACGACGAGTTCGCGGGCGGAACCGGGGGGGCAGTCGGCCACGCTGGCCAGCAAAATCCAACTTGCCATCGAAGGACTCAAACAGTCAAAGTTCTGCAGTGGGACGCAATATTAAGCAGCTCGAGCAGTTCGACTTGTCGCTGGTTGGTCGCGCCAGCGCCGATGGAGCCACCAGTACTGCTCCGGGGCTCGACGAATCGCTCGTTCCAAGGCCTGATTGTACCAGCGAGTTAACCCGGTAACACTGGCCTGCTCATCGGTAAGTTCCAGCGGATCGGCCAGTCCCTCCAGAGTCACTCGATATTGCAGCGGACCAGATTCGCGCGTGCAGCTGATCACCAGCATCGGGGCGTCGCTTTTGAGCGTGAAGAGGGCGACAGCTTTGTGACATGAGGCCGGGCGTCCCAGAAAATCCACCCAGCAGCCTTTGGTTCCCGCATGTTGATCGCCGAGGAGGGCGAGTTTCGAGCCGGATTCGAGTAGTACGGCGACCTGCGTGGCACTGCCATCCTTGTTCAAGATGAACTGTCCGTTCGCTTCGCGATTGCGTCGCAGGAAGCGATCGAGGAAGGGGTTGTCGAGCGGTCGAGCGATGGCGTAGATGGGAAAGCCGAGCAGGCCGATCATGGTGCAGCCAAGTTCAAAATTACCGAAGTGTCCGGAGACGATGACGAGCGGTCGTTCGCCCAGCATGTACTGCACAATTTGCCGCTTGTCTTCCAAACGCACGTAATCGCGCCAATTGGTGTCGTGCAAGCGGCGGGCGGTGTGCGCAATTTCGCAAATCATCAGGATCAGGTGTTCCCACATGTCGCGGCCGAGCTGGTGACGCTGCGCGACCGTGAGTTCCGGGAACACCGCTTGCAGATTCTCTTCAACCGTGCGACGTCGCAGTTTGATCAGGTCATGGGCCAGCCAAGCTACCGCCTGGGCGACCGAGCGACCGGTTTCCAAGCTGCAAAGTTGTAAGAACACCAGCAGCAGCCGAGCAACAACATAGACCACCGCATCGATCGCCAGTTGTCGTTTGGCGACGAGTGCCAGCCGCATCTGAGCGGTGACGCTGTGGAGCCAGAGCATGGCCGTTCGAGGAGTCGCGTGGGTTGCCATCGAAAGTGAACCGTTTCAATTCGTGCCTGAGAATTCACTGCGGCCCGAATTGTCGCAGAACCACGGTATTCCTCAAAGATCAGTTTCGTACGCTTCGGGGACGGGGGGCACAGGGGTGACGGAGACACAGTTCTGTTCTTTGTTGCGCACGGGACTCGGGGGGCGACGGAGCCACGGTGTTTTTTTCGCACGGAGACACGGAGACACGGAGATCGTACGTTTCACTCTTTCGCGATCATGCTTCTCTAGCTTTTAACCCCGGCACCCGCGTGGCCCCGCAATCTCTGTGACCTCTGTGACTCTGTGTTTCCATCCTTCACGCCAGCACAAACTGGACCAAACCATCCGCCGGGAACGCGGGGCGTCTGAAGTCTTGCAACTTCAGCTACGAGGTGGCGGCTGAACGATGAAGCCGATAGCTGAACTCTCAACCTGTAGCTGAACTCGCAAGAGTTCAGTCGATTGCCGCCTTCAGCCGGGAACGCGGGGCGTCTGAAGTCTTGCGACTTCAGCTACGAGGTGGGGGCTGTCCGCGAAACCGGGACCAACTCAGCGTGGATTGGAAGAAGTCGCTACTGTTTCCCACCGGGTGGACGTTTTATACTGCGTTCCCCCTAGCGAATAAGGAACTCGTCGATATGTGTAAAGCGGTTGAACAGCACCAGCACCAGAGTTGTGAGCGCAGCGGGAGCCATGGGGAGCGGCCTGCGGCGGAGTGTTGATTTACCGGGTATTCAGGATACGGCGCGCGCAAAAAATTTGATTGGTAAGGTGGCGACGATTCGTTTGCAGTTGCAAGATGTGGAGCATGATTCGGTAACGGCTGCGCAGTCCGGTGTCGTGCCTTTTGGCTCTAAATTATATACGTATGACGGGCAACCCGTTTTGTTAAAAAATCAAGTGGTGCTTAAAGGGACTTCAATTATCAATGCATCTTCCATTATTGGCGATAATGGACGGCCCGCTGTTCAGGTGCGGGTGAGCGGTAGTGATGTAGCGTCGTTTAATCGCATTACTGCGGAAAATATTGGTAAGCCGTTAGCGGTGGGTTACGTTGAAACGAAAACTACAAAAAAACTCGTGGACGGTAAGGTGACGACTCAGCATCATCAAGTTGAACGAGTTATTAATATTGCCACAATCCAAAATGCCTTGGGCAATAATTTCCAAATTACCGGACTAGAGTCCATGGAATCTGCCCAAAACTTAGCATTATTGTTACGATCAGGCGCTTATCCTGTTCCCGTCGATTACATTCAAGAACGTGTCGTTGGCCCGAGTCTCGGGAAAGAAAATATTAATATGGGTGTATTGTCGACGGAAATTGGTTCTTTAGTCGTAATTTTATTCATGGCTTTTTATTACCGATTATTCGGTTTGATTGCCGACATGGCGCTTATTTTAAATATCATCTTTATTGTCGCGATCTTATCATTGTTAGGGGCAACGCTTACTTTGCCCGGCATTGCGGG
>JBJSXJ010000296.1:0-35214 GCA_046086325.1 Planctomycetota bacterium | reverse complement strand
CCCGACGGCTCCGCCCTGCTCGCCTTCACTGGACTGCTCATCGACTCGCCGTCGCCCGATGTGCAAGAACCAGTTGCCGGCCAAGAGACCATCGCCGCGACGACGATGGCTCACGAAACGATGGCTCACGAAACAGTCGTTCCCGAAATAGCGGCGCCCAGCAGCGACGCACACGCCACCGTTGCGGGCCTGTCCACCGCACCGGAGCTACTTCAAGGTGAACCGCCGTCACACGCCAGCGACGTCTACGCCCTCGCTCGATTGATCCTGGAACTGCACGAGACCTGGCGATCTACACCCACCGTAACCAGCTCGCAGGATTCCTCCACCCCCACGCCACTCCCAACTTTACCCGCCGTCGCGATCTCGTGGTTCAAGCTGTGCCTGGCGAATGATCCAGCCGAACGTCCCTCGCTCCACTGGCTCGCCCAACAACTCCACTCCCTCAGCACTCAGCACCCCTCAGCGCCGCTCGAGAAGACCTGGGATCAAGCCGTCGCCCGCACACAAGAATCTTTCAGCAGCTCCCAGACCATCGCGCCCAGTCAGTACGCAACCAGCGCCCCGACAATCACTCCGGAGCACAACTCCCCCGCCGCTGAATCCTCTGCTGATTCGCCTCGCCAATCGTCCGTGGAAGCCACGGCCGAATTCGTCACGCATGCCGAGCCGCCCCAAGAGCCGCAAACAGACTTTTCCGTCGAGGCCACTCAGGATCGACTAGCCACGCCTCCCGACCCCAAACGAAAATCAGCCGCCGCTCGTAAATCACCCCGCAGCGACCAATCGGCCGATGACGACGAGCAAGCCGACGAGCAGACGATGCCGCCTCGGCTGGGTCGCTTTCAACTAGAAAAACTCCTCGGCAAAGGCGGCATGGGATTGGTGTATCAGGCGCGCGACAGCGCCGACGGACGGCCCGTGGCTATCAAAGTGTTGCGAGAATCAGCGACGCGCAGCGAATCCGCTCGCCGTCGCTTTGTCAAAGAAGCACGCATGCTGGCGCGCGTGAACAACCCCTATGTGGCGAATCTCCTGGAATTCAACGAGGACGCCGGCCGTAACTTTCTGGCAATTGAATTCGTCGCCGGCGGTAGCGTGGGTGAACTGCTACGGAGCACGGGTCCACTGCCCGAAGCCTTGGCCGTGGCACTCGTCACCGACGCCGCTCGCGGACTCGAAGTCGCCCATCAACTGGGCGTCGTACATCGCGACATCAAACCTGACAATTTACTCCTTACCGAGCAAGGTCGAGCGTGGTTTGATGAGGAACTGACACATCATCCATCTCCCGCTGATTCGGTGATCCATCGGCTGAGCGGTTCGTTCCTGTCACGACTGAATCGCACCGTCTCCCCGAGTAAAACACCCTCACAACTGGTCGCGCCCAAGAACGACTCCACCGCAGCCACCGGCCCAGGAACCAGCTCCGCATCGATAACTCGCAGTGAGCAGGAGTCGGTGACGATTGAGCTGGCCGCGGCAGCAGTTTCGCCTGCTAAACTGGACGCCACTCTCGACACCCATCTTTCACTCACGTCGATCTCTCCCGTCGGCACCACAGCGAACGCCAGCCCAGAGGCGGCTGCCCCGGCCACCATCCCAGCAGCCACCACCATCCCAGCAGCGAACGTCACAGCCATAGCCCTGGCCGAAGCTGCCGTGCAATCAACTGCCTCACAATCAGCTGCCAGCTTGCCAGCGAGTGAACTCGATCACCGGTTGCCGGCGATACCCTGCAGCGGCCCCTTCGTGAAGCTCTCCGATTTCGGACTGGCCCGCACCGCAACCAACTCCGAATCGATCGCCATCACGCAGCAAGGTGCGCTGCTGGGAACACCGCTCTACATGTCGCCAGAGCAGTGCCAAGGTCAAGCCGTGGACATTCGCAGCGACATCTATTCCCTGGGCGCCACCCTGTTTCATCTGCTCAGTGGTAAACCGCCGTTCCTGGCGGAGACGCCCATGGCGGTCATGCAAAAGCATGTGCGAGAAGTGGCACCATCGCTGCGCACGCTACGGCCGGATATCAGCGAAGGG
Organism: Planctomycetota bacterium; assembly: GCA_046086325.1. Lineage (GTDB taxonomy): Bacteria > Planctomycetota > Planctomycetia > Pirellulales > Pirellulaceae > JBJSXJ01. The sequence goes on along the minus strand of JBJSXJ010000296.1, from coordinate 33,174 downwards.
CTATCACGGATCGTCGATAAATGCCTCGCCAAAAGTCCCGCCGCGCGCTTCGCCGATGGCGCCGCGCTGCGACAAGAACTCGAAAACCTGCTTCACGGACAGCCCACTTCGCTAACGCTCCATCCCGCCACTCCCGACGCCCGTGGGCTGCCAGTGATGGAGTTCCAGTTTCAATGTGAACTGCAAGCCTCGCCCGCTGCGGTCTGGCCGTACGTCGCGAATACCGACCGAGTGAATCATGCACTAGGACTTCCCGCCGTTCGTTACACCACTCGTCCTGATCCAACACGGGGTGTGGAGCGGATGGCGGAGGCGCGCATTGCGGGCCAGCAGCTCACCTGGCGCGAGAATCCGTATGAGTGGATTGAGGGCCGGCGGATGAGTGTACTGCGGGAATTCACGCGTGGTCCATTCGCCTGGTTCGTCAACGTCGTAGAACTTCAACCGCTTTCCAATGGCGGTACGCGCCTCGTTCAAACACTCAAAGCAACTCCCAAGCATTGGTTTGGACGCTTGCTCGCCCGCTGGCAACTCGGCAAAAAAACGCCTAGAGATTTTCGGCGTGTGTACGAGCAAGTGGATTCTTATCTGGCCCGTGCGGGCTCGCATTCCCCAACTGCCGATGCCTGGGGCCAAGCCCACACCATGTCAGCCACCAAACAAAAACTCCTGCAGCAGCGACTCGCGCGACTGCAAGAACGGGGGATTGAGCCGCAGGTACTGGAAACGCTCGGCCAGTTTCTCGAGCATGCCTCGGACATTGAGGTCGCACGCATACGGCCCTTGGCTTTTGCGGATCGTTTTCAACTCGAGGCCCAGCATGTCGTGGAGGCCTGCTTGCATGGTGCCCGAGAGGGGCTGGTGACGATGCTCTGGGATATTCTTTGCCCCTCTTGCCGCATCCCTGCCGACATTCAGGAAACACTCTCCAACCTGGGTGACCACAGTTATTGTCCTGCCTGCGATCTGCGCTACGACGTTGATTTTGCTAATTCTGTGGAGCTCATCTTCCGCGCGCACCCGGAACTGCGCGAAGTTGAAACTCGTACCTACTGCATTGGTGGCCCAGCTTGGTCCACGCACGTGGTCGCTCAAATCCGACTTTTGCCGGGTGAACGCTTTGATCTGGAACTGGCACTCGGGGAAGGGGAGTATCGCGTCCGTGGTGCTCAATTGCCCTTTGTGGTGGATTTGCGAGTGGCGAACTATCAGGCAGTCCGAAACTGGGAATTACCGCTCAATCGTCCTCCGTTGGCTACCAGCATTCCCGTGCTGGAATCGGGCGAGCAGGTCCTGACTCTCTACAACAACACGCAGCGGGAATTAGAAATTCGTCTCGAACGGTTGGCCGGGCGCAGTTTGGCTTTGACGGCTGCCGCTGCCTCATCACTGGCACTCTTTCGAGAAATGTTCCCCGACCAAACGTTAGCGCCGGGACGCATGATCAGTGTGACCACCATCACGCTGCTTTCCCTGGAAGTGTGCGATGCAGGTTTCCTGTACCGTGAACGGGGCGATGCCGCCGCCTTTGGACTTATCCAGAATTCACTGCATGCTGCGAATGATGAAATCGCACGACATCAGGGCGCCGTCGCTCACCAGGTTGGCGAGCAGTTACTGGCCACGTTCTCCGAGCCGCTGGGCGCGGTTCAAGCTGGTCTCCAGCTCTTGCGGGCGGCGGTCGCGGAGGGACGTGAATTACGCCTCGCGATTCATCGCGGTCCCGCCGTCGCGGCCACCATTCAAGATCGTCTGGATTATTTCGGTCATACCGCTCACTTGCTGCAAGAACTTCGGTCTTGCGCAGTGCCCAACGAACTGCTACTCACCGCCGAAATCGCGAGCTTGCCGGACGTCGATACCCAGCTGCACACGGCTGATCTTCAACTTAGTATTCTCCCCGGTGATCCCGCCGCTCAGCTGCCACTGGCGATTCGCTGCCGAGTAACCACGACACCTCCGTCTTCATCCCCATCGTCTGCCTCGCCATGACCGAACCACACGCCCCCCCTTCCGCCGCCGACTCGATCGCTCGTCTACGAATTATTGACGCGAGTGTGAATCGCGCCAGTGAAGGTTTGCGAGTCGTCGAGGACTACACTCGCTTTGCCCTGGATGATCGGCACCTCACCAGCCTGCTCAAGCAGTTGCGTCATGAACTGAATCAGGCGATCGAGCAGATTCCGATTGCACACCGCTACTCTGCGCGCGACACCCAAGCGGACGTCGGCACCTCACTCGGTTCACCCAGTGACCAGCAGCGCGTCACCGCGCGCGATGTGGCGGAAGCCAGTTTGCGACGTCTGGCCGAAGCGCTACGCAGCATCGAAGAGTATTCCAAGTGCTTCTATCCGGCCGTCTCGACCAGCGCTGAATCCCTGCGCTATCGGCTCTATACGATTGGCCGAGCGATCACCAGTACCACTCGTGCAGTCGATACCCTGGCAGGACGAGCGCTGTACGTACTCGTGGACGCCGCTGGACCGATCGATACTTGGCAAGCACGACTCGAACGCTTGCTCGCCGCTGGAGTCGACGTGATCCAGTTGCGCGACAAACGAGTGACCGACCGTGAACTACTGGTGCGGGCCCGCGCGCTCCGCCAATTAACACGGCCTCGGCAGACCATTCTCATCATCAACGATCGACCCGATATCGCTCGCCTGGCTCAGGCCGATGGCGTACATGTCGGGCAAGATGAATTGACCGTCAAGGATGCCCGCTCGCTGGTTGGCCCCGAGCTGCTCATCGGCGTATCCACCCACAGCATCGAGCAAGCTCGACAAGCCGTACTCGATGGCGCGGACTACCTCGGTTGTGGTCCCGTCTTTCCCTCGCCAACAAAAGCGTTCACCGAGTTCCCCGGACTGGAATTTTTGCGCCAGGCGCGGGCGGAAATTGGACTGCCCGCGTTTGCCATCGGAGGGATCGATTCAGAGCGGATCGCCCAGGTGCGCGACACAGGTTTTACGCGCGTGGCGGTGAGTAGTGCCGTGTGGGAAGCGGAGAGGCCGGAAGTCAGCATCGCTCAGCTGCGCGCCGAACTTCAACCACGCGGCTGAAAGCGGAAATTCTTGCTCTGACTGAAAAACTCCAGCGGGTTCTCGTACACCACCTTACGAATCAGCGCCTCGGAGTGACCGCGACGGCGCAGTTCCATGATCAAGTCCGGTACGGCGGTGGGCTTCGAGGGGCCCCAATCGCCGGCGGAATTGGCCAGCAGTCGCTCCGGTCCATATTTCTCAATGATGTCAGCCGCTCGCTGCGGAGTGCACTTGGAGATGGGATACAACGTCATCCCGGCCCAAAATCCTTGATCGAGCACCGCCCGAACCGTGTGCTCTTCGACATGATCCACCAAGACTCGCGACCGCTGCAGCCGCGCGTCTCCGCAGAGCATATCAAGGATCATGCGCGTGCCTTGGTACTTGTCTTCCAAATGAGGTGTATGAATCAGAATCTGCTGTTGATGCTGAATCGCCAGTTCCATGTGTTCCAAAAACACAATGGATTCATTGCGAGTGTTTTTGTTGAGTCCGATTTCTCCAATCCCGAGGACGTTGGGCAGATCGAGAAACTCGGGGATCAGTTTGATCACCTCGCGCGACAACTCGACGTTTTCCGCTTCCTTGGCATTGATGCACAACCACGTGTAATGCTGAATGCCGTACTGTGCGGCGCGCTTGGGTTCGAAATCGGTTAGCTGACGAAAGTAGTCACGAAAACTCTCCGCGCTACCGCGATCAAACCCGGCCCAAAAAGCTGGCTCACTAAGTCCCACGCAGCCCATCCGCGCGAGCGTCTCGTAGTCATCCGTGGTCCGCGAAATCATGTGAATGTGCGGATCAAAATAATCCATGATCGCTCCAGAGGTCGCTAGGGCAACTTGAATTCACGACGCCACTGCGCATCGTAGGGGCGAGAAAAGATGAGCTGCAATTGTTCGGCGCGGTCACTGCTTGCACCCCGGATGACTTCCAGAGCTGCGCCGATTTTAGCCAGTCGAGCATCGTCTTCGACCGAGCCGCTGGCGCGATCTAAGCGGTCCAGCGCCGCTGCCAGCTCTAACAGCTTACACCGCACTTCCAAGAACTCGCGGTTGAGCACATCAACTGCCGAACGTGTCGCCAACATGAACAGCTCCCCAACCAGGCACCAGCAGACTATCGCACAGGCGGCTGCCGCGGACGGAAGTCATCTTTCGGTTGAATGACTTTACCCCGGCTTGGCTCGGCCATGGCACCCTTGCTCAAGTTCACCGTCTTCTCTTCGCCGCGATAGCCCATATAAGCCAGGATTTTCGCGGGCGTTATTCGATCGATACCCAGTTCCTGGGCCTTGGTGATCATGGAATTACGGCCTTGATTGTGAACTTCAAACGACGCCTTGTCCATGGCCGTCGGCGGAGGCAAATCACCTTCGACCAAGTAGCGTGTCTGCAGCGTCATCTTGGCCAGACTGGCCGCATCCACTCGACCATCATTGCCTTGCTCCACCACCACCTCGCCACCATTGATTTCAATCAGGTTGCGGACCTTCTCGCGATCATTCGAGCCGTCGCCATCGATGTCCATAAAGCCGGTGAGCGCGAATCGCAGTCGTTGCCCAGGTTGCCAAATGGGTGAATAGATGTTGTCACCCGGCAGAATCGGGTTCTTCACTTGACTCTCAATGATGCGTGCTTCAGCCAAGTGCGCATCGGTGATTCGCACCACCTCGATCGCCGCTTTCTTCTGAGCTCGTGTCGCACTGTTCTCGTCTTGATCGTAGACGCTGAAATTGATTTGCGGTCGCAAGCCATCGGCCGAACCCAAGTTGATCAGCACCAGCCCCTGACGCTGATTGACATAGCGGATTTGTCCCGAAGGAACCTCGAAATTTTCATTCTCCGTGCGGCGTTTGATTTCGTCCTTCTGGGACTGAATCAACTGATCTTTCTTCACGATGGAATCGTTGAAAGTCTTGCGCTGAGTGTCACCCTTGGCCTTCTCTTCATTTAACTTGCCCGACAAACTTTCCTTGTCAGACTGAATCTTGGCCATCTCGCCATCCTTCCGCTTCCGCTCCGTCTCAAAATCAGCCGTGCGTTTAACCAGTTCCGCGGAAGCTTCCTCTTGCCCCTTCTTGGCCGTTTCGATTTCTTTCTTCGCCTCGTCCCGAGCAGCGACCAGCTGAGAATTCAGTTTCTTCTGCTCTTCGATCGCGGTCGCCAGTTCTTCGTTCTTAGCCTTGATCACCTTGAGCAGTTCCGCAGGCACGATGCGATAGTTCGGTTTATCGATCCCCTTGCCATACATCTCCATGTCCTGCTTGTAACCGCTCGCAATCTCCTGAGTTTCCGGACTGGAACCCTTCAGCAAGCCCTCGAAATCGTTTTCTGCTAGCGTCGTGTCCCAGCCCAGCATGTACTTCAAACAGCGAGCATCGTTGTTCCGCTCAGTGAACTTCTGAAGGGTATTGGCCTCCGCCTTCTTGGCACCGTCGGCGGCCTTGAAGTTTTCATCCGCACTGCGATAACAGACCCAGGTCGACGTCGCCAAACCAATCGTGATCAACACGAAAATGATGAGTGCGGCTTGTAAACCTTTATTCTCGCGAGCTGCCATCGGAACCACTCCTTAAAACAATCCGGCCTCGAACTTCGCCGATCGGTCGATGCATCGGCGCGCCACATCACTCGCCGCAAATCAAAATCCAAATAACCGATTAAGCCAACAAATCGGGCGGCAGTGTCCACCGCCAACACCATCCCGCTTTCGCTAACTGATTTTATCCTTACCGTTTAACATCTCTGGAAAAACGTATTCGGAGTCTAAATGCGGGTTTGCTCAGTGTCAACAAAACGCCGCTAAACGGCCCGCAGTCCTCGTGCGTTCTTGCGGAAGTCGCCACCAACCGCTGAAATGACGACACTTATGAAAAAAACCAACCACCCGCAGTCCCACCAGCCGCTCCTCACTGGCTTCGAAGCCGTCACTGAGCTCAAGCCTGAACCGACGTCTGAGCCTACGCCTACGCCCGAACCTACGCCCGAGCCTACGCCCGAGCCGACGTTGGAGTTCCCGCCCGAGCCTGCTACTGCGCCCGAGCCCGAGCCGACACCGGTCCAATATCCTTCCCCCACGTCGACCACTCACCCGGCGACGCCCACGCTAGATTCCCAAAGCGTGTACGTCGTCGACGCCCACTCGCTGATCTACCAAGTCTTTCATGCGATGCCCGAAATGAGCAGTCCGACCGGCCAGCCCGTGGCGGCGGTGCACGGGTTCACTCGCGACCTCCTGGAGCTCCTGGAGACGCGCAAACCGGATTACCTCATCTGCGCGTTCGATCACCCTGGCGACAATTTTCGTCACGCTCTTTACCCGCCCTATAAAGAACATCGCGAGTCGATGCCGGAGGATCTCCGAGTCCAAATTCAACTCATTTTTCGCTTGCTGCAAGCGATGCGCATCCCCGTTTACTCCATTCCCGATTTTGAGGCGGATGACATTCTGGCGACGATCGCAGCGCGCGTGGAGCAGGGGGGAGGCAGCTGTACCCTCGTGACCAGTGACAAAGACTGTCGTCAGTTGATCACGGACCGAGTGCGGATCTACCACATTCGCAAGCAGGAATTCACGGACGCCGCGGCCCTGCAGCGCGTGTGGGGAATTCGCCCCGATCAAGTCGTTGATTTTCAAACTCTAGTGGGCGATCAGACCGATGCCATCCCTGGTGTCCCCCTGATCGGCCCCAAAGCGGCTCAAGAACTACTCACCAAATACCAAACACTCGAGAACCTGCTCGATCATGCGCATGAGGTTTCTGGTGAAAAGCGGCGCGCTAATCTGCTGGCCGCTCGTGCCCAAGCACTCATCAGCCGCCAACTCGTGCGACTCCGCAGCGATGTCCCCTTGGAGATCGACTGGGAAGCGGCCAAGAGCGGTCAATTTGACGGTCCCGCCGTCCAAAAACTATGCGCAGAATTTGGCTTTCGCCAACTCTCGCAAAAACTGCTGCAGCCAAAATATCTCGCGACACCGCTCGCCGGCAGCGACCCCGGTTTGAACACGTCAAACTCAGCCGCTTTCCTCGCTCATTCCTCTGACCAGCTGACGAGCGGCGCTGCGTCGGAGCGGCTGGCTGTCCCAACGCAGGGGGAATCACTGCTGGATGCCGCACCGCTGGATGCCGCACAACTAGGAGCCGTGGCAGATCCATCGTTACTCGCCGCCTCTCTCCCCACCACCACCACGGCCGACTATCGCACTCACTATCGTACCGTTACGGAATTATCCGAGCTTCACGATCTGATCACGCAGTGGCAGGTGTGTGCGGAACTCTCGATCGATACCGAGACCACCGACACGCATCCACGGCGAGCTCGGCTAGTGGGACTGTCGCTCGCCTGGGCAGCCGGGGAGGCCTGTTACATACCGCTCCGCGCACCACAGGGTGAGCCCTGTCTGGAATGGAGTGCGGTGCGCGAGCTCTTGCGGCCCATCCTGGAAAACCCTGCGATTGCCAAAATAGGACAGAACCTGAAATATGACCTCACGGTGCTCCGTGGAGCCGGGGTGGAACTGCGTGGTCTGGCCTTTGACACGATGGTCGCCGACTACCTGCTGGAACCCGGCGAACGTGCCCATAACCTCGATGAACTCGCCCGCCGCTATCTCAATCATGAAACAATGAAGATCGACGAACTCATCGGCTCCGGTCGTCAGCAGCGACGGATGGATCAGGTGCCCGTGGCGCAAATTGCTGAATATGCGGCGGAAGATGCCGATGTCGCTTGGCGTCTGACATCCATCTTAAGACCTCGGCTCGAACCACTGGGGCTGACAGCCCTGTTTGAAGATCTGGAAATGCCGCTGGTGGAAGTGTTGGCCGACCTGGAATATCAAGGAATTGCGGTGGATGTACCGCAACTGCAAACACTGGGGGCTCGGTTCGCCGTCCAGCTCGAACAGCTCGAGCGCGAAATTGAGGCGCTGGCTGGTCGTCCATTCAACATCAACTCCACGCAGCAGCTAGCCCAAATCCTGTTTCAGGAGCTGAAACTGCCGGTCGTCAAGAAGACCAAGACCGGCGCCAGTACGGACGCCGAAGTGCTCGCGGAACTGGCTCCGCTGCACGCCTTGCCGGCCAAAATCCTGGAGTATCGTCAACTGGCGAAGCTTTCCGGCACCTATGTCGAAGCCTTACCGGAGCTAGTGTTGGCGGAAACGGGGCGAGTGCACACGTCGTTCAAGCAGGATGTGGCAGCAACGGGCCGGTTGAGCTCCACGGAGCCCAATCTGCAAAACATTCCGATTCGCACGGAAGCGGGTCGCGAAATTCGTCGCGCCTTCCATGCTGGTCCCGCCGGCTGGCAATTGCTCGCCGCTGACTACTCGCAGATCGAACTGCGCATGCTCGCTCATTTTTCGGGTGACGAGCGGTTACAGCAGTCGTTTGTGGCCGATGAGGACATTCATACGCGAGTGGCGAGCGAAGTGTACGGAGTGCCGCTGGAAGAGGTGACTAAAGAGATGCGGCGCAGTGCCAAGGCGATCAATTTTGGCATTTTGTATGGCCAGAGCCCCTTTGGTTTGGCGAAATCACTGGGGATCACGCAAGAGGATGCGGCGACCTACATCGCAGCCTATTTTGCTCGTTATCCCGGCGTCGATGAGTTCCTGGAAAAAGTACTAGGCGGGGCAGCGCGCAGCGGTTATGTTACAACGATCCTGGGTCGGCGTCGCAAGATCCAGGGCGTTCGTCCAGCTTATCAACGTCGTGATTCCCGCCAACGCAACCTGCCTGAACGTATCGCGATCAACACGGTCATCCAAGGCTCCGCGGCTGACTTGATCAAACAAGCCATGATCAACATTCACCGCCGCCTGCGCGCTGAGAATTGGTCGGCCCACATGCTGCTCCAAATCCATGATGAACTGATTTTCGAAGTAGCGCCCGAATCGCAAGCGGCTCTGGCAGAACTCGTGACACATGAAATGACCCAAGCGTTTCCCTTAAGCGTGCCGCTGCGAGTGGATGTGGCCACCGGGGCAACCTGGGCTGATTGTGATGCCTGATGAATCCCGCGCAGATGCTCGTGATTGGAGTGATGGGTGGAATAGCCAGTGGTAAGAGTTTCGTCTGCCAAGAGTTTGAGAAGTTAGGAGCTCGTTGCCTGCGTGCCGATGAGGTTGGTCATCAAGTCCTACAAGACTCGACCGTCCAATCACGGTTACGCGCACGGTGGGGAGCTGCCGTGTTTGATGTCGATGGACAGATTGATCGAGCCGCCGTGGCACGCATCGTGTTTGCTCAGACAACCTCAGGAGAAGCCGAACGAAGATTCCTCGAACAAGTAACTCACCCTCGCATTCAGCAGCAACTGCTAGCTCAATTGGACGAGTGGCGCCAGCAGGGCGACGTGCCGGTCGTCCTGCTGGATGCCGCGCTCCTGCTGGAAGCAGGCTGGGATCGTTGGTGTGACGCTCTGGTGTTCATTGATTCGACCTGGGAACAACGAGTTGCTCGAGTTGCTCGCCGTGGCTGGACAGCCGCCGACTTGCAAGCCCGCGAAGCCGCTCAGTGGCCCCTGGAGGTAAAACGAAGCCGAGCGACGTACCAGTTGGATAATTCCGGAACGCCCGCCGCCACCACGGCTCGCGTCCAAGAACTCTGGCAAGCATTCGCCAGTCGATTTTGCTAACACTTTTCCGGGACGCGTCCCGCGCGTTCCTAACCTATGACCGCCCCCCCCCTCACCGGCCGACGCCGCTCGCCGTCGGTCTTGTCTCATTTCGGTATCAGTCGAGCCTGGAGACTTTGTCTCATGCCCAACAAACCTGATTTCAACCAGCCAAAACCATCCAGCACCTCCGCGACACCACTTCATCCCCCCGAGGTTCAAGAGCGACTCGCGGCGATCGAGGCCGAGGGTGAACCTTTATCGCTGGCCGAGGAACTGGCCGAAGAGGCGGACCGTTTGGGACGGCGCGCTGCCCGCGGTACCGACCCCGGCCGTACCAAGCCCGGCGAAAGCCATCTGGCCGAATTGCAGCGCAAAACGATGGCCGAATTGATCGAAGCGGCCCGAAACGAAAACGTCCAAGATGTCGCCGGCATGCGCCGACAAGATCTCATCTTCAACATCCTCAAAGAGCGGGTGAAGATGAATGGGCTGATGTACGGGGAAGGGACCCTGGAGATCCTACCCGACGGGTTCGGTTTCCTCCGTAGTCCCGACTATCACTACCTCTCCTGTCCCGACGATATTTATGTCTCGCCCAGTCAGATTCGGCGGTTTGGCTTGCGTACCGGAGTGACCGTCTCGGGGCAAATTCGTCCTCCCAAAGAAAACGAACGTTACTTCGCCTTGCTGCGAGTCGAAGCGATTAACTATCAGGAACCGCATCGCGCCACCCAGCTCGTTCCCTTCGATGACTTAACTCCCATTCACCCCGACAAACGGATCGTGATGGAAGCGGATCCCAACGATCTCTCCACCCGCATTGTCGACATGATGACGCCCATTGGCTTTGGCCAACGAGGGTTGATCGTGAGTCCTCCGCGGGCAGGTAAAACCATTCTCCTGCAGCGCATGGCGCTCTCGGTACTTAAAAACTACCCAGACGCCTACGTCATCATGCTGCTGATTGACGAGCGGCCAGAGGAAGTGACGGACATGGAGCGTCAAGTGAAAGGACCGCACTGTGAAGTCATTAGCTCCACCTTCGATGAACCATCCTCTCGGCACGTGCATGTAGCGCAAATGGTCCTCGAAAAGGCCAAGCGGATGGTTGAGTTCGGGGTGGATGTCGTCGTCTTCCTCGACTCCATCACACGTTTTGCTCGAGCCTGGAATTCTGAATGCCCTCAATCCGGAAAGATCCTCTCCGGGGGGCTGGATGCCAACGCAATGCAAAAACCCAAAGCCTTTTTCGGCTCCGCCAGAAAAGTGGAAGAGGGTGGATCGCTGACGATTATTGCCACGGCACTCATCGAAACCGGCAGCAAAATGGACGACGTGATTTTTGAGGAGTTCAAAGGCACGGGCAACATGGAAATTGTGCTCGACCGCAAACTCGTCGAACGCCGCATCTGGCCAGCCATCGATATCAACCGCAGCGGGACTCGCCGTGAAGAAATGCTGCTCGATCCCGATGAGTATCGAAGGATCTGCATTGTGCGTCGAGTGCTACAAGACTTGAATCCGCCGGACGCCATGGAACTGCTGGTCAGCCGACTGCAGAAATCCAAGACGAACGCGGAATTTTTGATGAGTATGAATATGAAGTCGAGTTGAGCGGCGAGTCGGGATTGAGGAACAGGAAACCGAGCCCGGCGATTCGCAACCGGGAACCGTGTCAGGAAACAGAAAGCAGGACGATTGCTTATGGCGAGCATTTATGTGGGGGATAAACATCAGGCACGAGGCCGGTATGCGGTCGTGGTCTCGCGCTACAACGAATCGATCACGAGTCGATTGCTGGCGGGAGCTTTAGAGACGCTCACCAATCACGGCATCGCTGCGGATGCGGTCGATGTCGCCTGGGTGCCCGGAGCTTGGGAACTACCCGTGGTGGCCCGCCACTGGGCCCAGTCGAACGGATACTCGGCGGTGATCTGTTTAGGCGCAGTGATTCGCGGTGAAACGTCGCACGATGAACATATCAATCGCCAGGTGAGTCTCAGCTTGGGTCAAATCGCCGCTGAAACGGGAATCCCGGTGCTCTTCGGATTGCTGACCTGTCATTCCCTGGAACAAGCGATTCAGCGAGCGGGCGGGAACATGGGAAACAAGGGGGTCGAGTGTGCTGAGGCGGCCTTGGAAATGGTGAGTCTTCTCGCTAAGCTTCGTTGATCTTTCCCGAACAAAGACCCAAGATTCTCTATGACTCGACGACGCGCGCGTGAAATCGCATTGCAAGTTCTCTACGCTGACGATTTGAACCCGTCCCGAAACCTCGCGATCGCCGAGGAATTCGTGCGGCGACGACTCAATCACCATCCCACCTTAGTCAAGTTCTCCAACGAACTGATCGCCGGGGTACGACGCAACCGCGTCGAGATTGACAAACTGCTGGGGCGGCTTGCCAAGAACTGGTCGGTCGAGCGGATGGCGGTGATCGATCGGAACGTAATGCGTCTGGCTACCTATGAAATCCTGCACGGTGATACGCCACCACGCGTGGCGATCAACGAGGCTTTAGAGCTGGCCAAGCGCTATGGAGCGCGGCAATCCAGTCAGTTTGTCAACGGAATACTCGATCGAGTGATAGCGTCGCGTACGGCCACTGCTTCCGCCACGGAATAAGCCATCATGGGACTGTTCGACCGCATCAAATCGGGGCTGAAACGAACCGCCCAGCTGCTCAATACCGACATCCGCGACCTCTTCAAGCAACAAGGGCGACTGGTCGACGATGCCTTCCTGGGTGAAGTGTTCGCCGCACTGATCAAAACCGACATGGGTGTTAAAGCGGCGCAGCAGGTACGCGATCGCTTGCAGTCGGATTTTCGTGGTCGAGTGGTAGAGATGCAGGATTTGCTGGGCAGCGTCAAACAGCAACTCAAAGAACTCATGGCGCAGCAGGATGCCCCCCTGGCAGTCGCCAGCAGCGGCCCGACCGTCATCATGGTCGTCGGCGTCAATGGCTCGGGAAAGACCACCTCCATCGCCAAGCTGGCCAGGAAGTTTCGAGCTGCGAATCAGAGCGTCGTGCTCGGGGCAGGGGACACGTTTCGAGCGGCAGCGGTTGAACAGCTGGCCATTTGGGCACAGCGCGAAGGTGCCGAAATTGTGCGTGGAGAGCCAGGGAGTGACCCGGCCAGCGTCGCTCATCGAGCTGTCAGTCGAGCCCAAGAAATCAACGCGCAAGTCTGCATCGTGGACACCGCCGGTCGCTTGCAGACTCAGTCGAACCTGATGCAGGAACTATCCAAGATTCGCCGCGTGATTGGCAAAGTGATTCCCGATGCGCCCCACGAAGTGCTCCTGGTGCTCGACGCCACTGCCGGCCAGAACGGAATCAGTCAAGCACAAGGATTTTCCGCCGCCGCCGGGTGTACCGGGATCATCCTTGCTAAACTGGATGGAACCGCCAAGGGTGGTGTCGTCATCCCCATTCGTCAACAGTTTCAGATTCCGGTGAAGTATATTGGCGTCGGCGAAAAGGCTGATGATTTAATGCCGTTCAATCCCGTCGAGTTTGTCGAGGCGCTCTTTGATGACCTGCCGAGCTAGCCAGCAGCAGTCGCCCGCGACATTCGCTAGGAACATTAGCCAGCGCCCCATTATCACTCAAATTTTGCCCTGAGTACTTTTCGATGAAACTCATCATCGCCATCATTCAGCCGAGTCGCTTGGAGGCTGTGAAAGCGGCACTTACCGAAGTTGAGGTGGTGCGACTCACGGTGCTGGATTGCCAGGGATTTGGCCGCCAAAAGGGCCAGACAGAGCTCTATCGCGGCAACGACTTCACCGTCAATCTGCTGCGTAAAGTGCAATTGCAAATCGCGGTGAATGAAAACTTCGTCGAACCGACGATTAACGCCATCATCCAAGGCGCGCGCACGGGCGAACGAGGCGAAATTGGGGACGGCAAGATTTTTGTCGTACCGATGGACGACTGCATTCGGATTCGCACCGGCGAGCGAGGTGGCGAAGCGATCTAGGGTCCCGAAAGAAACGGCAAGCAGCATGCCGGCCAGGTAAAAGGCTTGGCGTTCGCTTCCTCACGCCCATTCCAAGTGCGCGCTGCACGCCGCGATCAGGCTGCTAAGCCTGCTGCCGGCAACGCTCTCGCCCCTCATCCCCAGTGCTGGAGCGAGTTTCTCAGCAGGCCAGCAAAGATCTCAGGGATCTACCGATCTAACCCTCGACACGGACGGCGACTTGTGAGTCTTCCTGGCGCTGGAAGCTGAGGTGGCGGCGCCAGCGGAGTTCGTCGGTGTCCGGGAAATCGACTCGCAAATGCACGCCTCGTGATTCCTCGCGCAGCAAGGCCGCTTGGATCATCGGACGAGCGACCGTGAGCATGTTTTGCAGTTCCCAGCCTTCACTGTTGGCAAACGGCTGCACCAGCACATACCGACACCAAGCGTCGATCGTCTCCAGCGCCTCGCGTAAGTCCGCCTGCGTGCGCTGCACCCCAGCCGCTCGCCACATGAGACTCTTGAGCGAATTCCGGATGTCAGCCAAATCCAACGGTTCGGTTGGCACCACGGGCGCCTCATACGACAGCGAGCCTGGATGAAACGAATCCGCCATGCTCGCCGCCGCTGCCGCCGCCCCCTCGCCGGCATGAGCTCCAAATACCAGGCCTTCAAGCAAGCTGTTCGAGGCCAGGCGGTTCGCTCCATGTAATCCGGTCGAAGTCACTTCACCGGCTGCCCAGAGCCCTGGCAACGAAGTGCGACCGTGGGAGTCCACCACCGCGCCACCAATCATATAGTGAGCACCGGGACGTACCGGAATGCGATCTTTGGTGATATCCAGGCCAAACTTCGCACAGGTTTGCGCGATTCCCGGAAAGCGGCGCCGGACAAAGTCGGCATCCAAATGCGATAAGTCCAGGTAAACACAGGCATGATGCGTTTTCTGCATCTGAGTTTCGATCGACTGCGAAACGATGTCGCGCGGAGCTAGCTCCGCGCGAGCATCATAATCCGGCATAAACCGATACCCGCGCCGGTCAATCAGCCGTGCCCCCTCACCACGAATCGCCTCGGTAATCAAACTCCGGCCACTCCCCGCGATATACAGCACGGTGGGATGAAACTGCAGGAACTCCATGTCGCGCAGCGCCACTCCGGCCCGCAGCGCGATTGCATGCCCGTCGCCCGTCGCTACTGCCGGGTTCGTCGACTCGCGATAGACTTGCCCAATGCCACCGGTCGCCAGAATCGTCTGCTTCGCCCAGACCAGCACGGGCCCACGACGCTGATCCGCCACCAGCGCACCGCGACAAACTCCGTCCGCCGTGATTAAGTCGAGTGTGAAGCAGCGAGGCCACAAATGCAGATGAGATTGCAGCTTGGTATGTGCAATCAGAGCCCGCATCATCTCGCGGCCCGTAGCATCTCCCAGAGCATGCACAATGCGATGATGACTATGGCCGCCCTCGCGGCCCAAGATCAGTCCCCCAGCGGTTTCATCGAAGTGAGTGCCCCATTGAATCAGCTCGCGAATCCGATCCGGTGCTTCGCGCACTACCATCTCCACCACGCTCTCATCACAGAGCGAGCCGCCCGCCGTCAATGTGTCAGCAATATGGTTCTCGAAGCGGTCTTCCGGATCCATCACACCGGCAATACCACCCTGTGCCCAGCTGCTGTTCGACAGTTCCAATTCATCTTTGGAAACCACGAGTGCTGAGAGCGAGGGCGGAATCGCATTGGCAGCTCGCAAGCCAGCAACGCCACCACCGATGATCAAGACGTCCGTGAACCAGTGCGGTAACCGTTTTGGATGAAACGAGCTGAGATACCGAGGCAGCGAAAAGTGGGTAGGAATTTCACTCGATATCTCATCAATCGAGACCATGATGCTTTCTTTCTGCAGACCTTTCCCCACGCCGCCTTCGGCATGCACGGGCTCCATATTTCGGGAGCCCGCTGGCGCAGAGCGATGATGAACACAGCGGACCTTACGTAATGTGCGCGCCCTGGGTCTCGACGTAGACGCTGTAGAGCGACTGGCTGCCGGTCATGAATAACCGGTTGCGTTTGGTGCCGCCAAAGCAGACGTTGCTGCAGATTTCCGGCAGGCAGATGAGTCCGATCCGAGTGCCATCGGGAGCGAACACATGCACACCGTCATACCCTTCACCGACCCAGCCGGCACTGGCCCAAACATTCCCATCCACGTCCGCTCGAATTCCATCGGCGAATCCCGCCTTGTCGAATCCCTCCAGCTTCATCGAAGCGAATTCGCGTCCCTTGGCCACTTTCTTGTCATCCACAATGTCCCAGACCTTGATGTTCCGCGGTGCGTCGGGATAGTGCGACGCACCCGTGTCGGCCACATACAGTTTTTTGTAGTCCGGTGAGAAGCAGAGGCCGTTCGGCTTGAAGATTTCATCGGTGAGCTTTTCGAGCTTGCCGGTTTTCCCATCGATGCGATAAACCGCTTCCTTGATCACCAGCTCGCCTTTGTTCCCTTCATAGTTCATCAAGCTGCCATAACCGGGATCGGTGAACCAGATGCTGCCATCGGGATGCACGATCGCATCGTTGGGAGCATTGAGCGGCTTGTTGTCGAACTTGTCGGCGAGCACCGTGATCTTGCCGTTGTACTCATACCGCACCACGCGTCGATTTCCATGCTCGCAGGAAATCTGTCGACCTTCAAAGTCGAACGTGTTGCCATTGCTGTTGCCGGCCGGATTGCGAAAGACGCTGACGTGACCATCTTCTTCCAACCACCGCAACTGCACATTGTTCGGAATGTCGCTCCACAGCAAATAGCGTCCCACGCCATTCCAGGCTGGGCCTTCCGCCCACAACGACCCGGTATGGTGACGCTGAATGGGTGTGTTACCGAGTTTGTATTTTTCGAACCGCTTGTCGAGCGCCTTGATATCGGGGTCTGGGTAGCGCACGGGCGGCGCATTCGGGCCGTAGTCGCGAGCTTCCGCGGGTGTGGTGATGCTGGCACCGGCGAGTGCTGCACCAGCCACCGCACCAGCGGCGGCTAGGAACGAACGCCGTCCCACGGGAGCAGCGGCTGGTGAGGCTTTCGTTTGAGTGTTAGCGGCGACGGCTGAATTTTTCACGGACAACGAGTTGTCGGCACGGTCCATAACCAAGGCTCCTCTACTTAGGAGAAAATAAGGAAAGTACGTTGAGCACATTTCCCGCGAAGGGAATACGTGGGGTGAGATGAGGGACAGGCTAGACGAGTGCCGCGTGGGATTCAACCGGGTCAGGTTGACTCGCGCCGCTTCACCGGAAAGAATGACGCCCGTTTCAGCATCTGCGGCGAGCTTCCCTGCGAATCGACGCCGCCCCTTGCTGCCCACCTTTGGCCCCACCTTAAAGACTTCGTTTTTGGAGATTTCGTCATGGTTCGACGGTTTGCCTTGCTGTTGATCTTCCTGGCCATGTCAGGGCTGCAGTCATCACCCCAGATGGCGCTGGAGGCAGCCGAGCATTGGCCGAATTGGCGCGGGCCCAACAGTGACGGTGTGGCAGCTGGTAAGAACTATCCGGTGAAGTGGAGTGGTACGGAAAACGTCCGCTGGAAAGTTGCCTTACCGGGCAAAGGTTCGTCGACGCCGGTCGTCTGGGGCGAGCAGATTTTTCTGACCTACGGACTCGACGGTGACAACCTCGTCGCCGCCTACGATCGTCAAGGAAATGCCAAATGGCAGACGAAAGTGGGTAAAGAACGTGGCGGGAAGCACAAGAAAGCGACCGGTAGTAATCCCTCTGCTGCGACTGACGGCAAGCAGGTCTATGTCTATTTCAAGAGCGGCGATCTGGCCGCCCTCGACATGACCGGCAAGCTTCTTTGGCAACAGAATCTGCAAGATCAATTCGGTCAGGATACGCTCTGGTGGGACCTGGGCACCTCGCCCGTGCTCACCGAAAAAGCGGTCGTGGTCGCCGTGATGCAAACAGGTCCTTCTTATTTGGTGGCGTATGACAAAGTCACCGGCAAGCAGCTATGGAAACAAGATCGCAACCTCGATGCTCCCAGCGAGGCCGCGCAAAGCTACTCCACACCCGTTGTCGTTCGTGATGGCGACCAAGAAACGCTGGTCGTTCTGGGAGCGGACCACGTCACCGCTCATGACGCGCTAACAGGTAAAGAAACGTGGCGCGTCGGCGGTCTCAATCCAACTCGCCATCAATACTTTCGCTCGATCGCTTCGGCGGTGGTGGCGGATGGAGTGGTGATCGCTCCGTACGCACGCGGGGCCTCGATCACGGCCATCGGACTGAAGGGTGAAAAGGCCGGCAAGGTGCTATGGAGCTTGGATAAGCTGGGCGCGGACGTGCCCACGCCTATCGCCACGGGTGGCCGAGTGTATGTCTGTACCGACAAAGGGAAACTGGCCTGCCTGGATATTCAAACCGGTAAAGAAGTCTGGACCGGTGATGTGAAACCAAATCGCAACGCTTTCAGTGCGTCACCGATTCTGGCGGACGGAAAGATCTACATGACGCGCGAAGATGGTACCGTGTTCGTCGTTGGGCAGGGCGACAAATTCGAGCTGCTCGCCGAAAACTCGCTCGGCAACTCCGGCGACGCCGACTTTACCGTCGCGACTCCCGTGTTCGTCGACGGCCAGATTCTGCTGCGGACCCTCGATCACCTCTACTGCATCTCGGGGACAAAGTGACACGGAGGGTGTTTCGCACGGAGACACGCGAGGTGTTTCGCACGGAGACACGGGGACACGGAGGAGCAGCGCGCGGAGATTGCCGTTTAGTAAACCAGACGCCGAAATTGTTTCACTCGATGGAGCGTGATCATGTTGCCGTCGTGGGCGGAGTGGGCTTGCTGATCGCCGCTGCGCGAGAGCAGTAGTAGATCGTCGCCGTCGATGATCAGGCTGGCGTAGTGCCGTGCTTGACGAGGCGTCTCACCGGTAGCGACCAGGCCCGCAAAACACCAGTCGACCATGTTCTTGGAAAAGTGCAGTTGCAAACGATGCCGCTCATTGTTCGGCAGATTGAAGCGGTCCGGGCCGAGTCGGTCGGGACGGGTCATGGAGTCGGTCGCTTGTGAGCTTAACAGCCAAAACAGTCGCGTCTGGTCGTCATAGAGCACGTGGAAACGCATCTGTCCGCCAGGGCAGGGGACATACAACATTCGTTTGCCGCTGGGCACTCGTTCCAATTGAGTAACGAGCGCGCCGTCGTCTTGTTCGACGACCTTGGCAATTGCGGCGTAACCGGTACCGCCCGTGTGAGCTCGCATCCAGAGATGAAAGGTGCGGCCTCGTGGGTCATGCCATACATGATTCGCATCGTTGAACTGTACGACGTTCGCTTCCAGCCAACCGATGGGAGCGGACCCGCGCCCCGGAGCTGGCTGTGAACCGCGGGGATAAGCTGCCGAAAAAAAAGGCACTCCAAAAAAATCGATCTCAGGATCTTGTTTGACGTTGGGGATCACTTCGCGAAAGGGAAGTTCGCTCGCGAAGGTCCAGTTTTCCCGCTTGGTCAAATCCGCGTCCACTCGACCACGCATAAGCACCGGTGCCAATTCGCCGACATACCAAGTTTGAATCTCATCCGACACTCGCCGCTCCATCACTAAATAGACATAATCGCGCGCGTAATGCACATTGCAGGCGGACTGATGCCACTTTTGGCCCGCGCTTAACGCGGTCGTCGGCGTCCAGGTTTCACCGCCATCATCGGAGCGGACGATTTGTAAATCGGTGTCATGGCCTAGTACGTACAGAGACTTTCCGGCTGTGAATGGTCGCGCGTGAACAAACGGAAAGTCCACTCGATGCTGCCAGCTCTGCCCACCATCATCCGACGTTAAAATTTTTCCCTGCCACGTTCCGGACTCGGTGCACTTGGACGCTTTGGGGCCGGGAAGCCGCGGAACCCCGGGGCCACCCAGGTCGAGCGTTGCCACGAGTCGTCCGCTGGCCAAGCGCACGAGCCCAGGTGAATAGCAAAACACTTTGCCCGGCTCGGGCGAACGGTAGACCACGACATAGTCGTTGGCGAGCGGTTGAATGGGGCCGGCGTCGGCCGCTTGGCAATGGCCGCGGAGCCAGTCGAATGGCCGCCCCAGCATGCCGGTCACAAGCCCGATGCCAACCCAGAGCGCGAGCGTGCTCAGCAAATGGCGGCGCGGCATCCTGCCGACGAGTACTCCCGGTCGGGCCGCCAAAAGCTTGTTTCTGAGCTGTTGCGAGAGACTGTGATCATCTAGCCGACAGGGGAGCGTCATGGTTGATTTCCTAACGAGATTGCGGTGCGGGCCGTGCATTTCAATTGGGAGTGGAAACACAGAGGCACAGAGTTCACAGAGGAGTGTAAACACAGAGGCACAGAGGAGTGGAAACACAGAGGCACAGAGTTCACAGAGGACTCTGTGCCCTCTGTGCCTCTGTGTTTCAATCCCCGATGTTTCAATCCCCGATGTTTCAATCCCCGATGTTTCAATTCCCGAAGTTTCAATCCCCAACTCACACGAAGTATTCGACGGGCAGTTTACTCGGAGCACCCGGTACTTCTTGCACATAGCGTGGCACGGCATAGCCGGGCAATTCCGTTCGCAGTTGCGCCACTATTGCCAAGCCCTGAGCGACAGGCACCTCAAAATGGGCGGCACCGGCTACACGATCCAGCTGGTGTAAGTAATAGGGCAGGACTTTGCAATCGAGCAGTCGTCGGGAGAGTGCCGCGAGCGCGGCGGCGGAGTCATTAATACCGCGTAGCAGCACAGTCTGATTGAGCACCGGGATACCTTGATCGACAAGCTGTGTCAGCGCGGCGGCTACCGATTCATCGATTTCCTGCGAATGATTGCAGTGGACAACGAAGAGGTTCATCAGCCGAGTTGATCGCAGTAGTGCGATCAGTTCCGGGGTCACTCGTTCGGGAATCACAATGGGCAGGCGAGTGTGCCAGCGCACGCGACGCACATGGGGAATGGCGGCAAGCTGTTCGAGGAGTTCGGCGAGTCGTTGATCGACCAGCGACAGCGGGTCCCCACCGCTCAGCAGGACCTCTTCGATCGTCGGATCGGCGGCGATTTCCTGGAGTGCTGGGAGCCAATCGGCCAGCGCGTGCGGAGCGTCGGCGTAGGGGTAATGGCGGCGAAAGCAGTAGCGGCAGTGGATTGCGCAAGCGCCCGTTGTAATCAGCAGCACTCGACCTGCATATTTTTGTAACAGTCCTGGGTGAGTTTGGGCCGCCGAGTCCTGGACGGGGTCGAATGTGAAACCGGGGTGCTCGCTTAGTTCGGCGTGGAGCGGCAGAACTTGCAAGAGGAGTGGGTCTGCGGGGTCGCGCGGGCGAATTCGAGCTAAAAAACCGCGAGGAACGAAGAGGGGAAAGGTTTGCGCCGCGCGCACGGCGGCTTCCTGGTACTCGGCGGGCAGCTCCAGTACACGGCATAATTCCCGAGGGTCGCGGACCGCCGTTTTATAGGCGATTTGCCAGCGCTGCGAGTCGCTCATACCAGTCTTCTCGAAAAAGCCTCGGTCCGCTTATAATGCTCCGCTCGACTTGCGGCAGTAGATACTGTCACAAGATAACGTTCCCTTCCCGATCCGCGTAGCAGGGTTAGACTCGTGACCACGTACAAAACTAGTGATTTCCGCAAGAACCTCAAAGTACAGATCGACGGCGAACCCTATGTCATGGTGGAAATGAATTTCGTCAAACCGGGCAAGGGCAACGCGCTTTACAAATGTCGGCTGAAGAATCTGATCCGCGGCAACGTGCTGGATCGCGTCTACAAAGGCGGCGACACACTCGAAGGCGCCAATGTTGAGCAGGTGGATGCTCAGTACCTGTACAAGCAGGGCGACACCTTCGTCTTCATGAACAACGCCACGTATGATCAGTACGAACTGTCGGCGGACAAGGTGGATGACAATTGGAAGTGGATCAAGGAAGGAACCGTCTGTTCCATTCTGCTTTACAACGAGCTACCGGTGACGATGGAGCCGCCGCAGCAGGTGAATCTGAAGGTGACCTACTGCGAGCCGGGTGCTCGCGGCGACACGGCTACGAACGTCACCAAGACCGTGAAGCTGGAGACCGAAGCCGAAGTGCTGGCTCCGCTGTTCATCAACGAAGGCGATACGCTACGAATTGACACTCGCACCGGCGAGTACCTGGAACGCGTGCGAGACTAACGCGTGATGGCGTCTTCGTCCAACACGCCTCGCGCACGCCGGGAGACGTCCGCTACGGATTTCGCGCCGACGGCAACTTGGGAAACCTTGTGCCGTCGAGCGCAATGGCTCAAGCGACTGCGATCGTTTTTCGACGAACAGGGATTCGTCGAAGTCGAAACTCCACTGCTGTCTGCCGACACGGTTGTTGATCGACATCTTGATCCGATTCCCGTGACACTCTTTACGGACCCGCGCGAGCCGGAAGTTGGCGACCGATTTTTTCTGCAAACATCTCCCGAATTTGGGATGAAACGTTTGTTGGTGTCGGGCGCCACGGCGATTTATCAGGTGACGCGAGCGTTTCGAGGTGGCGAGCGTGGCCGCTTACACAATCCCGAATTTACGATGGTGGAATGGTATCGAGTGGGCGATGACTACGCGGCGGGGCGACAGCTTCTCGCCGAGTTGGCTCAGCGGCTACTGCTAGTGCCGGCCGTCGAATCACTGACCTACGCCGACGCGTTTCGTCGTTATGTACAGCTGGATCCGACCGAGGCCTCCAATGAAGCCTTGGTGCAACGCGCACAGCAGCTGGGTGGACCGCTGCCCGATCTTCCGCTGGATGATCGCGACGCTTGGCTCAATTGGCTGTTGGCGCAGTGGGTTGAACCGCAGCTTGGTCGCGAACATCCCACGATTCTGTATGACTATCCCGCTTCGCAAGCGGCGCTGGCGGCAATTGATCTCGGCCCTCCCGCCGTCGCGCAGCGGTTCGAGCTTTATGTGAACGGGATTGAATTGGCCAACGGCTATCACGAACTACTAGACGCGGATGCGTTGGCTGAACGAGCTCGAGTCGTCAATCGTGAGCGTCAACTCGATGGCAAGTATGTCTTGCCAGAAGCAAGTCGTCTGGAGGCGGCGATGCGTGTGGGGTTGCCGCCCTGCAGCGGCGTGGCACTCGGATTCGATCGCTTGCTCATGGTCGCCTGGGGCGCGCAGTCCATCGACGAAGTGCTCGCCTTTCCGATCGAGCGTGCGTAGCCGGTGGAGTTCCGTTCCGCCAGCGTCGCATTACCCCCGCTTGCGCCACTATATTGTTGGCCTTCGCGAGACGGTTGGTCAGTGGAAACGATGCGGGCATAGCACAGGCAATCTTGGATTGAGCGAGTTCCTACCATGACAGGGATTATTTCACGGATGGGGGGCGGTGATCGCCCAGCAGCGCGATTCGCAGTCAAGTTTGGATCGATGTTTCTGGAGTTATTCACGGCGCTGCTGCTGGCTTGGATAACAGCAGGGCAGGGGAGAGCGGCGGAAAAGGCTGCGGCGGAAGACGAGCGTTCCGCGACGACCGCCTCGGGGGCCATGACTGGTCCGCTGTTGATCGAGCCGAACGCCCGCGTCGTGATCGTCGGTAACACGCTAGCGGAGCGGATGCAGTATTACGGTCACTGGGAAACCTTGCTTCACGAGCGGTTTCCTCGACATGAACTGTATGTACGGAACCTTGGCTGGTCGGCGGATGAGGTCAACTTGCGACCTCGCTCGCAGAATTTTGCCGAGCATGGGCATACGCTGGCCGATCACCAGCCCGATCTGTTGCTGGCGATGTTCGGTTTCAATGAATCCTTTGCAGGAGAATCAGGGCTGGCGCGCTTTCAGCGCGAGCTGGATGATTGGCTGCGGGAAGTGACGACGACCGAGTACAATGGTCGCCGGCCGCCGACCGTCGTTCTCTGTTCACCCATTGCTCACGAAAACCTGCACCAGAGGTTTCTGCCTAGCGGAGCTGCGACGAACCGCAATCTCGCACTTTACACCGCTGCCATGCGTGACGTGGCCGCTCGACGTGCGGTGCGCTTTGTTGATCTCTTCGAACCCTCGCGGCGCGGGATGGAGTCGGCCAAAAAACCTTGGACGATCAATGGGATCCATCTCAACGCCGACGGCGATCGGCAGGTAGCTGCGATTCTTGATCAGGCTTTGTTTGGTGCACCGCGGGAGCAAGCGCCGGAGCATGCCGAGCGGCAGCGTGATGCCAACGCGGCGGAACGATTGCGGGCGGCAGTCAACGAAAAAAATCAGCAGTTCTTTTATGACTTGCGCGCCGTGAATGGTTTCTACATTTATGGAGGTCGCCGGAATCCGTTTGGCACGGTGAGTTTCCCGCCGGAATTTGACAAGCTGCGGAAAATGACCGCGGTGCGTGACCGACGCATCTGGGATATGGCGCAAGGACGCTCGGTGTCAGACGACATTGATGATCGCGCGACGGGCGAATTGCCGACGATTGCCTCGAATTTCAAAGCGCCCATTCAAATTACGACTCCCGAGGAATCTCGTCAGCAGATGCAGTTGGCGGAGGGGTTTGAGGTGAATCTGTTCGCTTCGGAGGTCGAGTTTCCTGAGTTAGCAAATCCGGTGCAGTTTGCGTTTGATGCCCGTGGTCGGTTGTGGGTGTGTACGATGCCTTCTTACCCTCAGCTCATTCCGGGCCAAAAGCCGAACGATAAGATTTTGATTCTCGAAGATACCGATGGTGATGGTAAGGCCGACAAGCAAACCCTATTCGCAGACGGCTTATATCTGCCTACCGGATTGGAACTGGGTGATCACGGCGTCTACGTCGCTCAGCAGCCGAATCTCATGTTCCTGCAGGACACGGATGGTGATGATCGCGCGGATCGCCGCGAACTGATCCTGCATGGTTTTGATTCAGCTGACTCCCATCATGCCATCTCCGCGTTTACCTGGGATCAAGGTGGCGCACTTTACTTTGAGGAAGGCACCTTTCTCCATTCCCAAATCGAAACTCCCTACGGACCAACTCGACTGGCCAATGCGGGAGTGTTTCGCTTTGAACCGCGTACTGGGCGGCTGAGTGTGTTTGTGTCGTATCGTTTCGCCAACCCCTGGGGGCATGCGATCGATCGCTGGGGACAGAATTAC
Organism: Planctomycetota bacterium; assembly: GCA_046086325.1. Classification (GTDB taxonomy): domain Bacteria; phylum Planctomycetota; class Planctomycetia; order Pirellulales; family Pirellulaceae; genus JBJSXJ01. The sequence continues at coordinate 8,419 of JBJSXJ010000296.1, read as the reverse complement.
ATCGCCGATGCTTCACCAGGTTTTAATTATTTCGGAGCTGCAATCTCGGGAGATGTGGATTATCCGCGCAAGCATGCCACAGCGCCGCAGTTTTTCGAAAAGCAGTGGCGACCGACGGCTGGCTGTGAACTGGTTTCCAGTCGCAATTTTCCCGACGAAATGCAAGGTGACTACCTGCTGAATAATTGCATCGGCTTTCAGGGCGTCTTGCGATATCGGATGCGTGATGAGGGATCGGCCGTCGTGGGGCAGGCGGCTGAGCCGCTCTTGTCGTCGCGCGATTTGAATTTTCGCCCCGTCGATATCGAATTTGGTCCCGACGGAGCGCTCTACCTTTGCGATTGGTTCAATCCGCTGGTTGGGCACATGCAGCATTCCATCCGTGATCCTGGTCGCGATCAATCGCACGGTCGTATTTGGCGAGTTCACTACACGAAGAAACCGCTGGCTAAACCGGTGCCGATCGCCGGTCGCAAGATCGAGGAGTTACTGGCGGTCTTACGAGCGGCACCGGATGAACGGACTTGTTATCGAGTGCGCACGGAGCTGCGTGCGCGCGACTCCGAGCAAGTTCGCATGGCCGTTGATCGCTGGTTGTCCGCCAGCGATCTGGCAAGTCCCGAGGGCGCGCACGATCAACTGGAGGGACTGTGGTTACGTCAACAGCATGATCAAGTCGATGAACAGTTGCTGGATGCGGTGCTGAAGTCCAGCGAGCCGCGTGCGCGAGCCGCTGCCGTCCGCGTCCTCTGTTACTGGCACGATCGTTTACCTACCGCGCTCGATAAACTGGCTCGACTGGTTCAGGACGAGCATCCACGGGTGCGACTGGAAGCCCTGCGAACACTCAGCTTTTTTCGTGGCGACCAAATCGTACGAGCACTGACAATCGCCGCTGATTCACTGCAGCGGCCATGCGACGAGCATCTGCGGTACGTGCTGCGGGAGACTTGGGCGACGCTGGATGGGCGCCTGCGAGCACAAACGGCACCGAGCCAGTCGCACGAGTTGGCGGCACCGCTGAGTTCACGGTTGCGTGCCGGCCAAGTTCCCGCTGCGCAGTTGCCCATGGCCGTGGAGCTGGTCTGCCAGTATGGAGGTGCGGATGATCTAACCTTGGTGTTTGAAAAGTACTTGGTGGCGAGCACAGATCCGCTGGCAGTGCGTGTGCAGATCGTGGATGCGTTGATCGATGCGGCGACGAATCGCAAGCTGCGTCCGACCGGCGACATTGCGGTTCTGGAGCGGTTGCTGTCGGCTCCGGCAACACAGCGCGAACCGGCACTGGAGCGCGGACTGCGTCGGCTAGCGTCACTCTGGCAAGTTGCGTCCGTCGCCGCGCAACTGCGCGAAGTGCTATTCAATCCACTGAGTGAGCAGGAGGCGATCCGCACGGCGGTGCGCGATCTGGCGGCACTTGATGATCCGAACTCGCGCGATCTGCTCAAGGAATTAACCACGAGAGAATCGCCTTCCATGCGAGTCCGCTTACAGGCTTTGTCGGCTTATGCCAAGCTGTCGCCAGAGGCGGCGGCACCGGCAGCGGCGGCCGCCTTATCAGAAGCGGCAGCAACGGATCGCATCGGGGATGTGCTGGATGCTTTCTTGAGCTTGAAAGTGGGGCCGAAACTGCTGGCCGCGGCGATTCCCAAGCGGCCGCTGCATGCGGATACGGCCAAGATGGCGCTGCGCCATTTGTATTCGGTGGGCTGCACTGAGCCCGAGTTAACTCGCGTGTTCAGTGAAGCGGCGGGAGTGGCGGTGGATACCGCGCCACCGACCGCAGCGGAGATTCAGCGTTTGGCAGCCGATGCCGCTCAGCGCGGGGACGCGCGCCGCGGTGAACTCGTCTTTCGACGAGCCGAGTTGAGTTGCCTGCGCTGTCATGCACTGCAGCGTGCGGGCGGAAATGTTGGGCCGGAACTGACCGCAGTCGGTTCGATTTCCCCCATCGAATATTTAGCGGCCTCGGTGCTGGATCCCAATCAAGCGATTAAAGAGCAGTACGTCACGCGGGTGATTGTTACGGATCGCGGCGAAACATTTACGGGAGTACTCGTTGATCGCAATGAAACTCGCGTGAACCTGCGCGATGCGACCGGCAAGACGATCACGATTCCAGTGGAGGAGATTGACGAGGAAGCTGAGGGGCGTTCGCTCATGCCACAGGGACTTACGAAGTTCCTTACGCAAGACGAGCTATTGGATCTGATCAAGTTTTTGGCAGAGCTAGGAAGGCCGGGGCCGTATGCGGTGCGTGCGGAGCGCACGGTTCAGCGGTGGCGTGGCACTGCCGTGCAGGGGGCGGAGACGATAGCCGAAGTAATCGCTCGACCAGCCAGTCGCTGGACAACATTGTGGTCGCTGTTCGAGGGCCGCTTGCCGCTCGCAGAGCTGCGTCCTACCGGGACGGGAAATGCGCCGACAGCTTGGGTGCTAGCGAGCGATCTGCGGGTGACGACGGCGGGCAAGATTCGTGTCTTGGTCGCTGGGCCAATCGAGGCGGAATGGTACCTAGATGGTCGGCGACTGGAGGGAAAGAGCAATGCAGACGAGGGCGCACAGGCGTTCGAATTCGAGCTGACTGCCGGGCCGCATACGCTTCAGGTTCGACTGCCGAACGCTGGGACTGGGAACGGAAGTCTGCGAGTGGAATTACAGAAGGTGGCTGGATCTGAGGCGCAAGTGGAACTGGTGGGAGGCGAGTAATGACGCACTACAACGCCATGGAATTGATGATTTGCGCGGCGGCGCGCTATCTCGAAGATGGTGCGATTGTGGTGGTGGGGACGGGAGTTCCCTGCGCGGCCGCGATGCTCGCACAAAAAACAACTTCACCCAATTTGACTCTGATCTTCGAAGCGGGGGGAGTGGGCCCGTTCTTGCCCAAGATGCCGATCAGTGTGGGCGATTCACGTACGTTCTATCGAGGCTTGATGGCCACGAGCATGGCCGATGTGATGGAGACCTGTCAGCGCGGCATGGTTGATTACACGTTTTTGGGTGGCGCGCAAATTGACTGCTACGGGAATTTAAACTCCACGCAAATCGGCGACTCATACACACGACCGCGCGTGCGCTTGCCGGGCAGCGGTGGAGCAAATGATTTGGGTTCGTTTTGCTGGCGAACACTGGTGATCACTCCGCATGACAAGCGGCGTTTTGTACCACGAGTCGATTTCATCACGACCCCCGGTTACTTGACGGGACCTGGGGCCCGTGAGGCGGCGGGCTTGCCAGCCGGCACCGGGCCCTTCAAAGTAATTACCAGTTTGGCGGTACTCGGATTCGACCACGCGACCAAACGCATGCAGGTGGAATCCACGCATGCCGGGGTCAGTCTGGAGGAGATCCGAGCGAATACGGGATTTGAGCTGCTGGTGTCTGAACCGTTGCCAGAGACGGAACCGCCCACGGCCGAGCAGCTCCGTATTTTACGTGAGGAAGTGGATCCGCAGCGGTATCTCATTGGTCGAGGCTGATAGGGAGGCCGCCGGAGTACTCGGTTGTCCTATCTGGATTTCACAAGCCCCGTGTCGTAGGCTTTCCGCACGCTGGCACCAGCCATGGATGCTAGCGTGGCGAGTTTCTGTGTGACTGTGTCTGTTGTCAGCTAAAGGGAGTTCTACGGCGCATGCCCAAATCGATTGCACTCAACGCTATTCATCATCAGGATTGCATTGCCGGCATGCAGCAGCTGGGCGAGGGCGTGGTGGACTTGGCCTTTGCTGATCCGCCGTTCAACATCGGCTATGAATACGATGTGTACGACGACAGGAAAGAGCGCGATGAGTATCTCAAGTGGTCGCGAGCTTGGATTGCCGGGGTACATCGGGCACTTAAGCCAACAGGCGCATTTTGGCTAGCGATTGGGGATGAGTATGCGGCGGAGCTGAAGCTGCTGAGTCAGGAGGTGGGCTTTCACTGTCGAAGCTGGGTGATTTGGTACTACACCTTTGGAGTGAATTGTGCGGCTAAGTTTAGTCGTTCGCATGCACATTTATTCCATTTCGTCAAAGATGCCGAGCAATTCACGTTTCGATCGGAAGAGCTGGAGAATCGCGTACCCTCCGCGCGGCAGCTGGTGTACAACGATGCCCGCGCGAACCCGCGGGGGCGACTGCCCGACGACACCTGGATTTTACGACCGCAAGATGTAGCGGAATGTTTTCAGGAAGACGAAGACACGTGGTATTTTCCTCGAGTGGCAGGGACATTCAAAGAGCGTGCGGGATTTCATGGCTGTCAGATGCCCGAACAGCTTTTAGGACGCATTATTCGTTTCTGTTCCCGGCCCGGTGAACTGGTACTCGATCCCTTCTCCGGCAGTGGTACGACGATGGTGGTTGCCAAGAAACTGGGACGTGCTCATGTGGCGTTTGACTTATCCGAGGATTACGTGAAGCGTGGTCGAGAGCGATTGGCTGCGGTGAAAGAAGGCGATCGATTAAGTGGTGCGCCCGAGCCGACGATGAGTGCTCCGATGACGCCCAAGAAAAAGCGAGGCGATCCATGAGCGATGAGCAAACGGACGACCGACGAGCGGGAGATGATGTGCCGTACGCGGCCGATCGGTCCCCGGTGGAAGGCCTGCCGAGTACGCTCGGTGTTCCCTCGGGTGCTCGATATGTGGTGCTCGGGTTCGCCTGCAGCATGTCCGTGTTGCTCTATCTCCATCGTTTTTCATTGTCACTTGTCAGTGTGCCGATGATGAACGAGCTGGGGATGGATGAAAAGGATTTAGGAAAAGCCACCGCCTGGTTCTTCTATACCTACGCTTTAACTCAGGTCCCGGCCGGCTCGCTGAGTGATCGGCTAGGGGCACGCTGGACACTGAGTCTGTATGTCGTGCTTTGGTCGCTCGCGATTATGGGGATGGGGCTGATTCAAGGTGTGTTGTCGTTAATTGTTTGTCGAGCGCTGCTGGGATTAGCGCAGGCGGGCGCCTATCCCTGTATCGCGAGTGTGAACAAGCGGTGGTTTCCGCCGCAGCAGCGCGGATTGGCGAACAGCGTCACCACCATGGGAGGCCGTGCCGGTTCACTCCTCAATTCGTTGGTAACGGTTTTTCTGATGACCTCGATCGGCGTGTGGCTGGGGTGGGAGACCGGGCAATGGCGAATACTCTTCCTGCTCTACGGCTCACTAGGAATGATCTGGGCCGTTTTGTTTTCCAGCTGGTTTCGCAATGATCCTGCCAGCCATCCCGCCTGTAATGATGCCGAAGTGGAATTGATCGCTCCCGCTTCGTTAGAAAGCACGCCAGCCGTTGCGGCGCGTCAACCGCCGTGGCTCGTGCTGCTTCATGGCGTGTCTTCCCCGAGTCTCTACTTTTTGTGCGGCATCAGTATCTTCGTCAACGTGGGCTGGATTTTCCTGGTGACGTTCTATGCGGTTTACCTCGAAAAAGTTCATGGCTGGGCGCGTAGCGATTTAGGGATACTCACCGCAGTACCGCTGCTGGCAAGTATGTGCGGTGGAGTGGCGGGAGGCCTGATGACCGATGCCTTGGTGCGCCGAGTTGGCCTGACGTGGGGACGTCGGCTACCGGGAATCATCGGCAGTGGCGGTGCCGCCTGCGCTTACCTGGCATCACTCCTCAGCGACGACCCGAAGATCCAGATTGCTTTGTTCGCCATCGCCGGTTTTTTGATCGATTTCGGCCTCGGAGCACTCTGGGCTGTGTTTCAAGATATTGGCGGCAAGGCGGTGGCATCGGTCCTCGGCTTCACCAATATGTGTGGCAATTTTGCGGCCGGAGTTTTCAGCGAGCGGATTGGCGGATTTGCCAAGGCCGGCGAATGGCCCATGGTGTTCAAGTGCAGTGCCGCAGCACTCTTCGTTACGGCGCTCTGCTGGTTGTGTGTGAACCCTCGACGGAAGCTCACCGCGGACGACTAAGCTGCCCCGCTTTGATCACTCCACCTTGCATCACGGCGATAAATCGTTCGCGTTCCTGCAGCAACTCGATGCGTTCCAAGACATCGCCATCCACCACGAGTACGTCGGCCAGTTTGCCTTTTTCCAGCGTACCAAACTCGGCACCTTGCCCCATGATTTCGGCGCCCGTTTGCGTCGCGCAGTGAATCACTTCCAGAGGAGTGAACCCGACGTAGCGCACGAAAAAGCTGAGTTCCTTGGCGTAGTCACCGTGTGGGTTCCAAGCGAATCCATAATCACCGCCCATTCCGAGTCGACCGCCGGCCCGCAGAATACGTCGCGCCGATTCGGCACCGCCCTCCAGCGTTTCTTGATGACCGTCAATCACGGCCTGTGACATGCCAATGGCGGGACCATTCTGAACGCTGGCGAGTTCAAAATAGAGAGCGGGCACGACGGGCACGTTGCGGCGTAGGAGTAATTCCAGGGCTTCGTCATCCATGAATGTGCCATGTTCAATCGCATCGTAGCCAGCGCGCAGGGCGTTCTTGATGCCCTCCGTTGCTCGGCAATGTCCGGTCACCTTCAACCCGTGGTTGTGAGCGGTCGCCACGACCGCATGCATCTCTTCGAACGTCATGCAGAGCGTGTGGTGATCGTTGACGTCGGGCGCCGCCGCATCCCCGGTCGGATAAGTCTTCACCCACTCCACTCCATCCTTGACCAGTTTCCGCACGGCGGCACGAGCTTCATCGGCGCCGTTGATGAGGAGCACCAAACCTTCCATGCCGATTTTGCGAAAGTCTGGATTCCAGTCCATCAATCCGCCCACTCCGCAGATTTCGCGACCGCTGGCAACAAATCGCGGACCTGGTGTGAGATCGTTTTCGATCGCCTTTTTCAGCCAGACGTCGATGTTGAACAAGCTGCCACCGCTGCGTGCGGCCGTGTAGCCGCATTCCAGTGCCAGCCGAGCGTTCGCCGCTGCCAGTAGCGTCACATATTCCACCGGATACTTAATATCTAAATCTTCCAGTGCTGCCACATTGAAATAGGTCGGATGAAAATGAGCCTCTACTAACCCCGGCAGGATCGTGCCACCGCGCGCGTCGATCGTGGTGGCTTGCGGGGGCAGGGCAGGCTTACCGGCCGCTGGTCCCACATAGAGCAGGCGGCCATCCTGAATGACGACCACACCTTGCGGGATCGCCGGCGCACCCGTGCCGTCGATCACCTGTCCATTTTCGATCACCGTAATTCCAACACTTGTTTTCATCGTATTCTCAACGCGTAGATTCGAGGAAAGCGAGCACGATTCGCAGCACTGACTCAGTGGCCTGCCAATGCATTTGATGGCCAATCTGGGGCAGTCGAGCGATATGGCTGCCCTGAGCCAACTCGGCAAATGCGCGCGTGTCAGCATCCGTCAGCATACCACCGGCATCCCCGTCTGCTTGCAAGAGCAGCGCAGGGCAACGCAGACGCTGGGCGAGCATTTGCCAATCGTAACCGTCAAGCCAGCGACCGGCAACGATTGGTGCCAGGACATCACGATCGACATGTTGCAAACAGGATGCCATGAAACGAAGCGCCACCGAATCACGCAGTTGTCCAAAAGGGATCGTGACGCCCTGTTTGGGAATGGTGATCGGCATGCGCGCCAGTTCTGGTACTAGTTCCTCCACGCTACGCCCCGGCCGTACGATCTTGGTCAGTCCCTGAAATTGACTGAGAAAGGGTGTCGCCGCGATCTGATTTCCCATCGTTTCAAACGGCGGATCTTCTAGCAGCACCGCGCGACAATCGGTACCGAGTTCAGCGGCGGCCCCCAGGGCCACCATCGCTCCCAGGGAATGCCCATAGATCGCCACGGGCTCACGAAACGTACCTCGAATCCATTCCACCACGTCGCTGACATAATCGGTGACGAGGTAGCGGCCCGACACGCGAGCGGAATTCCCGTGTCCGCGCTGGTCAAGTGCCAACACTTGCCAGCGCGTAAGTAAATGGGGAAACAGCGGCACAAAATCACTGCCTCGCCGCAGCACTCCATGCAAGAGCACCAGCGGCGGCCCATTCCCGGGACTACAAGTTGGACCGACGAGGGCAGCGAGCGAGTGTTGAGCGAGCGGATACTGAATCTCTGTGAACATAGCGCGCGGTGAGTCAGCCGGGAGGCTGAGTGTCCAAGGTTAGGAACTAAGTCTGGAAGGATACGAGACTGGATGAATGGGAGAGCATCTTGCGTTATTCGTACCGATCAAGCAAGTGCGCCTTCCAGTGCCTCTTCCAGTGCGCTTCGTGGTGGCCGGAGCCAGCGACTGTGCGTGCGGGACTTGGGCTGGGTGGGTGCAGTTCGATGACCAAGCCTGGCGGCGGGTGCTTGTCGGCACTCCAGGCATGCGGTACGGTGTCGCTCAACTATCTTTGAGCTCATTAACGGGAGAAAATCGTATGCGTTTCGTAACCTATCAAAGTCCTAGTGGACCGCGTGTGGCGGGAGTTCGAGAGGGCGGTTATGTGGATCTGTCGGCGACCG